>JBIOTO010000025.1:0-27328 GCA_044865945.1 Solirubrobacterales bacterium
GCAGCGCAGCCTCGCGGATGACCCGCAGCGCTGGACCAAGATCGCCGCCAACATCAAGGGCGTCACCGAGGAGACGACCACCGGCGTCCACCGGCTCTACCAGCTGGCCGAGACCGGCGACCTGCTCTTCCCGGCGATCAACGTCAACGACTCGGTCACCAAGTCGAAGTTCGACAACCTCTACGGCTGTCGCCACTCGCTGGTCGACGGCATCAACCGCGGCACCGACGTGATGATCGGCGGCAAGGTCGCGGTCATCTGCGGCTACGGCGACGTCGGCAAGGGTTGCGCCTCCAGCCTTCGCGGTCAGGGCGCCCGGGTGATCGTCACCGAGATCGACCCGATCTGCGCCCTGCAGGCGGCGATGGAGGGCTACGAGGTGCGCAAGCTCGAGGACGTCGTCGAGACCGCCGACATCTTCGTCACCGCCACCGGCAACAAGGACATCATCACCCTCGACCACATGCGGCGGATGAAGCACAACGCGATCGTCGGCAACATCGGCCACTTCGACAACGAGATCGAAATGGCGACGCTGGAAGAGTCCGACGCCAAGCGGGTCGAGGTCAAGCCGCAGGTCGACGAGTGGACCTTCCCCGACGGCCACGCGATCATCGTCCTCTCCGAAGGGCGGCTGCTGAACCTCGGCAACGCGACCGGCCACCCGAGCTTCGTGATGTCGAACTCGTTCACCAACCAGGTGATCGCCCAGATCGAGCTCTTCGGCCACCGCGAAGACAAATACGGCGGCGAGCCCGGCGTCTACGTCCTCCCCAAGCACCTCGACGAGAAAGTCGCCCGCCTGCACCTGGCGGCGCTGGGGGTCGACCTGACCGAGCTCTCCCCGGAGCAGTCGGCCTACCTCGGCGTCCCGGTCGAGGGCCCCTTCAAGCCGGACCACTACCGCTACTAAGAGGAGGGGCGGCCGAACCCCGCACGCCTGGCGGCGGCGGACACTGCGCGGTGCGGCGTCCTCAGTCGGCCAAATAGCGCTGCTATTCGGCCTCCCTGCGTCCTTGCCCCGCTTGGTCCGGCGCTCGCCAGCCGCACACGCGGTTCGGCCGCCCCTCCTCCGACCCCGCCGAGTTTTAATCTCGGCGGATGGATCCGCGACTCTGGATCTCCGCCAGCGGCGAGGCGCCGCACTCCTTCGCGCTGACGGCGGAGCGAACGGTGGTCGGGCGCTCCCCCGAGACCGACGTCGTGCTTGAGGACGAGGAGGTCTCCTGGAACCACCTGGAGATCGAACGCCGCGGCGACGTGCTGATGGCGACCGACCTCGACAGCCGCAACGGCACCGCGCTGAACGGCGAGCCGCTCGACCGGCCGCGGCGCCTGCGCGACGGCGACACCCTGATCGTCGGCGGCCACCGCCTGGAAGTGAAGACGGGCTCGGTGACCCCCGTCGGCGCCACGGTCGCCGCCAGCGAGCCCGCGGTGGCGCTGAGCGAGGAGGAGCGAGCGACCGCCGCGGCCCTCGTCGCCCCCTACCGCAGCGAGGGAGCCTTCGCCGGCCGTCCCGCCACCCGGGCCGAGATCGCCGCCGAGCTCCACGTCTCCGAGCGCACCGCCCAGCGCCGCCTCGACGCCCTCGCCGCCAAGCTAGACATCCCCGGCGACACCGGCCGCGACCGCCCACGGCAGATCGCGGCCAGGGTCATCGAGCTCGGTCTCGACCGGCCTCGCTGAGAACAGCTGCGGTGGGGGAGGGACGGCACCCGTCCCTTACTCGACAGCTTCTGAAGCACCAACTCACCGAGACCGTAAAAAACCGCGTATATCGCACCTTTTCACGGTCTCGCGAAAAGGCGGTCAACCAGATGCTGTCGAGAGGAGGGGTGGTGGGGGTGTCCCGGACACTCAGCATGGAGCCGCGCCACAAGCGCTTGGGCGTCAGCCGGGTGCGATGACGCGGCGGAGGTGCGCCCGGGGCACCCCCACCGCCCCCTCCCAACCAGGTGGCCCAAGCCGGGTCAAACGCGGCCCGATAGGGGAACCGGCTGTCATTGGCCGGCACGGCTCCAGATCCGAGCATTGGTGCATCAAGTCACCTATTGCTCGTGAAAGGAGCAACTGATGTTCAAGAAGACCCTGATCGCAATGTTCGCGCTGCTCGCCCTCGTGGTCCCGGCAGCGGCCTCGGCGGCGTCCAACACGGGCGCGGTCGTCTTCTCGAAATCCTCGAAAGTTGGAGACGAGGTCAAAGGCGGCCTGTTCGCCGTCAAAGACGGGCGGCTGAACCAGCTGACCGAAGATCCGACCGACACCGAACCGAACTTCTCGCCGGACGGGCGCACGATCGCCTTCACCCGCGGCGGCGACATCTACTCGGTGCGGCCTGACGGCTCGGGCCAGCGGCAGCTGACCAGCGGCCCCGAGATCGACTCGCTGCCGAAGATCGCCCCCAACGGGCGCTACGTCGTCTTCGAGCGGCGCGCGGCCGCGGGCGGCGCGGCCAGCCTTTACACGGTCGGTGCCACCGGCGGCGGCCTGCGGGCGCTGACCAGCGGCTCTGACGACCACGAAGCGGCCTTCTCTCCCGACGGCAAGTGGATCGTCTTCGTCCGCACCAGCGCGGCGATCACGCCGTCCAACGGCGTCAGCAACGACGACATCGCCTTGATCCGGCCGACCGGCGGTAACGCCCGCCGTCTGACGCCGACCGCCGGGGTAGACGAGTTCGCACCGCGGTTCTTCGCCGGCGGCATCGTCTTCAGCCGCGGCGAGAGCGCGCCGGGCCCGGCCGCCTACGCCGACATCTACACGATCCTGCAAAACGGCACCAAGGTGAAGTCGCAGGTCGCCGGCGTCGGCTCGGCCTACGTCGAAGACGTCGCCCCGAACGGCAAGACGCTGATCTTCCGCCGCGCCCAGGGCCTCTGGGTGAAGAAGATCGGCCCGACCAAAGCCCGCAAGCTGAGCCAGCTGCCGGACCAGTCGGAGACCAGCTCCGTCTTCTCCTCCGACGGCAAGCGGGTGGCCGCCTTCGTCGCGGTCGGCGAGGAACAGCAGCTGGTCTCGGTCAACGTCGAGACCCGTCATCAGTCGAGCCTCGCCTCCGGCTACGACTTCGACGAAGGCGAAGGCACGGTCCTCGGCCCGGTGATCGACTGGCAGCCGGTGCCGCAACGCCGCTAACCCCCGGCGACCAGTCGGCGGTTCCGTCCCCCATCCGGCTATAACGGCCGGGTGGGGGACTTTTCCATTGGCGACGAAGTTGCCGGCTACCGGATCGAAGAGCTGATCGCGCGAGGCGGGATGGGCGTCGTCTACCGCGCCACCCACCTCGGCCTCGACCGGCCGGTGGCCCTGAAGGTGATCGCCCGTGAGCTCGCCGACCGCAAGGGCTTCCGCGAGCGCTTCCTGCGCGAGTCCCGCCTTGCCGCCCGCCTCGAGCACCCCTCGGTGGTGCCGATCTACGACTCGCGCGAGGTCGACGGCGAGCTGGTCGTGGCGATGCGGCTGGTCGAGGGCGGGGACCTGCGCAGGCTGATCGACACCGAGGGCCCGCTGCCGCCGCGGCGGGCGATCAACCTCCTTGCCCAGGTCGCCGACGCGCTCGACGCCGCCCACGCCGCCGGCATCGTCCACCGCGACGTCAAGCCGCAGAACATCCTCGTCGACGGCGACCGCGCCTACCTCTCCGACTTCGGCCTCGCCAAAGCGATCGACGAGAGCGGCGCCGCCAGCAGCGCCTCGGTCGTCGGCACCGCCCAGTACATGTCGCCGGAGCAGTGGCGGGGAGATTCACTCGGGCCGGCCGCTGACGTCTACTCGCTCGGCTGCGTCCTCTACGAGGCGATCACCGCCGTCGCCCCCTTCGAGCGCGAGGAGGCGGACACGCCGCCGGAGATGCCGCGGGGGGTGGACGAGGCGATCCGGCGCGCCGTGGCCAAAGATCCCGCGGCGCGTTACGCGACCGCCGGCGCCCTGATCGCCGCCGCGCGGGGCGCCGAGGACTCGGAGGTGCGGCCGACCGCGGTCCTCTCCCACGACCGCGGCGAGCGCACCACCGTCCCCAATCGCTCCCAGGGTTTCTTCGGGCGGATAGGAGGCAGGGCAACCGCCTGGCTGGTGAGCGGGGCCGTTGTCTTCGTCTTGGCGATGGTCGCCGCCGTCCTCTTCCTGCTGCTCGGAAGCGACGGGCCGGAGGTCTCGGACCCGATCGCGGTCGGCACCCCGCCGCTGCGGCTCGACGCCGGCCCGAAGGCGGTCTGGGTGACCAGCGAAAAGGACGGGACCCTGACCCGGCTCGATCCCGATACCGGCGAGGTCGTCTCCACCCGGCGCCTCGGCAAGGGCGTCTCCGGCGTCGCCGTCGGCAGCAAGTGGACCTGGGTGACTAACCCGGAAGATGGACAGCTGCTGCGGCTCGAACCGCGCGACGGCCGGGAAAAGACGATCGCCGTTCCCGGCGAACCTGGGCCGGTCGCCCTCGGCGGCAACCGCGTTTGGCTCGCCGACCTCGGCGGCAGGGGGGTCAGCGCCGTCAACGCCGAAGGCGCCAGCCTCTTCCGCGCCGGCCTGCCGCCGCAGGCGCCGGGGCTGCGGCTCGCCTGGGGCGACGGCGGTCTCTGGGTCGCGGTCGCCGACGCCGGCGTCATCCGCCGTCTCGACCCGGGCACCCTCGTCGCCGGCGAAACGATTCGGGTCGGCCGCGGTCCCGCCGGCCTCACCGTCGCCGGCGGTTTCGTCTGGGTCGCGAACAGCCGTGACGGCACCGTCTCCAAGGTCGACCCCTCGCTGCGAGCGGTGGTCGACAAGATCGAGATCGACGGCCACCCGGGCGGGATCGACGCCGGCACCAGCACCGTCTGGGTCGCCGATCGCGAGGACGACGCGGTCTCCAGGATCGACCTGAAGAGCGGCGAGGTCGAGGGCGCGCCGATCGAGGTCGGGCCCGAACCGGGCGCCGTCGCGGTCGGCGGCGACGCGGTTTGGGTCGCAAATAACGGAGATGGCACCGTCACCCGCATCGAGCCCTGACGTTTGGCGCGCTGATCGAGGACGCCGAATCTCTAGGATCGGCCCCCATGACCCAGGACATCGATCAGCTCGCAATCAACACCATCCGCACCCTCTCGATGGACGCCGTCCAGAAGGCGAACTCCGGCCACCCGGGGACGCCGATGTCGCTGGCGCCCGTCGCCTATGAGCTCTGGCAGAACCACCTGCGCTACGACCCGGCCAACCCGGTCTGGCCGAACCGCGACCGCTTCGTGCTCTCGGCCGGCCACGCCTCGATGCTCCTCTACTCGATGATCTTCCTCGCCGGCGTCCGCAGGGTCGACGAGAACTACAACGTCACCGACGAGCCGGCCTGCTCGCTGGAGGAGATCGAAAACTTCCGCCAGCTGAAGTCGCGCACCCCCGGCCATCCCGAGTACCGCTGGACCACCGGGGTCGAGACGACCACCGGGCCGCTCGGCCAGGGGGTCGGGACCTCGACCGGGATGGCGATGGCCTCGAAGTGGCTCGGCGCCACCTACGGGGCGGAACTGTTCGACTTCGACGTCTACGCTCTCGCCGGCGACGGCTGCCTGCAGGAGGGGATCTCGCACGAAGCGGCCTCGCTCGCCGGGCACCTGAAGCTCGACAACCTCTGCTGGATCTTCGACAACAACCACATCTCGATCGACGGCGACACCGCCCTCGCCTTTTCCGACGACGTCCTCAGCCGCTTCGAGGGGTACGGCTGGAACGTGATCCGGGTCGGCGACGCCAACGACACCGGGCTGCTCGGCAAAGCCTTCAACGAGTTCAAGGCCGAGACCGGCCGCCCGACCCTGATCGTCGTCGACAGCCACATCGGCTGGGGCTCGCCGAACAAGCAGGACACCGAGTCGGCCCACGGCGAACCGCTGGGCGAAGAGGAGATCGAACTGACCAAGGAGGCCTACGGCTGGCCAAAGGACGCCAAGTTCCTCGTCCCAGACGGGGTCCGCGAGCGCTTCGACGAGGTGATCGGCAAGCGCGGCGGCGAGGCGCACTCCGCCTGGGTCGAGAGGTTCAACGACTTCAAGAGCGGCAACGGCGAGAAGGCCGCCGAACTGGAGATGATGCAGCGACGCGGCCTGCCCGACGGCTGGGACGCCGACCTGCCGAGCTTCGAGGCCGACGAAGAGAAGGGCGTCGCCACCCGCAAGGCCTCGAACAAGGTCCAGAACGCTATCGCCGAGCGGGTGCCGTGGCTGATCGCCGGCTCCTGCGACCTGACCGACTCGACCTCGGTCCGGCTCAGCGACGCCGACCAGTACGAGCCGGGAAGCTACGACGGCCGCCAGGTCCACTTCGGGATCCGCGAACACGCCGCCGCCGCGGCCTGCAGCGGGATGTCAACCGCGAAGCTGCGCCCGCTCTGGTCGACCTACCTCACCTTCTCCGACTACGGCCGCGCCGCGATCCGCCTCTCGGCCCAGATGGAGCTGCCGGTCGTCCACCTCTTCACCCACGACTCGATCGGGCTGGGCGAGGACGGGCCGACCCACCAGCCGGTCGAGCAGCTCGCCGGGCTGCGGGCGATGCCCGAGCTCGACGTGATCCGCCCGGCCGACGCCAATGAGGTCGTCGAGGCCTGGAAGATTGCCCTGAACCGCACCCACTGCCCGGTCGCGATGGTGATGACCCGCCAGAACGTGCCGGTCTTCGACCGCGCCAAGTACGCCTCGGCCGAGGGGGCGCAACGCGGCGGCTACGTCCTCGCCGACGCCGAGGGCGGCGACCCGGAGCTGATCTTGATTGCCACCGGCAGCGAGGTCCAGCTCGCGGTCGGCGCCCACGAGCGGCTCAAGGCCGACGGGATTCGCAGCCGCGTGGTCAGCCTTCCCTGCTGGGAGATCTTCGAAAAGCAGGACCAGGCCTACCGCGACGAGGTGCTGCCTCCCGGCGTGACCGCCCGCCTGGCGATCGAGGAGGCCTCGCCGCTCGGCTGGGAGAAATGGGTGGGAAGCGAGGGTGCCATCATGGGTATGACCACCTTCGGGCAATCGGCGCCGTTCGCGGACGTCGAGGCCGAGTTCGGGTTCACCGTCGACAACGTCACCAAGGTGGCGCGAGCGCTCGCCGAGCGCGCGACCGCCAACCCAACGCCTTAAAGGGGGCGCCCAACATGAAGCCGACGCAGCGTCTGCACGACCTGGGACAGAGCCTCTGGCTCGACAACATCACGCGGCCGATGCTGCGCGAGGGGGTGCTGGAGGGCTACATCAACGACCTCTCGGTGACCGGGCTGACCTCGAACCCCTCGATTTTCGACAAGGCGATCTCCGGCGGCGACGCCTACAACGAGCAGATCGCCGAGGTCGCGCCGAAGGCGGGCGCGGGGGAGGGCGTCGGCGCCAACGACCAGGAGCGGATCTTCTTCGAGCTGGCCCTCGCCGACCTGCGCGACGCCACCAACCTCTTCGCCGACGTCCACCGCCGCACCGCCGGGGTCGACGGCTTCTGCTCGCTCGAGGTCTCGCCGCTGCTCGCCGACGACGCGGCGGCGACGATCGAGCAGGTCAAGGCGCTGCACGAGAAGGGCGGCCGCGAGAACCTCTTCATCAAGATCCCCGGCACCGAGGCCGGGCGGGAGGCGATCGAGGAGTCGATCTTCGCCGGCATCCCCGTCAACGTCACCCTGCTCTTCGACGACAAGCAGTACCTCGGCGCCGCCGACGCCTACATGCGCGGGATCGAGCGGCGGATCGAGGCCGGGCTCGACCCCAACGTCGCCTCCGTCGCCTCGCTGTTCATCAGCCGCTGGGACGTCGCCGTCAGCGAGGAGGTGCCCGACCAGCTGGTCAACCGGCTGGGGATCGCGATCGGCGGCCGCGCCTTCCGCGCCTACCACGAGCTGCTCGACTCCGACCGCATGCTGCGCCTGGAGAACGAGGGCGCGCGGCCGCAGCGTCTGCTCTGGGCCAGCACCGGGACCAAGGACCCCGACGCCTCCGACACCCTCTACATCGAGGCCTTCGCCTCGCCCTTCACGGTCAACACGATGCCCGAGCCGACCCTGCACGCCTTCGCCGACCACGGTCAGGTCACCGACCTCTTCCCCAAGGACGGCGGCAACTGCGAGCAGGTTCTGGCCGAGTTCGCCGAGGCCGGGATCGACGTCGTGGCGCTTGCGGCCCGCCTCCAGGAGGAGGGCAAAGAGGCCTTCAACAAGTCCTGGGAAGAGCTGCTGAAGTCGATCGAGACCCAGAGCGGGGTCACGGCCGGGTGACCGACCCCTCGGCTCTCCGCCAGGCGCCCGCCTGGGCGGAGCTGCGGTCCCACTTCGAGCAGATCGGCGACACCCACCTGCGCGAGCTGTTCGCCGCCGATCCCGAGCGCGGCGAGCGGCTGATCGCCGAGGGGGCCGGGCTCTACCTCGACTTCTCGAAGAACCGCGTCACCGACGAGACCCTGCTGCTGCTCGGCTCGCTGGCGCAGCAGCGCGGCGTCGCCGAGCGCCGCGACGCGATGTTCGCCGGCGAGCACATCAACGTCTCCGAGGACCGCGCCGTCCTCCACGTTGCGCTGCGGATGCCGCGCAACCGCTCGCTGGTGGTCGACGGGGTGGACGTGGTCCAGGAGGTGCACGAGACGCTCGACCGGATGGCCGCCTTCAGCGAGCGGGTGCGCTCGGAGGAGTGGCGCGGCCACACCGGCAAGCCGATCCGCGCCGTCGTCAACATCGGCATCGGCGGCTCCGACCTCGGGCCGGTGATGGCCTACGAGGCGCTCAAGCACTACAGCCGCCGCGATATGACCTTCCGGTTCGTGTCGAACGTCGACGGCACCGACTTCGCCGAGAAGACCCGCGACCTCGACCCCGAGGAGACCCTCTTCGTCATCTCCTCGAAGACCTTCACCACCCTGGAGACGATGACCAACGCAAACACCGCTCGGGAGTGGGTGTTGGCGCGATTGGGCGGCGAGGAGGAGGCGATCGCCAAGCACTTCGTCGCCGTCTCGACCAACGCCGAGGAGGTCTCGAAGTTCGGCATCGACACCGAGAACATGTTCGGCTTCTGGGAGTGGGTCGGCGGCCGCTACTCGATGGACTCGGCGATCGGGCTCTCGACGATGCTGGCGATCGGCCCGGCCCGCTTCGAGGAGATGCTGGCCGGCTTCCACGCGATGGACGAGCACTTCCGCGAGGCCCCGACCGGCGTCAACCTGCCGCTCCTCCACGGCCTGCTGGCGGTCTGGTACACCGACTTCTTCGGCGCCGAAACCCAGGCGGTCCTGCCTTATGAGCAGTACCTGCACCGCTTCCCCGCCTACCTGCAGCAGCTGACGATGGAGTCGAACGGCAAGCACGTCACCCTGGATGGGGCGCACGTCGACTACGAGACCGGTGCCGTCTACTGGGGCGAGCCGGGGACCAACGGCCAGCACAGCTTCTACCAGCTGATCCACCAGGGGACGCGGCTGATTCCCTGCGACTTCATCGGCTTCGGCAACACGCTCAACCCGCTCGGCCGCCACCACGACATCCTCATGTCCAACGTCTTCGCCCAGGGCGAAGCGCTGGCCTTCGGCAAAACGCCCGAGCAGGTGCGCGAGGAGGGGACCGCCGAGGAGGTTGTTCCCCACCGGGTGATGGAGGGGAACCGGCCCTCGAACACGATCCTCGCCGAGCGGCTGACGCCGGAGACCCTGGGCTCCCTGATCGCCTTCTACGAGCACAGCGTCTTCACCCAGGGGGCGATCTGGGGGATCGACTCCTTCGACCAGTGGGGGGTCGAGCTGGGCAAGGTCCTGGCGGTGGCGATCATCCCCGAGCTGGAGTCCGAGGCGGAGCCGAAGCTGCGCCACGACAGCTCCACCAACGCGCTGATCCGGCGCTACCGCAGCCTCCGCGACGGCGTGTGAGCTAAGTCGTGGTCGGCGGCCGGTTCCGGCGCTAGCCTGCCAGGCATGCTGCCGTTCGACCCGCTTCCCTTGGCGGAGTCGTCGAACCTGCTCGCCGCGCGCAACCAGATGGCGTGGACGCTCGGCTTCCACATCGTCTTCTCCTGCCTCGGGGTGGCGCTGCCGGCGACGATCCTGGTCGCCAACTACCTCGGCATCAAACGGGGCGACAAGGACGCGATGGAGCTGGCCCGCCGCTGGTCGAAAGCGATGGCGGTCACCTTCGCCGTCGGCGCCGTCAGCGGCACCCTGCTGAGCTTCGAGTTCGGCCTGCTCTGGCCGGAGTTCATGGACCGCTTCGGCGCCGCCTTCGGGGTCGCCTTCGCGATCGAGGGGATCTTCTTCTTCCTCGAGGCGATCTTCCTTGCCGTCTACATCTACGGCTGGAAGCGGCTCAGCCCCTGGCAGCACTTCTGGGCCGGGGTGCCGATGGTGATCACCGGGATCGGCGGCGCCTTCGCGGTCGTCGCCGCCAACTCCTGGATGAACCAGCCGCAGGGCTTCACCCTGAACGCCGCCGGCAAGGTGGTCGACGTCGAGCCGCTGAAGGTGCTGCTCAACCCGGCGACCGGCTACGAGGTACCCCACATGCTGCTCGCCGCCTACATGGTGACCGGCTTCCTCGTCGCTTCGATCTACGCGGTGGGGATGCTGAAAGGGCGGCGCGACCGCCTGCACCGGCTCGGCCTGCTGATCCCGCTGACGATCGCCTGCATCGTCACGCCGATTCAGCTCTTCGTCGGCGACACCGCGGCGCGCGAAGTCGCCGACCACCAGCCGGCCAAGTTCGCGGCGATGGAGTGCATCCAGAAGACCGGCACCCACCAGGACGAGTACATCGGCGGCATCTGCACCGACGACGGGGTCGACTACGGAATCGCGATCCCCGACCTCGACTCTTTCCTGGTCGGCTGGAGCTTCGACACCAAGGTGACCGGCCTCAACGACATCCCCGACGACGAAGAGCCGCCGGCGAACACCCTGCTCCACCTCTCCTTCGACACGATGGTCGGGATCGGGTCAGGACTGATGCTGCTGGCGGTCTGGCTTGCCTTCGTCTGGTGGAAACGGCGGGACATCCCGCAGACGCCGTGGTTCCTGCGCGCGGTCGCGGTCTCCGGCGTTGGCGCGATCGTGGCGCTGTGGTGCGGCTGGATCGTCACCGAGGTCGGTCGCCAGCCCTGGATCGTCCAGGGCTACATGAAAACCTCCGAAGCGGTGACCAAAGCCGACGGGATCTGGTTCACCTTCGCCCTGGTGATGGCGATCTACGCGGCGCTGACCGCAATCACGATCGGCGTCCTGCGGGCGATGTCGAAGCGCTGGCGCGAGGGCGGGGACGAAGCGGAGGACGAAGGTCCCTACTCGCCGCGGACGGAGGCCGGCGCATGAGCCTCGCCGATGCCGCCGCGGTCATCCTCTGGGCCGGGGTGACCTTCTACGCGCTGTTCGGCGGCGCCGACTTTGGCGGCGGCTTCTGGGACCTGGTTGCCGGCGGGGCCGAGCGCGGCGAGCGGCCGCGGGCGACGATCCAGCGCTCGCTGACCCCCGTCTGGGAGGCCAACCACGTCTGGCTGATCTTCATCCTCGTCGTCCTCTGGACCGCCTTCCCCTCGGCCTTCTACGCGGTGATGACGACGCTCTACGTGCCGATCACGGTCGCCGCCTTCGGGATCATCCTGCGCGGCTCCGGCTTCGCCTTCCGCAAGTCGATCGAGGGCCTCTCCGGCCGTCGCGCCGCCGGCGCCACCTTCGCGATCTCCTCGCTGCTGACGCCGTTCTTCATGGGGGCGGTGGTCGGCGCTATCGCCGCCGAAAACGTCCCGACCGACGGCAACGGCGACGCCTTCAGCTCCTGGCTGCAGCCGCTGCCGCTGCTGGTCGGGGTTCTGTTCGTGGTCGGCGGTGCCTACCTGGCGGCGATCTTCCTGGTCGGCGACGCGCGCCGGGCGGGCGAGGCGGACATGGAGCGCTATTTCGAGCGCCGCGCCCTCGGCGCCGCCGTGGTCGCTGGCGCTCTCGCGGTCGCCGGCCTCTTCCTCCTCGACTCCGAAGCCGGCTACGTCCACGACCGCCTCCTTAACGAGGGCCTGCCGCTGGTGATCCTCTCGCTCATCTGCGGCGCCGCCGCGATCGCCGTCCTGATGCGCGGCGGTCGCAAGCCGCTGCGCCCCCTGGCCGGCGCCGCCTTCGTCGCCGTCATCTGGGGCTGGGCCGTTGCCCAGTTCCCCTACCTGCTGCCGACCAGCCTGCGCATCGACCAGGCCGCCGCCCCCGACGCCACCCTCACCGTCGTCCTCATCGTCTTCGGCGTCGCCGCCGTCCTCGTGCTCCCCTCGCTGTTCCTGCTCTACACGCTCGCCCAGAAGGATCTGCTGGAGAGCGAGCACTGAGCCGCCGCCCCACACGGGTAGGCTGCGCCGGCTCATGATCAAAGCGGTTCTCTTCGACATCGATGGCACCCTGCTCCACACCGGTGGAGCCGGCGCGGAGGCCTGGCAGCGCGCGTTTCTCGAGCTCTATGAGGTCGAAGCCAACATCGAGGAACACACGCACGCGGGAATGACCGATCCTGAAATCGCCGAGATCGTCTTCCGGGAGGTGTTGGGACGAGATGGCAGCGACGTCGAGCGGGCGGAGGCGATTGGCTGTTACCTCGGCCACCTGGCGGAGGCCGTGGCCGAATCGGAGGGCTACTTCGTCATCCCCGGGATCGAGGAGCTACTGCCGCGACTGGTCGAGCAGGGCATCCTGCTCGGTGTGGTCACCGGCAACATCGAGTCGGCCGCCCACATCAAGCTCTCCCGGGGCGACCTGAACCGCTACTTCACCTTCGGGGGCTACGGCTCCGACTCGCGCAGCCGCACCGAGCTGACGAAGAAGGCGCTGGAGCGTGGCGCCGAGGTCTCAGGGGCCCCGCTCGACCGCGACGAGACCATCGCTGTCGGCGACACCCCCCGTGACGTCAAGGCCGGCCACGGCGCCGGCATTCAGGTGGTCGGCGTCGCCACCGGGTCCTACGGCGTCGAGGAGCTCAACGCCGCCGGCGCCGACTGGGCACTTGAGAATGTCTCTGCCGGTTTCCCGGCTTAGGCCTTGCTGCAGCGCGCCTGGTAGATGTTGAGGAACCCGTTTTCGAAGCCGTTGCGGGCCATCCGCAGGTAGAGGCGCCAGACGCGCATCCGTTCGGCCCCGGCGAGGCGCTCGCCCTCGGCGCGGTTGGCGTCGAGGTTCTCGGCCCAGTGCTCCAGCGTCTCGGCGTAGTCGGGGCCGAAGTCCTCGACGTGGTGGACGTTGAAGCCAGCCCGTTCCAGCGCCAGCAGGTTGCGCGAGAGGTGCAGCGGGGCGGCGTCGGGGAAGACGTAGCGCTCGGAGAAGTCGCCGGCCTCGGGGTCGGTGTGGCGCAGGCGGGTGATGCCGTGGTTGAGCAGGCGGCCGCCCGAGTCGAGCAGGCTCGCCAGGGTCTCGGCGTAGAGGTCGATGTTGGCCGAGCCGACGTGCTCGACCATGCCGATGCTGGCGATCGCGTCGAACTTCTCGCCCAGCGACGGCAGGTCGCGGTAGTCCATGACGCGGATGTCGACCCGGTCGGCGACGCCGGCCTCCTCGGCCCGCTGGCGCGCCCTTTCGGCCTGCGGGGGGGAGAGGGTGATGCCGACCACGTTGGCGCCGTACTTGGTCGCCGCCCAGAGCGGGAAGCCGCCCCAGCCGCAGCCGACGTCGAGGACGCGCTCGCCCTCCTTGATCGCCAACTTGCGGGCGACCGTGTCGAGCTTCTCCTCCTGGGCTTCCTCCAGCGTCTTCAGCTCGCCGCCGCGCCAGATCGCGCAGCTGTAGACCATCGTCGGCCCGAGGAAGAGCTCGAAGAACTCGTTGGAGACGTCGTAGTGGTGGCGAACTGCGCGGGCGTCGCGCTCCTTGCTGTGGCGCTTGCCGCTCGGCCGCAGCTCGGCCTCCGGGCGCGGCGGCGGCTTGACGATCCCCATCGCCCGTACCGCGGCCAGCATCAGCGCCCGCTGGTCGGCGCCGTCGAGCGAGGGCGCCTGCCAGCCGTCGAGGACGCGGATCACCTTGTCGATGTCGTCGACCTCGAGCTCGCCGCTGACGTAGGCGCGGCCGAGGCCGAGCTGGCCCGGCGCCCGCAGCGCGTGGGCGATCGCCCGCGGCGAGTGGACGCTGAAGACGGGGCCGTCGCCGGAGGTGGAGGGAAGCTCGGAGCCGTCCCAGAACTCGATCGTGAACGGACGCTCCGGGAGGCGGGATTCGATCTCCCGCCGCAGCGGTGCGGTGTTTGCGAAGGGCACTGCCGGGGGACCCTACAACTTCCGATCCGCCAGCCCGCCTAGGCACCTTCGGGTTCGGCCCGTATCATCGCCGCCATGACGACCGTAGGACCACTTCCCTCAGATATTCAGCCCGTTCAGAACGAGACCAGGGACCGGATCATCACCGGCCTGGTCACCGTCGTCCCCTTCCTCGCCGTCATCGTCGCCGGCTGGCAGGTATGGGGAAGCGCGCTGAACTGGACCGACGTCTTCCTCTTCTTCGGGCTGTACTTCCTGACCGGCCTCGGCATCACCGTCGGGTTCCACCGCCTCCTCACCCACCGCGCCTTCAAGACTTACCCCTGGATGCGTGGTCTGTTCGGGATCCTCGGCTCGGCGGCGATCGAGGGGCCGGTGATCTCCTGGGTCGCCGACCACCGCAAGCACCACACCTTCTCCGACGAACACGGCGACCCCCACAGCCCCCACGTCGACCACGGCGGCGGCTGGAAGGGAGCGATGAAGGGCCTCTTCCACGCCCACGTGGGCTGGATCTTCATCCACACCCAGCGCGGCAACAAGGAACGCTTCGCCCCGGATCTGGTCAAGGACCCGGTGATCAGCTGGGTCGACCGCACCTTCCTGCTCTGGGCGATCGCCGGCCTGCTGCTCCCCTTCTTCCTCGGCTGGATCATCGGCGGCACCCTCGTGGCCGGTCTCACCGGCCTGCTCTGGGGCGGCCTGGTCCGGGTCTTCGTCCTGCACCACTTCACCTACAGCATCAACTCGCTCTGCCACACCTTCGGCCGGCGCGAATTCGAGACCAGCGACCACTCGCGCAACCTGGCGCTGATCGCGATCCCGACCCTCGGCGAGGCCTTCCACAACAGCCACCACGCCTTCCCGACCTCGGCCACCCATGGCCTGCGCTGGTACCAGGTCGACATCTCCGCCCTGATCATCGACGGGCTGGAGAAGACCGGGCTCGCCTGGGACGTCGTCCGCGTCAGTCCCGAGCGGATGGCTTCTAAAGCCGCTTAGGGCGCTTCCTCGGCTTCATACCAGTCGATCCAGCCGTCGCACGCCTGTGAGAGCGGCACCGTGCGGTGCGGCGCGGCCGGGACCGCGACCAGCTCGCCTAGGTAGGCCTTACCGTCGTAGCCGGCGAGGCTCTGCAGGGCGCTTGCCTCGGCGGTCTCGACCGTGAAGCGGACTTTGCCGCCCTCGCTCTCGAAGCGGCCGGCGGGCCAGAACTGACCGTTGTTGCCGAGGCTGATCGTGTTCGGTCGCTGGCCGTCGAGCGCCGCCTTCAGGTCTTCCTGGAAGCCCGGAGACGAGAGGGTCAGGTCGACCGGCGAGAAGTACTGCAGCGAGAGGTTCCAGCTGCCAGCCGGCAGCCGCAGCGACTGCGAGGTCGCGGCGCCGGTCTCGAGGATGCTGCCCTCGTCCCAGGCGTCTTTGTGGCCGATGACGACGTCGGGGAAGAGGCCGGCGCGGCCCTGGTTGGCGAGCAGGATTCGCACCTCCGGCGCGGCACAGCCGGCCAGGGCCCCGGCCTCGGTCCCCTCCAGCAGGACGTGGCGGTTTTCTGGCGTCGGGCCGGTTCGCTCCCAGAGCACGTAGGAATCGGTGGTCGCGACCCGCTTGAAGTTGGGCGGCGCCTGGCTGTTCCAGGCGGCGCGGCCGGTGATCACGTAGGGGAAGCGTTCGAGCGTCCCGTGCGAGAAGGAGTCGAAGTCGATCGGGCTGTAGGCGTCGCCGGTGTCGAACGGCTTCTCCGGATTGGGGGAGACGGAGTCGTCGGGGAACTCGACCAGCGGCACGTGGGTGTCGGCGCCGAGCAGCTCGTAGGCGGCGTAGCGATCCTGGCCGGCGTAGAGGACCGGTTCGCCATGGACGATCGGCAGGAAGGCGCTCAGCTCGGCACCGTGCCCCGGGGGGCCGACCGGTGCGTCGCGTAGGGCGAGGAAGCTGGACCAGACCGCGCCGCCGATGAAGGCCACTGCGAGGAGGGTCCACCCTGCGCGCAAGGGCCACGCAAGGGTCCCCCTTGCGTGGCGTCGCGGGAGTTCTTCGAGGAGGGGGCGGACGATTACGAGCATTGCCAGGGGGGCGGCGATCATCAGGGCCTTGGCTTGGGAGTAGTCGCCGGCGGAGGGCAGCGAGACGAGGTAGAGGAGCCAGGCGGCGCCGAGGGCGATCGGGATCGTCCATTCGCGGCGCCTGACCCACCAGGCGACCCCGATCAGCAGGGCGAGGATCGAGATCGTCCCCGCCAGGCCCGGCAGCCGCGCCCCGCCGGCGGCGTCGAGACGGTAGTTCGAGGCTGGCCAGATCCCCAGCGCCTCCAGCGGCGAGACCGGCCCGTAGGTGTTGCTGCCGGCGACCTTGTTGAAGCTGCTGGCGAAGCCGAACGGCCCGACCACGGTGACCAGCACCGCCAGGCCGGCGAGGACCGCGAGTGCCGCCAGGGTCCCCGGCCGCAGTAGGAAGCGGAGCAACGAGCGGGGCCGTAGCGCCGCCCTCACCTCCGGCAGCGTCAGGCTCCAGAGGACGGCTATTGCTACTGGCCAGGCGATGCCGGCGAAGGAGTACGAGAAGAAGATTCCCCCTGCCAAGGCCAACGGCGGGAGGAGCCAGAGCAAGGGGGGTCCGTCTCCAGACACATCTCGCCGCGCTCGATGTTGAGTGTCTGGCGACGGACCCCCCTTGCTCTGGCTGTCAAGCGTGGTCAGCCAGACTGCGAAGGCCAGGACTAGGAGGGCCTCTGCAGTCTCCTTGAATGCTGCTTGGGCGTAGTAGGAGGCTGCGAGGTAGGGGAGGGCGACCATGGCGGCGGCGATGGTGCGGCGGCCTGGGGTCATCTGCCGCAGTGCGCCTAGCGCCGTTAGGCCGGTGAGGACTCCGATCGCGATGATCTCGCCTAGGAACGCTTGGCCGAGGTTGAGTCCTGGCACGACCGCAGTCGCCACTGCCAGCCCGTGTGGGCCCAGCGGGTAGCCAGGCTCGGCGTCGGGGCCGAAACCGCTGCGCAACCACTCGGCCCAGGCGAGGTGCAGGCCGAGGTCGTTGTTGAAGCCGACGCCGAGCAGCCCCCAGTGGCCGGCGATCGCGAACGGGATCGAGAGCACGACCAGAATCACCGCCGCCACCGGCAGGCCCTCGCGCCAGGCTCCGGGCGCCCGGTAGTCCCGGCGCCAGACCACCAGTGCCGCCACCACGATCAGCGCCGTCAGCCCGACCGTCGCCGAGGTGCCGTGTCCCGGCGCCCGCGCCAGCAGCCCGGTCACGGCCAGCACCGCGCCGAGCCCGACCGCGGGCTCCAGCCAAGACCACTCGCGCCTGCCGGCAAGCGAGAGGACGGCGCGGCCGACCAGCAGCGAGACGGCGCAGATCAGCGCCGCCGAGGCGTAGGTGGCGATCATCAGGCGCTGGAAGTTATGGCAGGAGCCGGTTTCAGTACTTCTCGGCGGCCCGTTCGAGCGTCTCGCGCAGGTTCTCGCCCCGCAGCGGATGCTCGTGCCCAGCGCCGACGACCCGCGGTTCCAGCGCCGCCAGGCGCCGCAGCGACTGCTTCGCCTTGGCGTGGTCCCAAGCCCAGGCGGGGTGCGGGACGCTGGCCTCGCCCTCCGGCAGCGGTTTCAGCCGCGCCGAGTCGACCAGGTAGACGACGTCACTGACCAGAGCCACGCGGTCGCTCTCGCGCCAGAGGCCGATCAGCCCGGGCGCGTGGCCGGGGAAGTGCAGGACCTTGAAGCCGGCCACCTCGTCGCCTTCGATCACCGTGTCAGCGATCCGTACCGCGCCGCCGTCCCAGCGCCGCAGCAGGAACGGGTACAGCCAGCGCACCCACGCGACCGGCAGCTGCGAGAGGTCCATGTAGGGAGCGATCGCCGCGTCGCCTTCGGCGTCGGCCCTCTCGTCGGGATGGCAGAGGACCGGCACGCCCATGTAGGGGGCGGTGCCGCGGTGGTCGGCGTGGGCATGGCCGAGAACGACCCGCTTCAGCCCCCCGAGCTCCTCCGCCGCGGCTTTCGCCTTCTTCCGCATCCCCCTGGTGCCGGCGTCGAACTGGACCACCCCGTCGCCGTCCTCGAGAAAGTAGATGTTCATCGCCCCGCGGAAGTCCCCCCGCAGCAGCCAGACCCCCTCCGCCACCTTCTCCAGTGCCATGCCGCTCACCATAAGGGACCACTAGGGTTCCCGCGTGCCTTGGATCTGGAGAGCGGGGATGGTCGTCCTCGTCGTCTGCCTGGCGATCTCGATGGTGATCGCGGTCTACCGCCTTGCCACCACGCCGACCGAAATCCTCGGCGACGGCTATCGCGGCCTCCCGGCCAAGCAGCGTTAGTATCGAGCGCGTTCAGCGACCGAAGGAGGCGGCGTGTTCAAACGCATCGTGGTTGGGACCGATGGCTCAGAGACGGCCGCCGAGGCTGTGCGCCAGGCAGTTGGCCTGGCCAAGCTGACCGGCGCGACGCTCAGCCTTGTCAGCGCCTACTCGCCCGCTTCCGCCCGCCGGGTCAAAGCGGAGCAGTCGGAAGCGCCGGCCGACGTCCAGTACGAGATCGGCCCGCGCGAGGACGTCAACCTCGTTCTCGATGCCGCCGCCGCCGAGGCGAAAAAAGAGGGGATCGAGGTCCAGACCCATCCGGTCGAGGGCGACCCCGCCGACGCGATCCTCAACGTCGCCGAAGAGACCAGGGCCGACCTGATCGTGGTCGGCAACAAGGGGATGACCGGGGCCCGGCGTTACCTGCTCGGCAGCGTCCCCAACAACGTCTCCCACCACGCGCCTTGCAGCGTGATCATCGTTCGTACTACCTGACGCGTCAGGGATAAAACGTTGGCCCGGTGCCGGTTGCCGCGTCGGCGTCGACCAGCCCGGCGCCCTGCTGGCGGCGCGGTAGGCCGAGGTCGCGGGCGGTGCTCCGCAGCCGCTTGGTCACGGCACGGACCCGGGCCTCGCCCTTCAGCAGGGGGTTGATCCTGCGGCTGGCGAGGACCATGGCGGCGACGCCGGAGACGTGGGCGGCGGCCATCGAGGTGCCGACATACATGGCGGGGATACCAAAGGTGTCGGTGCTGTCGGTCCGCAGCGTCACCTGGTAGATCGGCCGCGCCGCGACCGAGCGGCAGCGAGCCCGTGGTTCGCCGCCACCAGGGGCGACGAGGTCGATGTCGGCTCCGGGCAGGGAGTAGTCACCGAGGCAGGCTCCCTCGGTGGTCCCTCCGACCCCGATCACCCGCGGTCCGGTCGCCGGCGCCGAGACGCATTTCTCGGTGCCGAGGTTGCCGGCGGAGGCAACCGTCACCACCCCCTTCTCATAGGCCTCGCGCAGCGCTTCGTCCACCATTGGCACCTCTTTGCCGCAGGGGAAGTTGAAGCTCATGTTGATCACCTGGGCGCCGTGGGCCACGGCGAAGCGAATTCCCTGGGAGATCTGGAGCGCGTCACCGAGGCCCCGCTCGTCCAGGACCCGCACGGGCATCAACTTCGCCCCGTAGGCGAGCCCGGTGAGGCCGAGCCCGTTGTCCGTCTTCTCGGCGATCGTTCCCGCCACGTGGGTGCCATGGCCGCTTTCGTCGAGCGGCAGCTGGTCGTAGTCGACGAAGTCATGACCCGGGACGAATTGCTCGGGGCCGAAGTCGGGGCTGGCGAGGAACGTTTCGCCCTCGGAACGGTAGGCGATGCCGCTGTCGAGCACCGCGACGACGATGCCGGCGGCGCCCGGCCGACCGACGTCGATCAGGTTGCGCCAGGCGCCGACGGCGTCGATGCCCCCCGGCGAGGTCGGCAGATCGATCCCGGCCGTCGGCTTCGGGGCGAGGAAGTTCCACTGCCTGAAGGCCCATCTGCCCGACGCGCTGGAGGAGCGGGCACCTTCCTTCAACCCGCCCGAATCGTCGGGATCGAAGGGTTCGGCCCTGACCGCCGAAGCGGAGGCGATGTAGTTCGGCTCGGCGTAGACGACCGCGGGGCTGCGCCGCAGGGCTCGGGCCGTCTCGCGCACCCCCGCTCCCGCTGGGAGCTGGATCGCCTTGCCGCGCCCCTGGCCCTCGAACTTGACCAGCAGCTGGCCGGGGGCGAAGGCGCGCGCCGGCGATAGGCCCGTCTCGGCAAGGGCGGGGGAGGCGGCAAGGGACAGAGCCCCGATTGCGCCCAGCAGCGGCAGAAGCGTGGGAAGAAGTCGTCTCATCTGTTCTGAAGTGGGTGGGCGGATCCCTGGACCGACCTTTCCCCCAACACCGCGATACCGCGGAAGTTGTCGCTGGACATACTCACGGATCGTGGACGCGGGCATTCTGGATGCTGGGATGGAGGTCGCGCTTGAGGAGGCGCGCAAGGCCGAGGCGCACGGCGACGTGCCGATCGGCGCCGCGATCTTCCGCGACGGCGAGCTGCTCTCGCGGGCCGGCAACGAGCGCGAGCTGCGCCGCGACCCGACCGCCCACGCCGAGCTGCTGGCGATCCGCGCCGCTGCGGCGGAGCTCGGCGGCTGGCGGCTGCCGGGCACGACGCTCTTCGTCACCCTCGAGCCCTGCGCGATGTGCGCCGGGGCGATCGTCCTCGCCCGCGTCCCGCTGGTCGTCTTCGGCACCCGTGACCCCAAGGCGGGTGCTGCCGGCAGTGTCCTCGACGTCCTCGCCGAGCCGGCGCTCAATCACCGCCCCGAGGTGGTCGGCGGCGTCCGCGAAGCCGAGTCGGCCGGCCTGCTGCGCGGGTTCTTCGCCAACCGCCGGGGCTGAGGAGTCCAATACCCTGTGTGCACCCGGAGAGGTGTCCGAGTGGCTTAAGGAGCGCGATTGGAAATCGCGTGGGCGGGGTTAACCCGCCTCGTGGGTTCGAATCCCACCCTCTCCGCTACCGACGAGTAGCGGCGCCGACGCTCAGGCGTTAGCCCAGTAATTTGAGTTCGACTCTATACTCAGGCGAGTAATGGAGCTTTTCTGAAGCTTTGTTACGAGCTGAGAGGGCCGGCATTTTCTTGGCCGATGATTGCCGGTCCTCTCCCCTTCCCCCGCGCGGTTTACAAGAAACCGCTCCATCAATCAAGGTTAGCGAGTTAAGCCTGGCGCAGCGCGGGAATCGACGGATGGGCCGGAATCGCCCCTCGATCGCGGTAGTCGTCGAGAGTGACGACGATCGCCTCCGACTCCGGTAGCGGCGCCGCCGGGCGGCGGCCCCGAAGCCGCTCGTGGCTGCAGACGACGTAGCACCACTCCATCAGCCGCAGCCGGGCGTCGGGATCGATTTCGAGGATCGTGGCGCCGATCAGGAAGCCGCCGTCGCCCTGGGCCTGGCGGCAGGTGCGGACTTCGACCTTGGCCGCGATCTCATGCGATTCGCCGGCGGCGTCGGTCAAATCGAGCAGGACCGCGGGCTGGCTGCCGACCTCGAGCGGGGCGGCGGCGACCATGCCGAGGCCGGCGGCGGAGGCGTCGACCAGGCGGGCGGGCGTGTGGGCGCTGGGGCTGTAGAGGTTGGCCTTGGCGTCGCCCTCGAAGCGGTAGACGAGCCGGCGCTGGCGCCGCCGGCTGACCGCCAGGATCGTCGCTCCCAGCCGGCGCAGCTCGAAGATGCCGAGCAGGGGGACGACCACGGCGGCAATCCCGGGGAGGTCCGGCAGGGGGCCGGCACCGGCCAGGTCGAGCAGCCGCAGCAGCGTCCCGACTGCCAGCAACGCCGTGCAGAAGAGCACCAGGTGGAGCTTGCGTAGCGCCGGAAGGCCGCCGCCGTCGCGCCCCTGCTTCGGCGTCACCTTGAAGGCGGTCCTGCCGGGGACGATGGCGCACCGTAGTGCGCGCGTGTAGATCTCCATCGTCAGCAGCTCGTAGTGGGCGGTCTCGGGGATCCGCATGTAGCCGCGGGCGAGGGCGGCGCCGGCGCTGAGGTTGAGCAGCAGCGACGGCACCCAGAGCGCCGCCAGGGCGGCGAGGCTGATCTTCATCGGCAGCTCGCCGGTCCAGAGGACCAGGCCCAGGGTCAGCAGCAGCAGCAGGCGCATCGGCGGCGCCAGGTAGGCCAGCAGGCTGGCGAGGAAGGAGAGGCGCTGCAGCGGGCTCAGCGTCCGCGCCCGCAGCGGCGACTCCGGCAGCCGGAAGACGGCGAGGTTGCCCCGCGCCCAGCGGTCGCGCTGCAGCAGGTAGCCGTCGAGGTCGTGGGGCGCCAGCCCCTGGACCAGGATCTCGTCGTGGTAGGCGGTGCGCCAGCCGTGGCGGATCAGCCGGATCGTCGTGTGGAAGTCCTCGGCGATCGTCTCGGTCGCGACGCCGCCGATCGCGAGCAGGGCGTGGCGGTTGATCAGCGCCGCCGAGCCGCACCAGTAGGCGGCGTGGTGGCGGTCCTTGCCGGGGCAGACCACCCGGTAGAAGAGCGACTGCTCGTGGCGGCCGACGACGTAGTGCTGGACCGAGTCGTGGTTGAAGAAGTCGTGCGGGGTCTGGACGATCGCCATCCGCCCGTCGTCGAAGTAGCCGACCAGGGCATCGAGGGCATCGGGCATCGGCACGTGATCGGCGTCGAGGACCAGGACCAGCTCGCCATCGGTGCGCGGCAGCGCGGCGTTGATGTTGCCCGCCTTGGCGTGGGAGTTGTCGGGCCGGGTCAGGTAGCGGGCGCCGGCCAGCTCGGCGAGCTCGCGCATCTCCGCGCGCCGCCCGTCGTCGAGCAGGTAGGTGGTGTGCGGGTAGGTCAGGGCCCGGCAGCCGGCCAGCGTCGCCATCACCACCTCGGTCGGCTCGTCATAGGTGCAGACGTAGACGTCGACCCGGCGGCCGGGGGTCGTCGCCGGCCGCTCCGCCGGTGGACGCGACCAGGAGAACCAGGTGAGGACGGCGAGCGCGTAGAGGCCGTAGACCTCGGTCGCCAACAGCATCGCGAAGGCGACGGGATTGGCGCCCTCGCCGCTCCAACCGACGCGCCAGGTGAGGTAGCCGAGCCCCCAGATCAGGGCCAGCAGGGCCAGCGCTCGCAGCAGGCGGGGATGCCGATCAAAGAATCGGCCGACCTTGGTCTGCTCGCCATCGGCCACATCACTATTTCGACAAACCCAGGTGTCTACTTAAACAACGACGGAGGGGGTGGGATTCGAACCCACGAGCCCCCTTACGAGGGCCAACGGTTTTCGAGACCGCCCCGTTCAACCACTCCGGCACCCCTCCAGGGACCGCGGGCGTTTGATTCTAGGGTCGCGGCCCTTCCGGCGGCGGCAGCTCGGTGGCCTGCGAGGCCCAGATCGCCAGCGGCGGCGGCACCAGCAGCAGGGCCAGCGAAACGATCTCCGCCACCGCGTCGCCGGCGCTGAAGCCCCCGAGATGGCTGGCATGAAAAACGAGGTGGAGGGTAGCCGTGAGCAGCCAGGCGATGGAAACGGCACGGATCAAAGTGGCATTGAGGCTCCAGGCGGCCCAGCCGAAGAGAACCGCGAAGCCCAGGTAGAGACCACCCACGTCGGTGACCAAGTGCTCGTTGTAGGGCGGCAGCAGGTCGACCCAGTGGGCAAGGAAAGGAAAGTCGTCATAGAAGGTGCGCGGAAAGGCCGTTGCCGTGAGGCCGATCGACAGGGCACTGGCGAAGAGCAGGATCAGCGCGAGCCGCGCGAGCTGAGCGTTTCGCATCTTCTCGACACTAAGCGATGCAAGCAAAAAAAGCTCTGTACTTGTTGTCCAATTTTAGTACTCTGGATCTAGTTGACCGCGAACGCCTCACTAGCAGCCTTATGACCCTCGTAGGGAAGAACCACGAAGTACATCAGCGACGGCAAAAGCGATTCCAGCTGGCCGTACTCCTGCTTGCAGAGTCGCGAATAGAGCAGGGATTCGACCCCGCCGACGATGCCCGAGGCGGTCAATGGCGTGTGGGAGCGACCTTCGGGAAGGAGTTCGAGGGCCTGCGATTCCAAGCACCGCGCGAAGTCGTCCATCAGTTCGACACGACGCCTAACCGCGGCGGCGCTGGCGGCTCTTGCCTCGACCACCATCGTGCGGGCGGTGTCGGGCTCGCGGCTGGCGAAGCGGAGCAGGGCTTCGAGCGAGTAGCGGACCCGATCGCGCCAGACGTCCCCGCCCTTGCGGGCGGCGGCATCGACCTTCTTGCGCAGCCGCTCGGCGCTGGTGTCGAAGGCGGCCAGGAAGCAGTCTTCTTTGTTGGAGAAATGCTCGTAGAAGGTCGGCCGCGAGACGCCGGCGCGATCGATCACGTCCTGGACATTGGTTTCCAGGTAGCCGAGCTCGGCGGCGGCGTTGAGCATCGCCACAAGCAACCGCTCCCGCTGGATCGCCCGGATCAGGTCGGAGGGAAGCTTGCGTACGCCGGAGGGGAATTTTCCACTGCTGTTGGCAAGCAGTTCGAGCGCGGCCTCGACCTGCTCGGGAGGCCAGTCATCACCGATCGCTGCAAGGAGGGTCTCTTGGCTCAGCTGGATTCGATTGACGGGCACCGAGGAACTCACAAGTTTCCATTAAAAACAATGCAAGTTTTCTCACGGTACCAAAACATTGAGACGCCAGGCAGGTGCCCCAAATGAGTCCCACCCGCCCGGAGCTCCCGCGCGAGTTCGTCGCCGGCCACAAGCGCCGGCGGATGATGGACGCGGTCGCCGAACTGACCGCCGAGAACGGCTACGAGGCGACGAAGATCGCCGACATCGTCCGTCGCGCCGCCGTGGCCCGGAAGACGCTCTACGACAACTTCGACGGCAAGGAGGACCTCTTCCTCTCCGCTGTCAATACGACCCTGCTGGAAATGCGGGTGGCGATCGAAGAGGCCTGTGAGGAAGCGAGCGATTCGCCGGAGGGCGCGATCGTCGCCGGCCTGGAGGCGCTGCTCGACTTCATCGCCGAGCACCCGGACGCGGCGAAGATGTGCATGCTGGAGGCGATCTCGGCCACTCCCAGCTCGGCTCGGCTCTATGACGCCGCTGTCCGCGACTGCGTCGAGCTCCTGCGCCAGAACGCTCCCGCCGACGCCAGCCTGCCAGAGACGATCGAGGAATCGCTGGTCGGCGGGGTGGCCTGGATCCTGCAGCTGAAGATTCGCAAGGGCGAGGCGGAGCAGGCGCCGGATCTACTCCCCGAACTGTCCCAGTTCGTCCTCTCGCCGTACCTCGGTGTAGGAAAGGTGGTGGATACCGGGAGGCGAAAGTGAGAGTACGGTGGCAGACTCCAATACTGGAATGGAGCGATTACCAAGGGGACGCCACGGGCTTTCGCCGGAGTTCGTCGCGCGGAATCAGCGCGAGCGTTTGATCGCTGGCCTGACCGAGACGCTCTATGAGGTGGGGTATCAAAAAACCACCGTGTCGATGATCGGCCAGCGGGCGGCGGTCTCGAAGAGCGACTTCTACAAACACTTCGAGAGCAAGGACGAATGCTTCATCGCTGCCTACGACGCGGCGATCGATCGCATCCGCGAGCGTGTGACCGCCGCCTGCGAGGAGGTGTCGGGTGAGGAATGGCCGCGCCGGGTCAGCGCGGCGATGGGGTCGCTGCTGCGGCTGCTGGCGGACGATCCGGCCCTGGCGGGCATCGCCCTGGTCGAAGGATTGAGGGCGGGTCGAGAGGTCTATGACCGCTATCAGGGGGCCCTGGACTCCTTCGTCGAGTACCTGAACGAGGGCGCTCCCACGTCGAATCCGGGCGGAATCGTGCCCGAGGCGACCGGCGAGGCGGTCGTCGGCGGTATCGCCTCTCTGCTGGGCCGGCGCGTCCTGGCGGGCGAAGCCGAGAGATTGAATGAGCTTTTTCCGGAGATACTTGAGTTCGTCCTCTCCGCCTACCTGGGTGCGGAGCAGGCGCGGCGAATAATCTCCGCGGAATGAGCGAGCCGAGAAGCGGCGTCTTTCCATCGCAGGCTCTGAATGAGGCGATCGCGGCCGAGTGGATCAGCTCGGGCGACTACCGGATCCGCCCCGAAGCGGTGCAGCCGGCCAGCATCGATCTGCGCCTGGGCGACTTTGCCTGGGCGCTGCGCTGCTCGTTCCTGCCGGACGTCGACTCGACGGTGGAGGAGAAGGTCGACGACCTCGCCTTCCAGCGGGTCGACCTGCGCGATGGCGCCGTGCTCGAGCGCGACCGTCCCTACCTGGTGCCGCTGATCGAGGAGCTGAACCTGCCCGAGGACGTGCGGGCGAAGGCGAACCCGAAGAGCTCGACCGGCCGGCTCGACGTGTTCACCCGGGTGATCACCGACCGCCACCACCGCTTCGACGACATCCGCGCCGGCTACCGGGGAAAGCTCTACCTGGAGGTCGTCCCGCGTTCGTTCGCGATTCAGGTGAAGGCGGGCCTCTCGCTGAACCAGCTGAGGCTCGCCCGCGGGGACGTGCGCCTCTCAGATGACGACATCCGCGGCTTGCAGGACGAGTTCCCGCTGCTGTACCTCGACTCGCACGCGCTGCGCCAGTCGGAGATGGCCGTCTCCGACGGGCTCTTCCTCAGCCTCGACCTCTCCGGTCCGCCCGACCGGGTGGTCGGCTACCGGGCGAAGAAGAACAGCCTGCCCGTCGACCTCTCCCGCATTCGCGCCTACCGCTGGACCGACTACTGGGACCCGGTCTACCCGGAGCCGGGGGGCCGCGTCGTGCTCGAGCCCGAGATCTTCTACCTGCTGCTCTCCGCCGAGGGCGTCTGCATCCCGCCGCAGATCGCGGCCGAGATGATGGCCTACGACCCGACCGCGGGTGAGCTGCGCACCCATTACGCCGGCTTCTTCGACCCGGGCTTCGGTTACGACCCGGAGGGGGGTCGCCACGGCAGCCGCGCCGCCCTCGAGGTGAGGGCCCGCGACGTCTCCTTCATGGTCGAGCACCGCCAGCCGGTCTGCAAGCTGGGCCTGGAGTGGATGTCCTCCCCGGCCGAACGCCTCTACGGCACCGACCTCGGCTCCAACTACCAGGGTCAGGTGACCATGCTCAGCAAGCACTTCGAGGAGCAGACGGCGGGAGCTGCCGTACCGGCCGACGCTTAAGCGTCGGTGGTTCGAGGGTGCCGGTATCCC
Source organism: Solirubrobacterales bacterium (assembly GCA_044865945.1). GTDB lineage: Bacteria > Actinomycetota > Thermoleophilia > Solirubrobacterales > 70-9 > VAYN01. The sequence continues at coordinate 27,154 of JBIOTO010000025.1, forward strand.
TCTCCGTCATTGCGCGACACGCCGCTTCGCGGCTTAGCCGCAATCGAACAGCGCGGCTTCGCCGCGCCCAGCATCAGATTGCATATCGCCGAACATTCCTCCGAGGGACACCGGCACCCTCCCTCAAGCGCCTTTGGTGGGACGAGGACGAGGGACTAAGGCAAGCCGTGGTTCC
>JBIOTO010000026.1:0-2382 GCA_044865945.1 Solirubrobacterales bacterium
GTCCGGATCGAGCTGGTGCGGGCGGGCGACGTCCGCGGCGAGTGGTTGACCGCCGCCCGGGCCGACCAGGGCACCCTCCTCTATATACACGGGGGCGGCTACGTGGCCGGGTCGCCCGCCGTCTACCGGCCGATCACGGCTGCGCTGGCCCGGCTGACCGGCCGGCGCGTGTTCAGCCTGGACTACCGCCTGGCGCCCGAGCACCGGTTTCCCGCCGCGCTCGACGATGCCCTTGCCGGCTACCGCTGGCTGCTGGGACAGGGGATCGCGCCAGGGGCGCTAGCTCTCGCGGGCGACTCGGCCGGCGGCGGGCTGGTGCTGGCCACGCTGCTCCGCGCGCGGGACGAGGGGGTGCCGCTGCCGGCCTGCGCCGTGTGTCTCTCACCGTGGACGGATCTCGCCGGCACCGGCGAGTCGCTGCTCGCCAACAACGGGCGGTGCGCGATGTTCCGGCCCCAGAACATTCCGGACTTCGCCCGGATCTACCTGGGCACGGTCACTCCCAAGCACCCGTACGCCTCGCCGGTGTATGCCGACCTGCACGACCTGCCGCCGCTGCTCTTCCAGGTGGGCGACGACGAGTTGCTGCTGGACGACTCCCGTCGCGTCCACGACGCCGTCCGCCGCGCCGGCGGGCGCTCCACGCTGGAGACGACCGCCGGCGTCTTCCACGTCTGGCAGATGCTCGACGGCTTCCTGCCGGAGGCCCGCACGGCGCTGGCCACGGCCGCCGACTTCATCGCTGCGAGCAGCGCATGACAGACCAGCGCCCCGGCTTTGCCGGGGTGTGAGGAACGTTCGGGGGTTCGGGGGCCATGTCGGGGCCCCCGATAAGAAAGACGAAGGGCCCGGCATACCCTGCCGGGCCCTATGTGAACGGCGACCGGGGGCGGCCTAGTTCTCGATGAAGGCCTTCAGGTTGCGGCCCCGCAGCGGGTGGCGCAGCTTGCGCAGCGCCTTGGCCTCGATCTGGCGGATCCGCTCCCGTGTCACCGCGAAGCGCTTGCCGACCTCTTCCAGCGTGTGCTCGCCTTCCTCGCCGATGCCGAAGCGCAGGCGGAGGATCTCCTTCTCCTTGGGGGAGAGGGTGGCCAGCGCCCGCTCGACCTGGCTCGTCAGGTCCTGGCTGAGCAGCGAGTCGTTGGGCGACCCGGCGCTCTTGTCCTCCAGGAAGTCCCCGAGCTCGCTGTCCTCGCCGATCGGCGTCTCGAGCGACAGCGGCTTGCGCGACGACTCCAGGATGAGCCGCACCTTCTTGGCCGGCACGCCGGTGCGCTGGGCGAGCTCCTCAGGGGTCGGCTCGCGGCCCATCTCGTTGATCATGTTGCGGTTGACCCGCGAGATCCGGTTGAGCGTCTCGACCATGTGCACCGGGATCCGGATGGTGCGCGAGTGGTCGGCGATCGCCCGGGTGATGGCCTGCCGGATCCACCAGGTGGCGTAGGTCGAGAACTTGAACCCGCGCCGGTACTGGAACCGATCGACCGCCTTCATCAGGCCGATGTTGCCCTCCTGCACCAGGTCGAGCAGGGAGAGGTCGCTGCCCAGGTAGCGCTTGGCCACCGACACGACCAGGCGGAGGTTGGCCTCCATCAGCTCGCGCTTGGCCTGGCGCACCGTGCGGTCGCTGTCGTCGATCTGCTGGATGAGCGCGACCAGCTGCTTGCGGGGCAGGCCGCCCAGGGTCTCCAGGCGCTTGAGCTCCCGCACGCCGGCGGCGGTGCGGTTGCGGCGCACCTCCTCGGCCACCTGGTTCAGGTGCTTGCAGTGACGGCGCATCTTGCCGACCAGGTCGTCGATGAGCGCCGGCTTGAGCGGCATCTCGGCGACGATCTTCTGGATCGCCTCCCGCTGGTTGCCGATCGCCTTGAGGACGTTGGCCCGCGAGGCCGCCGAGCGGCGGCGGTCGTCGAGCGACTCCTCCATCCGGGCGATCTTGCGCTCCAGCCGGCGGATACGGCCAAAGGCCAGCAGGACCGGCCGGACGGCCTTCGGCTCCAGCTCACCGCCTTCGGGCAGGACGATGACGTCGTCGGGAGCGATGTCGCCGCGCCGCAGACGATCGCCGATGTCCAGCAGGGCCTGGAACGCCATGGGGATGCCGGCCAGGCCGCGGCGAAGCGCGATCTGGCCCACCTCGATGCGGCGGCCGATCGAGACCTCCTGCTGCGCGGTCAGCAGCGGCACCTTGCCGATCTCCTTGAGATACAGGCGAACGGGGTCCTCGCCCTTCGCCGGAAGCGGGGTGAGGGCCTCCTCGGAAACCGGCGGCAACTCGTCCTCGACCTCGTCGGCGACGAGGACGGGGCCCTCGTGCTCCTCGGCGTCGGTCGCGAGGGCAGGCGGCACCATCGTGGTTGCTTCGTTCGTCTCGCGCGCTGT
>JBIOTO010000027.1:0-33459 GCA_044865945.1 Solirubrobacterales bacterium
TATCCCCGTCCCTCGCAACGTCTGCCGTGCATCCCGCACCCCCACGGGCAGCGGTTCGATCCCGGCGAGAGAGAAGAGACGGGCGGCTGGAGTCTCGAGGGCCGGGTCGGCGGCCTGCGCCCAAGCAAGGAAGTCGGCTGGCCGTCCGTCGAAGGAGACCCCCCCTCCCTCCATCGCCACGACGCGATCGGCGGCCGCCAGGCAGCGCTCCAGCCGGTGTTCGGCGAGCAGCACCGCCACTCCCCACTCCTCGTTCAGCCGGCGCAGGAGCCAGATCAGCTCGTCACCGGCGACCGGGTCGAGCTGGGAGGTCGGCTCGTCGAGGAGGATCAAGCGCGGGCGGGTGACGAGGGCGGCGGCGAGGGCGACGCGCTGCAACTCGCCGCCGGAGAGGGTGTCGACGCCGCGGTCGAGCAGGTGCGGGATCGCCAGGGCGAGGGCGACCTCCTCGACGGCGCGGGCGCGGGCGGCGGGCTCGTCGCCGCGCATCTCCAGCGGCAGCTCGATCTCGGCCGCGACCGTGGTCGAGACCACCTGCGTCTCCGGGTCCTGGGCGAGGTAGCCGACCGCGGCCGCCAGCTCGCCGGGACCGGTGGCGATCGCGTCGAGGTCGCCGACCCGGACCTCGCCCTCGATCTCACCGCCGTGGAAGTGCGGCACCAGGCCGCAGGCGGCCTTCAGCAGGGTCGACTTGCCCGAGGCCGAGCGGCCGGCGAGGAGGACGAACTCCCCCGGCGCCACCTCCAGCGAGACATCAGCGAGCGCCGGGCGAGCCGCGTGCGGGTACGAGTAGCCAAGGCCCTCGACCGCGAGCGCCGGCGCCGCGCCGCGCCGTATCGCCAGCTCAGACACGGGCGGGCTCCGGCGCGTGTTGCTTTTGTCTCGCCATGCGAGAGGAAGGCGACACGCGACGCTTGAGGGGTGCGAGGCCGCTTAGGGCTACCACTGCCGACAAGGCGAGGGTCGCGGGGCCGAGACCGATCTCGACCTCGGGATAGGTCTGGAAGTCGTCGGCGCCGAGGGCCTTGCCGGCGATCGCGGCGACGAGGACGACCGCGGCGGTTGCGTAGAAGCGGCGGTCGTAGCGCGACCGCGCGGAGCGGTTGCGGGCACGCGGGGCGTCGAGGCTGTAGCCGCGCAGCTCCAGCGTCGCGGCGACGTCGATGGCGCGATCGAGGGAGCCGGCGAGCAGGCGGCGGGCCAGCGGCGCCTTGCCGACCGGGGCGGCGCCGGGACCTCGCAAGCGGGAGGCGTCGCGCAAGCGGGAGGCGTCGGCGGCGGCGACCGGGACCATCCGCGAGACCAGGGTCGCGGTCAGCGCCGAGCGGCCGGCCAGCGGCCGCAGCGCGCGCAGCACCCGGTCGGGGTCGACGCAGGCCGAGTAGACGGCGGCGGCGATCATCGCCACGGCGGCGCGCAGCCCGCCGGAGAGACCGGCGACGATCGCCTCGAAGGTGACGTCGACCTGTCCCAGCAGCGGCCACTCCCCCAGCCGCGCCAGCACGGTCTCGCCGCGGCTGACGACAAGCGCGTTGACGACGACGATCAGCAGCGCCAGCGCCAGGCCCATCTTCAGGGCGACGCGGACCGCGCGCCGGGCGCCGGCCAGCACCCCGGCGAGGACCGCCGCCGCGCCGGCTGCCACCAGCACCACCGGGCTCGAATAGAGAAAGGCGACGGCGACGATCGCGCCCAGGTAGGCGACCGCGGCGCCAGGCGAGGCCAGCTGCAGCGGCGCCGGGCGCGGCTGGTAGGCGAAGGGCGATTTCATCGACCCTCCAGCGGCAACGGCGTCGATTTCCCGTTCTCGATCGCCACCGCGTAATGGTCGCGCAGGTGCTCGGCGTCGAGCGCTTCGGCGGCGCCCCGCACAGCCGCTGGCGTCGCCCCGGTCACGACCCATACCGGCGGCCCGCCGTAGCGGCTGGTGGCGGCGATGAGGCCGGTGCCGGGAGCGAAGCTGCCCGCCGGCTCACCGCCCTCGTCCAGCCCGACGAGCTCTCCGGCGTCAAAGTCCGCGTAGACCCCGCTTTCGGCCGGGCCTTCCTCGATCAGCCGCGCGGTCGGGTCGCCCCGCAGCCGGTCCCAGGTCCCGACCAGAACCCGGATCGCCTTCTCGGGCTCCCCCGAGGCCACCGTCACCCCTTCACCCTCAAGCGCCTGCCGGGCCGCCACGCAAACTTGTGGTTCCTTTGTCCTGCTATTCCGGACAAAGGAACCACGCGATGGTTCCGCGCACTCGACCACGACCGGGTGAGGCTTGGCGCCGGCGAACGGCGCCGGCCAGGATCCGACCACGGCCGGCACGTGGTTGGTCGCCGACCAGTCGCGGTAGTCCCACCAGATCCGCTCGTCGCCGTCCAGCTCGACCTCGGCGGCGCCGACCTGCGACTCCACCCCGTCTACATAGAAGAACCAGTCATACGGGTTGCCGCCGCGCTGCTCCTCGGCCACCCCGTCGATCGCGTGGACGAAGCCGCCGCCGTAGCGCGTCTCGACGTCCGCCTCCCCTTCCAGCAACCGCATCACGGTGTCCGATTCCTTCGCCGCCAACGAGCGGTCAAGGACCGGCACCGCGCCGAATTCCCGCGTCACCGTCAGCCGCACGTCGCCGACGTCGGCGCCGGGGCCGAGGCCGCAGCCGGCGGCCGCGAGCGCTGCCAGAAGCAGCGCGATCGCGACCGCCGTGCCGCGGCGTCCCGTCATTTAGGGCACTTGCCCCCGACGCAGACCGCCACCTTGGCGGAGGGAATCTCACCCGTCGCCTTGGCGCTCAGGCTCGTCGGCTTGGCCAGCGTCACCGTGGTGCGACCGTCGGCACCGGTCGGCGCGGCAGCGCCGCTCACCTTGGCGCCCTCGGCCGGGCTCTTGCGGCCTTTTTCGTCGTAGGACCAGACCCGCACCGAGAACTCCATCCCGGCCTTGGCCGTGGCCGGCGCGCTCAGCACCAGCTCGCCCGGATAGGTGTAATCGGGCGCTTCGGTCTTCGCCAGCGCCCACAGCACATCGTCGCCGGCCTTGATCTTGGCGGCGTCGCCGCTGACCATCTGGGCCTTGTGGTTGATCTTCAGGTACCACGACGAGCTGCCCTTGGCGACGCTCGAACCGACCCCGCAGACCGCGAGGCCGAAGTCGAAGGCGTCGGTAATCGACAGCGGCTTCAGCGCCGGAGTGGTCTTGGCGCCGCTGGCGAGCAGCCCCATCGCGGTGTTGCCCTTGATCTGCGCGGTGTCGCCGCTGCCGCCGTTGTCCGGCCCGAAGCAGGTCGCTTTGGGGTTGGTCTTGACGGCTACGTTCGCCGAGGCGACCGGCTTGTCGGCGAGTACCTTGCCGCCGCTGCCGACCACGAGCAGGTTCGCCTGCAGGCCCTTGGCCGCGGCGACCGCCGTGAAGCACAGCATCAGGGACAGAGCCAGCGCGCACGCAGCCGCCAGCCGGAACGGAATGAGTCTTGGCATTTAGCCACCCTTTCCTCGAGGGTTGAATTGGCAAAGGCCGGGGACAGGTCTCCTGGCTTCCGGGATCAGGGAGGACGCGCCTTCCCGGGGACGAGGTGTCGCCCCCAGTGGCTGGCGCCGAGGCGCCCGCGAACTCCTCCACCCGGTCACAGTGGCGGGACCACGCCGGACTCGCACCGGACTTCCCTTGACCACCGACCGATATGTACGCGGCGAGTCTATCCCGCCGCGCCGTCAAGGTAAGGGATACCTGTGGAGCCAACCCACCGGCGGCGGCGACCCGCCCCGCACAAGACCCCCGGCCGCCACGCCCACTGGCACCTTGCCCGGCGTCGCCACCACCTGCTGCGGGCCGGCGGCCTGGCGGCGCTGCTGGCGGTGGTCGGGCCGGGGATCCTCGCCGGCCTCTCCGACGACGACCCGGCCGGAATAACCACCTACTCGATCCTCGGCGCCCAGTACGGCTACAAGCTGCTCTGGGTCCTGGCGCTCTCGACCGCGGCGCTGATCGTCTTCCACGAGGTCGGGGTGCGGCTCGGCATCGTCACCGGCAAGGGGCTGCTGACCCTGGTGCGGGAGCGCTACGGCCAGCGCGCCGCCGGGCTGGTCGCGGCCGCCCTGGTGGTCGCCAACACGGGGACGCTCTGCGCCGAGTTCGCCGGCGTCGCGGCGGCTATGGACCTGCTGACCGGGACCAGCCGCTACGTCAGCGTGCCGCTGGCGGCGATCGGCATCTCGATCCTCGTCCTGCGGGAGAACTTCCACCGGGTCGAGCACCTGCTGCTGGCGCTCAGCGCGGTCTTCGTCGCCTACGTGGTCGCCGGCATCCTCGCCCACCCCGACTGGGGCGAGGCCGGGCGCGGCCTGGTCGTCCCCAGCATCCCGCTCGACCGCGACGCCCTGCTGGTCGCGGTGGCGACGGTCGGGACCACGCTGGCGCCCTGGGGCCTCGCCTTCATCCAGTCCTACGCGGTCGACAAGCGGCTCGGGGTCAAGGACCTGCGCTACGAGCGGGTCGACGTGATCGTCGGCGCCGTCCTCACCGGGGTGATCGGCCTCTTCGTCGTCGTCGTCTGCGCCGCCACCCTGCACGCGCAAGGCATCGACGTCGAGGACGCCAGCGACGCCGCGCGGGCGCTGGAGCCGGTCGCCGGCAGCGCCGCCGCGACCCTCTTCGGGCTCGGCTTCCTCGGCGCGGCGCTGCTGGCGGCGGCGATCGTCCCGCTCTCCACCGCCTACTCGGTCTCCGAGACCCTCGGCCGGCGCGCCGACCTCGACGACAGCTTCGCCGAGGCGCGCACCTTCTACCTCAGCTTCGGCGCGATCACGGCCCTGGCCGCCGGGCTGGTGCTGATCCCCGGCGCGCCGCTGATCGACATCCTCTTCCTCACCCAGGCGCTGAACGCGGTCCTGCTGCTGGTCCTTTTGCCCTTCATCCGCTCGCTGGCCAAGGACCGCGAGCTGATGGGCGAGAACGCCCTCGGCCGCTTCGACCGGGTGACGACGGTGGTGGCGCTGGCGGTGGTCGCCGTCTCGGTGCTGGCGCTCGGCGTGCTGGCGCTGCTCTGAGCCGGCTCAGACCCCGAGCAGCAGGTCCAGCGCCATCATCACCCCGGCGCCGCCGAGCAGGCCGGCGGTTGGGCCGAGCCAGCGGCGGCGGTCCGCGTAGGCGTCTGGCAGCAGCTCGATCGCGATCAGGCTCAGCATCGCCCCGGCGGCGAAGGCGAAGGAGAACGGCAGCAGCGCGTTGACCTGTTCGACCGCCAGGTAGGCGATCACGGCGCCGACCGGCTGCGGGGCGCTGGTCGCCACCGCCGCCCAGAACTGGCGCCCGCGACCGTAGCCCGCCGTCTCCATCGGGATCGCCACGCTGGTCCCCTCGGGGATGTTCTGGATCGCGATCGCGACGATCACGAAGAGGCCGAGGCCAGCGCGCTCGGAAGCGTACGCGGTCCCCACCGCCAGCCCCTCGGGCAGGCTGTGGACGAAGAGCACGGCGAAGACCAGCGCCGCGGTGCGGGCGCTGGGACCGCTGCGCCCCATGAAGACCGCCTCGTGGTCGAGCCGGCGGCGGGCCACTCCCAGCAGGAGAGCGCCGGCCGCGAGCCCGGCCAGCAACTCCCACAGGGATCCTTCGTCGGCGGCCGGCAGCAGCAGCCCGACGATCGAGGCGACCCCCATCACCCCGGCGGCGACGCCGAGCAGGAACGGCGTCAGCGCCGCGGCCCGGGCGCCGAGCAACCAGACCGGGATCGCGCCAAGCCCGGTAGCGAGCGCCGTCGCGGAAGCAGCGAGGAAGAGGACGAGAAGGTCGGGCATCCAGCCCGGACGCTAACCCTCTCGCAGCTCCTCAGCGGGGAAGCTGGCCGCTCCCACGACGACGTCGCGTGTTTTTTCCGGGTCGCGCGCCTGGCTGGCCCTTACCGCGGCCAGGGTCTGACGCTCGAACTCCTCTCGCGCCTCGCAGATCGCTCGCCAGGCCTCGGCGTCGACCCGCGCTAGCGACCACTCCCAGGTGCTCCCAGGCGGGTCGCCGAACGGCGCTTCCTCCATCGCCGAGACGGCGACGATGAAGCACTCCTCGACCGACATCGGCCGAACGCCCTCTTCGGGCTCCAGGCGGCGGAAGGGGTCGCCACCGCCCAGAGCCTCGAACTTGAGGGCGTAAATCTTCTCCAAGGCGCCTCGTCTTTCGACCGCCTCGACCAGCTCGACGACGCCGCATTCCCGCGCCAGGACCTGGTTCAGGTGGTAGGAGACAACGCTGAGGTCCAGCTCCAGCTCCTTGGAAATCGCGCTGGCGCTGCCGTCGCGCCTGACCAGAGAGCGAAGGATCTGCCGGCGCACCGGGTGGCCGAGGGCGTGGAGGACGCGGTCCAGCGGGCTGTCGGAGCGCCTGCCGGCGGAGCCGTTACCGACCGGTGCAGCGGCGTCCTCCGCTTTCCCTTTCGCCACCATTCCGGTCCCCCCCATTGCTACTCCTGATCTATATGTGTGAATCCCTGTAACCACTAAGGGACTTCTTTCCAGAGCGTATGCAGGGGCGCGAGGCGTTACGAAGGCAAAATCCGGCAGTAATCCGACGGGCTTGTTTTTCGACTCAAGGAAGCCGGCTCAGATACACCGCCTTCGTATGGAGGTTTTCGTCGAGCCCCAGGCTGAGAGCCCCGTCCTGCTCGCCATAGACGGCGACGCACTCGAGGCCGACTTTCATGAAGGCCGCCTCAACCTCCTCGCGGCTGAAGTGGCGCTGGCGGTGGACGTGGGCCGACCCCTCGGCACCGACCTCCTCGAAGGAGGCTTCGGCGAACACACCGGGGGTCACCTCCTCGGGTGAGAGCTTGCCCTGCCAGACCAGCTGCCTGCCGTTCTGGTTGACGACGACCTCGTTGCTGAAAAAGGTCCGGTAGGTGACCAGGGTGTTGACGTCGAAAAGGGCGATCCCCTCCGGCGCGAGGTTGCGCCGCATCCCGTCCAGCGTCGCCTCCAGTTCCTCAATCGAGAGCAGGTAGTTGAGCGGGTCGTTGACGGCCCAGATCAGGTCGAACTCGCCGACGTCGGGCAGCTCCCGCATGTCGGCGAGAAACAGCTCGGCCCGGTCGCCGAACTTCTCCTCGGCGATCTCCAGCATCGCCGGCGAGATGTCGCACCCGGTCACCTTCCAACCGCGCTCCAGCATGGTGACGAAGCTGAGCCCGGTGCCGCAGGCGATGTCCAGTAGCCGATCCCCCTTCAAACCAGCCGCTTCGGCCGTCTCCAGCAGCCGCCCCGTCCACCGCTCGTACATGTAGCCATGGTTGAAGTCTTCGTACGCGGGCGCGTACGTGTCATATGTCAGCCGAACCTCGTTGCCCGTATCCCACTTGCCACCCATATTCCCTCCACTCTTACTTACTGATCAGGAATTACACACACGGTTAATCCTGGGACAAAAGGGGGTTCCCCTCCCCCCACTCCGGAAGGGGAACCCACATCCCTCAGCCGGACTTGCTGGTGCTGATAGTCGGCACGCTGGTAGTAGTGGCCTCGATCTTCAATTTGCTCACCCCCCTTCAACAAACTGAACGTTTGATGAAGGAGGGTTTACCGCTGGCAGAACCCGGCAGCACTCCCTGCTCGCCCAGTTTGGGAAGAAAGAATCTGCACAGCGTGTCCACTAGTGTTAGCTTTCCCACTCAGCATCTACTGAGGGGAGAAAGTGGCGCATCCGGTCAAAAGAAAAGAACCGACGGCCTTCGGGATCAGCGCCCGCATGGCCAAGGCGCTGGCCGACTCGTGGCGGGTCCGGATCCTCTCGGAGCTGAGCCTGCGCCCCATGAGCCCCTCCCAGTTCGTCGAGGAGGTCGGCGGGGAGCTGACGCAGATAGCCCGTTGCTTCCGCCAGCTCGCCGAATGGGACTTCGTCGAGGTGGTCGAAAAGCGGCCCGGGCGCCGGGGGGGCGCCGCCATCGAACACGTCTATCGCGGTATCCGGCGGGCCCAGTTCGACACCGCGACCTGGCAAACCGTCTCGCGCTCGGCGCGCGATACGTGGTCCCGCAGCGCGGTCAGCGCCTACTTTGCCCGCATCGCCGAAGCGGTCGAGGGCGGCACCTTCGACGTCGAGGTCGACCGCCACGTCTCCTGGGACGGAGTCGCGCTCGACCGCGCCGCCTGGATCGAGCTGGGACGGCGGCTGGACGCGGTGCTGGACTGGCTGCCCGAGCTGGCCGTCGAGGCCGATCGCAGGCTGCGGGAACACGACGGCGAGCGAATCCCCACCGTCGTCGGCCTTTCGGCCTTTCGCTCGCCCCAGTCCCCCACCGCCATGCTTCTGGCCTCCCGTCGCCACCAGCCTCCGCCGGGAGACAGCTCCGAGATCGCCTTCAGCCCGCGGATGGCGAAGGCGCTCTCCAACAAATGGCGATCGAGGATCCTCTTTGAGCTGTCGAGCCGGCCCCTGAGCCCCTCGCAGTTCGTCGAGGAGATCGGCGGCTCGATGACCCACGTCTCACGCTGCTTCCGTGAACTCGCCGAATGGGGCCTGGTGGAGATCATCGAGGAACGCAAGGGCGGCCGTCGCGGCGGCGGCGTCGAACGGATCTACCGCGGGCTGAGACGACCCTTCCTCGACACCGCGTCCTGGGCATCTCTCCCCCTCCTGGTCCGCCAGGAAATGTCCCAGTCGTTCCTGCACGCCTACATGGAGCGCGTCACCGAAGCGATCGACGCCGACACCTTCGACGCCGAGGACGACCGCCACTTCTCCTGGAAGCCGATCCTCCTCGACCGCCCCGCCTGGAGCGAGCTGGCCGAGGAGCTCGACGAGGTCCTCGGCTGGCTGCCGAGCCTCGAGACCGAATCGCTGAGGCGGACAGACGACCCCGAGGAACTCATCCCGACGGTCGTTGGGCTGGCGTCGTTCCGGATGCCGAGCCAGTCGCCTGAGAGCTAGGCGGGCCCTAGGGCGACTCCGCCTCCGCCACCCTGAACCCAGCGGCAATGCCTAGCCCTTCTCCCTTTTTGTCTTTGAGAGAACGTCGCAGTCTTTGGACGATCGCGAATTGCCCGCCCTTCATGTCAGAAGGCACCTTCCAAGTGAAGCAATGCCCAGGTCGTCCGCCCGGCACAAGGACCCGCACGTCAACAACTCGACCATCGCGCCATACCCGATCAACCGGAACCCATTGATCCCATTCACGCCTCTCGATGGTCACCACCGACTCGGCCCACACCGGTTCGGTCCCTAGATTCTTCAGCCTTGCTTGCAAGATTTGACCGGGCTTTACCAACCGGTCGCTGACCGTCATGTCAACATCAAATCTCGGTTTCATCACTCTGAAATATTCCGAATAGGCCCCTAGCAGGTCCCCACCGAAGGTCTTGAAGGAGATATCGACTCTGTAGTAGGCCGGCGTGCCTGGGACCGGAAATCGCGGCCCAAAGTTCCTATCCCTATTCAGCCTGCGCGTTCCGAGTCTCTGGCTCTTACGATCGAGAACCTTTAGAGGCACCCCCTTAGCGCTTACCCGAACCAAAGAAGCGCTGAGAACCCAATTGAGGCGCCGTGGCCAGTTGACGGCTTCATCAGCGAGCCCAAACCCGACGGCGCCCGGACCGACAAGTGGCCTTCCTCCAATTGGATATACATGGATGCCGCGAGGGGCGAAAGGCAACTTTCTGAACGCTGGAATTCTGTGCAGCGGAGCCGAACGCTCCACGCTGGCAAGGTAGTCCCTCGTCGAATCCTGCCGACAGAAGCTGCGATCCCCACCCTGAGCGCGGACTTGAAACAAAGCGCCGCGGTGCATCTTTTTCAAACCCAGCGATACGAAAACCGTAAATCGATACCGGCCCTCCACCTGGTTCTCGGGTACAGGAAAACGGAAGCAAGCACTGAGCCCGTCGGGCTGTAGTGTTCCCCTCTTTTTTGGCCACGGTCCATCAGGACTGGCTGGGTCCGAGGTCCACCGACCACCCACCAGCTTTTCAATTCTCAGCGCGACCCCATAGAACGCAGCCGAGTTGCCCCGATTGAACAAGCGCGCAGAAGCAACCTCACCAGCCCGCACACGTTCGCTCTTCATAGCCAAGACAATGTCTTGGTCTTTCCTCCCTACGACACGGGCTTCCACCGCTCGCAGGTCGCTCGTGCCGCAGAACGGAGCCTCGGTTGCCCCGGTGGAGACTGGGATCGCCAAGACCAAGAAGACCCCGGATACCGTCAGCGCCGCCAACCAAGCCCGGGGATGCACACTCCTGGCGCTCATTTATCTCCCTTGTCAGCCAATAGAGAAAAACGCTCCACAGTTCCAGTCTGCTGCCCTCGAGCCTCGAGCCCCGCTGCGTGCAATCACGGCATACGAGCCTTTACCCGTAAAGGCTCGTGGCGGCACAACGAAGCGTCCTTGACGATCGGTCTGGACCACTCCCAATGGCACAGCCGAAGCAGCTAACCAGTCCTCCAGTCCGACACGTCCAGACCGAGAAGGCCGTACTGCTCTAACAAATATCAGCCCTGATCGAAATGGAGGAGAGGTCCGACCAACGATTTCGGGAGTTCTATCCGCTCCCGACCGCCCTTTTGCTCTCACTTCGATGTGGGTTCCACGTGACATGAGCCGAGGGACGTCTATTGAAGCCAACGGAACGAGCTCGGCCAAAGGGTCATTCGTCGAGAAGGTTGAAAACGCTACTCCGTATGTAGTCCGAGGCCATGACGGGTAGGTCCCCTTGACGAGGAGACTCACCGTAGAAGCGCTATTCGGTGGGATTTCGACCCAGTAGCGTTGAGAAAAGCGATCGGGAATCGCCCGAATACATCCATGCTTCTTCTGTAATACGGGCTTGGGCGTCAGTCCCGGCGCAGGCTCGATGGACCCCGACCCCGACAACCCTATCGAGGGAACTTTCACAGGCGAACCAAAGACGGGTTCGTCAGTGGGCCAAGCTGGCAGCCCATATTCAAGCCCGAATTGAGCCCCTGCAACCCCAGATACAACCTGCAATCGATACTCAACATCTTGTGGCGATTGCCCACGTGAGGTTTCGATTGAAATCGCTATTGGATCTTGTCCATACGCAGAGCTGGAGGGAATACACAGCGCCAGAACATTCACTGCAATTAGAAAAGGCCAAAGGTTTTTGCGGTGCGCCTTGATCATTTTCCGAAGGTGAGACCAGCTATGTAAAGCGGTTCCGGGAAGGTTGCGCCTTCGTCGCTCAATTTTTTTGCATTATACAACGTCGCCGTACCCGAGACGATCTGTTGGATCGTCGTTATGTAGGTGATGGGGCAGCTGAAGTTTTGACTGCTCTCCTCGCAGCTCCCATATCCGTACTCGTCCGCACCAGAGGCGGTAATGAGTCCGGCTGCTTCGCCGGTGCCCTCAAACCATGCGGGGCCACCACTGTCACCTCCCTTAACCCGTACGCCAATAGGGATTTCAATGCCCTTGCTCACTTCACCATCATCGTTGCTCCCAAAATGGATCTTTGGTTCATCAAGTACGGGTCCGCACAGACGTTTTTCCGTCGTTGCTCCGGATACACATACTCTTTGCCCAACTTCGGGAGTCCTGTAGCCAATCACTGCTTTTTGGGCGTCCTTGTTGAGGAATATAAAACGACCAACGTCCGACCAGTTGGTTCGTATTGCCTCGGCATCGAGCGTAGTGACGTTGGAATTGCTCACATAGTTGCGTCGGGTGACCTTCCCGATGAGTGCTTTTTTCTCTTCAGGAAAGCCGCGATATACGTTGCCGTTTTTGGGAAAGCAATGCCCTGCAGTTAGCTGAAATGGAACATAAAGTTCTTGGTCATTCGATTTCGGCGCTTCCAACTGGTCCCATGCACCGAATCCTGCGGTACACCCAGCCTGGCTCGCATAGACATAATCGCCAGCTTGGATTTCGCCGTTGCTGTTTATCCGGCTGAATCTTGCCGGGCGACGCGTAGGTCCTGAACCTTTAATGACCTGAACGGCAGTACCAAATTCGGACCCGAGCTGTGCTTCCACTTGGTCGGGGTACTTCGCGCTTACCACTACCCGATTCGTCGGCACATCGGTCTCAACGCTGCCAACCGTACTAGACAGCCCGCCAGCTGAAAGTTTACTGAGAACAATTTGGCCAATTGCCTTGAGATCACCTTCCGTACGCCCGAATGCACCCAGTGCCGGACGCACCCTGTTTGGAGCGATTAGGTCGCTTGCCAGGGATGCGAGCAGAGCCTGTCGTTCAGCTTCATTTCCCAACATAGCCACGTAGATGATGCCTCCTGCTCGATGATCTACAAAGTAGCCCGCATAAGAGCTCGCTACCTGCTGTTCACCCCATTGCCTTATGGCGGCGCCATCATGCGAAACATAGGAGTTTCGATAGTCCAGCTCTGCGACGTCGACAGCCCTCAAAGGCACACCCCAGCGCTCCATCGAGGCTCTGGCAACTTCTCCAGCCGGCGTCGTTGGGTTGTGCCAATCCCCAATCGATTCGAAGACACGGTCGTTGATCGCTTGCTCGTCGCCTTCGAGGTCTAGGTCGAGCCCGTGCTCTTCGCGGAACCTCAGGATGTCGCTGAAGCGCGGCGGTTCTTCGGCTTCGGGGTCCGGCGGGGGCGTGTAAGGGACGTTGATCCAGAAGCGCTGGCTGCTGGCTTCGCCGAGGCGGTCGGTCGCTATTACTTCGAGGTAGACGATGCCCGGGGGCCAGTTGCCGGTTTCGGTCACCCACTCGTTGGTCTCGGTGACGCATTCGGTGGGTTTTTCGGGCTCGTAGGCGCAGTTGCGTTCGTCGACCAGCTGGTTGTTGTTGGCGATCACTTGGATCGAGGCGACGCCCTCGTCGTCGTGGGCCTGGATAACGAGGTTGTGGACGCCCGTCGCGATCGGGCTGCTGGTTTCGCGGTTGTCGTAAAGGGTGCCGGCGAGATCGTCGATGACCGGCGGCTGTTTGGCGTTCCACCATTTGAATATCGAGCCGTCGGCGGCGATGTCGTAGGTGGTGGCCGGAGCGTCGGGCGGGGTGACCGTGGTCCGGTGCGGTTCGTCGGACCAGCTGAAGTAGGTGGTCTTCGGGTTGTCGCCTTCGACCGCGACGGTCACCGATTTCACCCGGCCATAGGTCGCTTCGTAGGCGATTTCCCCGTAGGTGCCGTTGGGCAGGGTGGCTTTGGTCATCCGGCCGGCACCGTCGTAGGAGAACTGGGCTTCGCCGTCGGGCGCGTCGACGGCAGTCAGCAGGTCGCCGCTGTGTTCGTAGTCGATCGTGCCGCTCTCCTCCCCTTCGACGCTGTCGACCAGGCCATCGGAGACGTTGACGTCGAGCTGCGGGTCGTCTTCGACTAGGACGGGTGCTACGGAGGGCTCGAAGGTGCCGCCGACCCATTCGTCTATCCGGTCGTTCCCCGGGTCGGCGACCCAGACCCTCCCCGTCCCGATCGCGATCCCGCTTCTTTCTTCCAGGTCGAGGCGGTCGGCCGCCGAACCCGAAGCGCCGAAGCCAGCGATGTAGTCGCCCGCCGCGTTGAACAGCTGGACGCGATCGGTCTGTTCGTCGGCGACCCAGACCCGGCCCTCGGAGTCGACCGCGACATCGACCGGCTTGGCGAGCTGGCCGGGGCCGGTGCCGCTGGCACCGAATTGGCGGAGGAAATCCCCTTCTTTGTCGAAGACCTTGACCTTGTCGAGGCTCGGGTCGACGACGAACATCTCCCCTCCCGGACCGGCGGCGATGCCTTCGGGCCAGGTGATCTGCCCGGCGCCCGAGGCGCCGACGCGCTCGACGAACTGCCCCGCCGCGGTGAACCGCTGCACCCGGTTGGCGTCGGTCACCCAGATAGTGCCGTCGACCCCGACCGCGATCCCCGAGGGAACGAGGAACTGCCCGTTGCCGCTTCCGAGCGCGCCGAATTTAGCGAGGTATTCACCGCTCGGGCTCAGCTTCTGGACGCGGTTGCTTTCGGCGACGAGGACGTTGCCGTCGGCGTCGAGGGTGATCGCGCTCGGGTAGTTGAGCTGACCGGTGCCGGTGCCGGCAGAGCCGAACTTGGCGAGGAACTGACCCTCGGGACCGAACCTCTCGATCCGGCTGTTGTCGCGATCGAGCACCCAGAGGTTCCCCTGGGAGTCGCCGATGACGTCGGCGGGGCTTTTCAGCTGCCCGTCTTCCGAGCCGAAGGCGCCGAAGTTGGCGGAGTGGAAGAAGTCGTTGATGCGGGTGCTCGCCCAGCGCGAGACCCGGTTGTTCCCGCCGTCGGCGATCCAGATTCTCCCCCTCAGAGCCGCGATCCCGGTCTTCGGCCAAAGGTCGAGCTGCTCAGCGCCGGAGCCTGAGCCGCCGAAGCCGGCGACGTAGTCGCCCTCGGGCGAGAACACCTGCACGCGATCGGTCTGTTCGTCGGCGACCCAGACCCGGCCTTCGTCGTCGATCGAGACATCGACCGGCTTGGCGAGCTGGCCGGGGCCGGTGCCGCTGGTGCCGATCTGGCGCAGGTAGTCGCCTTCTTTGTCGAAGACCTTGATTCGATCTTTCACCGGGTCGGCGACGAACACCTCACCGCCGGGGCCGATGGCGATGCTTTCCGACCAGGAGACCTGCCCGGGACCGGAGGCGCCGATCCGCTCGATGAACTGACCCGACGCGTTGTAGCGATTGACCCGGGTGAAGTCCGAGGCCCAGATCGAGCCGTCGACGCCGACCGCGACGCTCGTCGGGTAGCCGGGGAACTGGCCGTCGCCAGAGCCCTGGGAGCCGAATTTGAGCAGCAGTTGCCCGGTGGGGCTGAACTTCTGGATCCGGAAGCTGTCGGCGACGAGGACGTTTCCTTCGCCGTCGATCGCCAGTGAGCTTGGGTTGTTCAGCTGCCCTTCGGCGGAGCCGGGAGAGCCGAACTTGGAAATGAACTGGCCATCGGGACCGAACTTCTGGACCCGGCCGTTTTCGGCGTCGAGGACCCAGATGTTGCCCTGGGGGTCGGCGGCGACGTCGGCGGGGCCTTGCAGCTGCCCGTCGGCGGAGCCTTTGCTGCCGAAGTTGGCGGTGTGGAGGAAGTCCAGCGGCCGCGGCGCTTCGCCTTCGTCGATGCTTTCGGGATCGGCATGGGCGGTGCCGGGGTCTTCAATCGTGATCGCCGAGAGGTCGCCGCCTTCGTAGTCGTATTCGACCGTCGCCGCGGTGCCATTGGTCAGCTCCTCCGCCCTGCCGGAGGAGTCGAAGGAGACGGTCTCGCCGGTTTCCCCGCTTTCGTCGGTCAGCGCGTAGCCGCCCGCCTCCTTCGTCACCGTCGCCTGCAGCCGCTTGTCGAACTCTTCTTCGCCGACACTGGCCGGCAGGTCGACCTTGCTTTCGACCATCGCGCTTTCGTCGACGATCGTCGCCTCGCTGGGCGGGCCGGGCGCGCCCGGTTCCTCGATTTCAAGTTCCGGGGTCTGCGCCAGGGTCCAGCCGTCACCCCACTCGGTGTCCTGCTGTTCGGGCAGCAGCGAGTTGTAGAAGAGCTCCAGCTCGAGGTCAGCCGCCGCCCCGGAGACGTCGAGGTCCTCCTGGCGGTAAACGAGGTTGCCACTGACCAGGTTGACGGCGAGTTCGGGACGACTCGGGTGCTCTTCTTCGGCTTCGTTCCCGCTCCCGTCGGGCAGCGGGAAGTACTGCATCACGTACTCGTCCTTCATCCCGGTCGCGGGGATGTATTCGAACTCGAGTTTCCGTTCCCGCGGCGCGTTGCTGGCGAAGTCGGTGGCCAGGACCCGCAGATAGTGCTCGGTGTCGGCGCTGAGTTCGTTCAGTTTCAGCGTGAAGACTTTGCTCAGCGGGCAGTTGCCGGCCGAACAGGAGGAAGCTTCCCAGGTCTGCTCCGGCGTCGGCCGGTTATCGATGAAGACCTGGATCTTCTTCACGCCGGAACGCTTCTGGCCGCCGTTGCTCGGGTTGAGAACGCCGTCGGTGGTGTTGACCGTCAGGTTGTAGACCGGCAGCGGCAGCGGCTTGTCCTTGTCGTCTTTGCCGTCGCCTTCGGTCTCGTCGGTCGCCTGCGCCAGCTGTCCCGCCAGCTCGATTTCCGGCGGCGTGCGGTCGACCTTCATCGTCCACGTGTGGGTGTTGGAGGGCTTCCCCAGCGCGTCCTCGGTGCTGAACTGGACGGTTTTTTCGCCCTCGTCGAAGCTCCCGGCCCCCGTCGGGAAGAGGAAGGTGTAGTTGGCCGGGCACGGGTTCGAGTAGTGCCCGTCGCAGCCCAGTTCTTTGACCTGGGTGACGGCCTGAGCGGGATAGAGGGAGGCCTTCTTCAGTCCCACCCCGGGGTCGCTGGCGGGGGCGCTGACGGTGAAGTTGGTGCCAGCTTTGACCCAGCCCGTGGGATAGCCAGAGGTAGTGCCGGCGCTCGGGTTCTCGGTGTCCTTGAGATACAGCGAGGCGCCACCGAGGCGGTAGTCGCGGCCGCAGTTGAGTTTGGAGCTCGATTCGGCGTGGATGCCGACGAAGGCGGTCCGGCTCCCCGGGGGAAGGTTGCCGACGTCGACGCTGGTCGCCCAGCCCGAGGGGAAGGCGTTGTTGCGGACGACCCAGCTGCCGTTGTCGTTCCAGACGCCGACATAGCCGTGGGGCTCGTTGGCGGTACAGCCGTGAGCGTCGTAGTTGATTGGGCCGAGGACCACCCTGCTCATGTAGGTGGTCGAGCCCTGCGGCGTGAACCACCACCGGCCCCAGCTGCCGGCCGGGTAGGTGAAGCCGGAGCGCGCCCGCACGTAGAGGCCGTTGCCCCAGCAGGTGACGATGCAGGAGGTGCGCCCGATGTAGTCTTCCGCGCCCGCCACGCCACTCCAGGACCAATGCCAGTAGGCGAGTTTGCTGGTGTCGGCGAAGCCGGTCCAGATTTCTTCGACGAACTCTGGGTCGACGAAGAGCGGGTAGGCGAGATCGAGTTCCCGGTGCGGGACCAGGATGCTGAGCGTGTTGCCTTCCACCGCGAGCGCCGCTGGGACCTCGGTGCCCTGGGCGTCGACCGCGTGCGGGGCGGTGATCGTCGCGATCGACTCGCCGCCGGTGCCGACCACTTCAGCGCCGCCGCCTTCGCCGGCGCGCAGCGAGGCGCCCTGCGGCAGGGTGATGTCGAAGTCGAGTTCCTCCGGGCTGTTGCGGGAGGCCAGCATCGCCGAGAGCTCGAGGCCGCCGGCGATCGGCGAGAGCAGGTAGCTGGTGTCCTCGTGGGCGGCCGGCAGAAGCAGATCCTCCTCGCCGATCGGCGCCGCGGGGGCGGCGGTGGTGCCGACCGGGGTGATCGCCAGCCCTTCATCTCCGATGCCGATCGGGTCCTGGGCGTTGGCGGGCAGGCTGAGGTCGACCAGCGGATTGGCCGGCTCGTAACCGGCTGGCGTCTCCTCCAGCCCGAGTTCCACCTTGCGCAGGTCGCCGTCCTCTTCCGCCGCCCGCAGCGGCACTTCGGATTCGAGTAGCGCCGGCGCGCCGTCGAGGGTCACCAGCGCCTCGGTTGTCGAGTCCAGCCGCTCGATCGTCACCCCGGCGAGGGCGCGGGCGGGGTCGGCGTCAATCGCCTCCAACTGCGGGGCAAAAAGGTCCTGCAGCAGGCTCGCTTCCTGGCCCGCGGTCAGGTTCGCGTAGGCATATTCGGAGTCTTCGCGCTCGGCCACCGCCTGGGGCGTTTCCAGGGACTCGTCGCGCCGCAGCTCCAGCGGGTCGGAGGACCCGGGTTCTTCGGCGGGCGACTCCGCCAGCACCGGCGCGGCGACGCAGATCGCCGCCAACAGGGCAAAAAATGCCACCAGTCGCCCCCGTCTCGCCATTTCTCCCCCGCGCATCACGGCGGCATGCTTACTGGTCGAGGTGAATACAGCAATACCCAGAACTTTGAGCAATCTTTTCCTGAAAATAGAGCCGTTTCTGAAGCTAGAGAGAATTTAAGTGGACACTCCGTAGAGAGAGGTGAGCAAAAGGGCATACATACCTCGACTTTGTCGAACATCCCCCGGGTTCCGCGATTGAACAGCCTGTCTGGTTTCGGCGATTACGGCCCCCGCCTCGCTCGGGAGCAGCGAGGAGTTTGAGGCTGCCTCAATCTCCCCTTAACTCAGATCTTTGACGAACCCGCGTGTAGACATTTGTCCAGCGCCGCGAATTCGCGGTTAGGGTGCCGCCGCTTCAATCGGCCCGCGCGGTGAGCGGGCTCGGTTCAATTAACGCGAAACCCAAGGGAGAACCAGATGAGCAGGGGTATGAGACACCGTCTGCCGGTGCTGATCGGCGCCGGCCTGGCGCTGGTGACAGCTTTGAGCGGGACCGTCTACGCGGCAGGGAAGATCAGCGGCAAGACGATCAAGGTGAAGTCGCTGCCGGGGAACCGGCTGGCATTGGGCTCGGTGCCCGGGAACCGGTTGAAGCCGGGGGCGATCAAGAGCAGTCAACTGGCTCCGGGGTCGATCACCGGCATCCATGTCGACACCTCCACCCTCGGCCAGGTGCCCTCGGCGCTGCACGCCGAGACGGCGCAGTCGGCGAAGGACGCGGAGACGGCCCTGAACGCGGCCAACGCGCAGGACGCGAAGACCGTCAACGGCTACGAGGCCGGCTGCAAGGTCGGGACCGAGCCGTTTGCCGGTGCCTGCTGGCAGTCAGAGCCGAATAGCTCGGCGCTCAACGCCCCCGCGGCCGCCGCCGCCTGCGCCAGCCAGGGCGGCGAGCTGCCCAACGCGCTCTCGCTGGCGGCTTTCTCGCAGCGGCCAGGCCAGGCTCTGGCGGCAGGAGATGAGTGGAGCGGCGATCTCACGAATGTGTCGGATGTCGATCTCTACGCGGCCATCACCGTCTCTGCCTCAGGTGAAGTCAGTTCCGCTATATCCACCGCCACCAAAAAATTCCGCTGCGTTATCCCAATTCTTGGCTGACGGCTCTATCCTTTGAGGCCGGATGCACTTCCACGCAGCCGGCAACTACAGGATTAGTCCAGTCCTCGTACTGGTCCTAACCGTTATCGCTCTCGGCCTCGTCGCTATCGTCGAGGCGACCGCCGCCTAGATCGCATCGGCCTCGAGCAGGCGGCGGTAGTAGCGATAGTCGCTCCGCTCTGGCCGCAGGTTGCAGGCCAGGGCCAGGTGGTGGCGGGCGCGGCGCTTCTGGCCGGTCTTGCTGAGGGCCCGGCCGAGGCAGAAGTGGGCGTAGTCGTCGACCGGGTGGGTTTCCACCACGGCCTCGAACTCGGCCGCCGCCGGGGCGAAGCGGCCGGCGCGGAAGTAGGCGCGGCCGAGCGCCTCGCGGACCGAGCTCTTCTCCGGCGCCCGTCGGGCGGCCTCGGCTAGCGGCTCGGCGGCGTGCTCGAAGTCGCCGTCTTCGAGCAGCTCGATGCCACGACGGTAGAGCGTGTAGGTCGGCTCCTGGGCGCCTTCAGCGGGCATCGACAAAGTGTAGGAGGCGGGCAAAGCCGGAAAATCCGCTAGGAGCGCGGATCGTGCGTGCGAGCAGGGCAAAAGCGGCACCCTGCTACCGTAGGTACTCGGGTTTGGACTGCTTCGTCCTGCGCCGACCCAGCCTATTCATGAGCACGCTTACCGCAAAGAAGTGGACCTGCGATCAATGCGGGGTATCCGTCAGCCGCCTCGGCGGTGAGAAGGTCGAGCTGCCCGAGAGCTGGGCGCACGACAAAGAGGGCACCTTCTGCCTCCTCTGCCGTCGCGAGCGCGCCGCCCAGGCCGCCCTCGACGCCGCCCCCGAGAGCTCCGGCCTTGAAGACCGCGCCAAACTCCGCCGCGCCGCCCTGGTCGAGTTCGAGGTCCGCCGCCGCCCCAACCACGGCAACGGCGAGATCGCCAAAGCCTGCCGCTCCTCGGTGGCCGCCGTGGTGGCGGCCCGCAAACGCCTGAAGATCCCGGCGCCGCAGTAGCGGAGCGGCTACCCCCGCGTCCGCTCGGCCAGGTCCCGCAGCAGCGCCTCGATTCCGCCCTCGGCGTGGACCCGGCGCTGGCGGTCGGCGCCGTTTCCCCCGTCGATGATGCGGTCGATCTCCTCCAGTGCGTCGGCGCCGTTTAGCTGCTCGGCGTAGGGGCGGGCCTCCTCGAGGGTGGCGCGGGCTACCTCGGTGGCCGGCGCGGCGGCTTGGTCGTCGATCATCAGCCGCGCTTCGAGGCCGTAGCGGACGGCCTGGTAGTAGGACTCCTCGATCGCCTCGCGGGTCAGGCCGGGGGCGCCGGGGCGGTCGATCTCCTTCGCCGCCAGGGCCTGGATCAGGGCGGCGACGGCGGCGTTCTGCTCGGCCCGCGGGCTGACGTCCATCCCCCGCACCTCGACCGTCCCCAGCTTCGGGTGCGGGCGCACGTCCCACCAGATGTAGGTGTAGTCGTCGACTCCTGCGGCGGCGATCAGCTGGTCGGCGACGCGGAGGAAGTCCTCGTAGTCGCGGAAGGCGCGGGGCAGCTCGAAGCGCGGGTAGCGGCGGACGACGCTGGCGCGGCAGCTGGCGAGGCCGGTGTCCTCGCAATCGCGGATCGGCGAGTTGGCGGTCAGCGCCGCCAGCAGCGGCAGGTGGTGGCGCATCGCGTTGGCGACGGCGATCGCGGTTTCGGGATCGGGGACGCCGACGTGGACGTGGAGGCCGCAGGGCGGCGTGTCGAGGATGCTGACCAGGTCGCGCTTGACCGGCGCGTAGCGGGACTTCTCGACCAGCGCCGCCTCGCCGGCGTCGCCCGGGTAGAGGCCCGAGCCCATCAGCCGCGCGCCCGCGGCCACCGCCGCGCGCCGCACTCCCGACAGCTCCTCGGCCGCCTGACCGGCATCGAGGCAGACGCCGGTCTTCAGCTCGATCTGGGTGGCGAAGATCTCGGTCGAGGCCGCGGCGCGGCGATCGGGGTCGATCCGCTCCAGCAACTCCTCCGCCCCGGCAACGAGCCCGCAGCCCTCGTCGACCAGCAGCAGCTCCTCCTCGACCCCGATCGTCAGCGGCGGCGAGGAGCCGAACCTGTGCTCCGGAGCGGCCGAGCTCTTGGCCTCGCTCCCGTTCCCCGTTTTGGATGAAGTTCCCATTGCGTTGTGAGGGCGAGCTACCCCTCGCCGGAGCTTCTTTAACCCGTGCCATCCTGGCCCGATGCGGCTGCCCAGGCGACTCGGCGTCCTGCGCGAACCGGGCTACCGGCGGCTCTTCCTCGGCCGCACGACGTCGTTGATCGGCGACGGGATGACGCCGGTGGCGATCGCCTTCGCGGTCCTCGACCTGACCGGCTCGGCGACCGACCTCGGCATCGTCTTCGCCGCCCACAGCCTGCTGCTGATCGCGCTCCTGCTGGTCGGCGGCGTGGTCGGCGACCGCGTCTCGCCGCGGGTCTCGATGGTCGGCGCCGACGTCGTCCGCACCGTCTCGATGGGGATCGCGGCGGCGCTGCTGCTGACCGGCAGCGTCGAGATCTGGCAGCTGGCGGTGCTCTACGCGATCGACGGCGGCGCCACCGCCTTCTTCAACCCCGCCTCCAACGCGCTGGTGCCGCAGATCGTCCCCCGGTGGCGGCTGCAGGAGGCGAACGCGCTGCTGGAACTCTCGCGCTCGCTAGGGCGGGTGGTCGGCCCGGCGCTGGCGGGAATCATGCTCGGCCTCGGCTCGCCGGGCGCCGCGCTGGCCGTCGACGCCGGCACCTTCGCGATCAGCGCGGTGACGCTGGTCGGGCTGCGGGCGCCGCGGCCGAGGGAGGGCGCCGGCGCCTCGTTCATCGCTGACCTGCGCCACGGCTGGCGCGAGTTCTCCTCCCGCAGTTGGCTGGTGGCCGTGGTCTGCGGGGCGGCTGCCGTCAACTTCGTCTACTACCCGGCGATCCAGGTGCTCGGCCCGATCGTCGCCCAGGAGCACCTGCACGGCTCCAGCTCCTGGGCGGTGATCGCGACCTCGATGGGGATCGGCGCCCTGATCGGCGGCGGCATCGCCCTGGCGATCCGGCCGCGGCGGCCCCTGCTGGTCAGCGAGGGGGCGATCATGCTGATCGCGATCCCGGTCGCGCTGCTGGCGCTGCCGGCGACGACGGCGGTGATCGCGGGTGGGGCCCTGATCGGCGGCGCCGTCGGCAGCCTCGCCCAGATCCTCTTCGAGACCGCCTGGGTGCAGCACGTCCCCGCCGCCTCGCGCACCCGGGTCTCGGCCTACGACTGGTTCGGCTCACTGGCGCTGGAGCCAGTCGGCCTCGCCGTGGTCGGACCGCTCTCGGCGGCGATCGGCACCTCGGAGACGCTCTGGCTGAGCGCCGTGGTGATCGTCGTCAGCCTCGCCATCGTCTACTCGGTCCCAAGCCTGCGCCGGCTCGAAGTTCAGGTCGAGGAGCCGACCCCTCCCCCGCCCCCGCGCCCGGTCGAAGCCGGGGATTGATCGCGGCGCCGTTACTCAGTTTTTATCGGTTTATAAACTTCTCTTTACCTTGACAAGACTTCTTGAGCCAAGGTACGGTAATCCGGACGCCAAAATCGTCACCCCAAGACAAGCGATCAGACACACCTAAGCAAGCGCAGTTGGGAGCGTCGCCCTTCCCCCTTGCTGGAGGGCATCAGTAAATCCCGTCACCGCCCCGGGCATCCGGATCTGACAGGCGGCGGGAGTGAGATACGGAAAGCACGGCCCCCAGTGGGGTTCGCGGAAACCAGTAACAAGGAGCACACGATGAGATTGGCAAAACTCCTAGGTCTATGCGCCTTAGCGGTCTTGGCCTGTATTACCCCAATCGGCGACCTCGGTTCGGGGCTTGCCATCGCATCGATCGGCGCCATCAGCGCAATGGTCATGAGGTTTGGGACCTCTCACGAAAGCAGCCTGACGACACAACGGGCACACAGTCACATCACAGCCGGAAGCACACATGACTCGCTGAGCACATTCAGCACCACAACAGTGACAAGCGAAGACACCGGCTTCTCATTGAAAGCAGCGACGACTGGCCTTTCACCCAAATCTCGAAATGACCGAAATGCGCAGACCAGAATCCCCGTCATGGCGTGCTGACAGCTCCCCCACGGAGCGCCTGAGCGTAGTCCGCTTCAGGCCGCTCCGGGCACAGGGCTCTCCCAAGCATCGCCTGCTCGACAGGGCGATGGCCGGCGCATTCGCGTCAGGCAAGGAGAGACCCGATGCAGGGCTCGGATGCACCCAACGAACGTTCAAACCTTCCTCATAAACAGGGCAGCCAAACCCCCGGCGACCTAAACGGCAACGGCCGCCTTCCGTCCCACCATGCCCCCGGGTCGACACCCGAGGCGATGCCCTGGCCGGAGTACGAGGGCCTGCTGGAAGCTGCGGGGAAGATCGACCACGTCCAGGTGGAAGAGTCCCGCTTGGAGTGGATCAAGGCCGCCGTCAACGCCCTCCTGCGCGAGCGAAAGGTCAACCTCAGGCTCAAGGTCCTCAAACACTGCTTGATCGCGCTCGTAGTGCTGGCGGCCGTCAGCCTGAGCATCGCCCTCTTCATCGCCAGCCCCGCCTTCTTCTCATTCAACATGCTGGTTGGCGGCTCGCTTGCCTTCCGCCTCTACGCGAAACGGGAGCAACGCCGCCCAGAGGGGAACGTCACGGAGGGGGATCCCTAAGAGAGGGACGAGTGCGTTGCCGCTACAGCGTCCGCAGCGCCGCTTCGGCGGCGTTGAAGCCGCAGACGCCGTGGGCGCCGGGGCCGGGTGGGGTCGCGGCCGAACAGATGAAGACGCCGGGGATGCCGGTCGCGTAGGGCTCAGCGGTGATCCGCGGGCGCAGCAGGGTCTGCACGGGGGTGTTCGCGCCGGTGAGAATGTCGCCGTTGATGAAGTTGGCGTTCATCGCCTCGAACTCGTCCGGGCCGCGGGTCACCGAAGCGACGATCCGCTCCCGGGTGCCGGGGGCGAAGCGCTCGAGCTGGGCCAGGATCGCCTCGCTGGCGTCGCCCTCGTAGCCGCTGGGGACGTGGGCGTAGGTCCAGACCGGGTGCAGGTCGCCCTTGGAGCGGCCGGGGTCGGCGAGGTACTGCTGGCCGACGAGGACGTAGGGCCGCTCCGGCATCCGGCCGCTGTTGACCTCGCGCTCGGCCGCGACCAGCTCCTCGAAGGAGCCGACGACGTGGACCGTCCCGGCCCGCCGCGCCTCCTCCTGGGCCCAGGGCACCCCGCCCTCCACCGCGAGGTCGAGCTTGAAGGCGCCCGGGCCGTGCTTGTAGCGGCGGTAGGCGCGAGCGACCCGGGCCGGCAGCCGGTCCCCGGCCAGCTCCAGCACCCCGCGCGGCGCCAGGTCGAGGACGACCGCGTCGGCCTCGGGCAGTTCAGCGAGCGAGCGGACCCGGCGGCCGGTCTCGATCCGGCCGCCGTGCTCGCGGACCACCGAGGCCCAGGCGTTGGAAATCGCGATCGAGCCGCCCTTCGCCACCGGCCACCCGTAGGCGTGACCCGAGGTGGTCAGCGCCATCCCGATCGCCGCGCTGAACGGCAGACTGAGCGGCGCGTAGGCGTGGGCGGCGATGCCGCCGAAGAGCGCCGCCGCCTCCGGCGAGCCCAGGTACTTCGCCAGTGCCGTCGCCGGCAGCGCCGCCGGCAGGCCGAAGCGGGTCAGCCGAATCGGGTGGCGCGGCAGGTGAAGCAGCGGCCGGTAGAAGTCCTCGCTGAGCGCGTCGTAGCCCTTGGACGAGGGACCGAAGACCCGCCGCCAGCGGGCGCCGGCGGCACCGAGCCCGGCCGCCGTCGCCTCGACCGAGCGCAGCATCACTCCTCCCCCGCCCCCGTCCAGCGGGTGGGCGAGGTCGACCTCCGGCCAGCACCACTCCAGCCCGTGGCGCTCGAGTTCGAGCGAGACGACCGCCGGCGAGGAAACGACCATCGGGTGGGTGGCGCTGCACTCGTCGTGCAGTAGGCCGGGCAGAGTGAGTTCCGAGCTGCGGGTGCCGCCGCCGATCGTCTCGGCCGCCTCGATCACCGTCACCTCCACCCCGCGGCTGGCCAGGGTCGCCGCGCAGGCGAGCCCGTTGGGACCGGAGCCGACGACGACGGCCGAGCTCATGAGGTCTGGTGCACCGGGAAGGGCTCGTCGCCGAGAAGCCACGGCTGGCGGCTGGCCATGTCGCGGACGTCGACCCAGCCCTCCTCGACCAGGCCGTCGGCCGCGTCCCAGATCCGGTAGCGCTGGCGCTGGACGTGGGCCGGCTGGCTCTCCAGGGTCACCACCCGCAGCTCCCCTGGCTTAAAACCGCAGCGCTCCTGGACCGCGGCAAGCAGGCGGTGGTCGTGGAAGTGGCCATCGCCGAAGTTGTAGCCGAGGACGACGCCGGCGACGAGCTCCCCCTCGCGCACGTCATAGGAGTCGACGTTGTCGACCGCCCGCGCGGTCAGCGCGTTCAGCGCCCGCCCGTGCGAGTGCATCGAGCGGAAGGCGAGCCCTTTGTAGACGAGCACGTCGATCATGTCCCGCTCGTAGAAGTTCTCCAGCTGCTTGGTGACGATCGGGGCCGACTTGACGATCCCGGCGTCGAGCTTCTCCTCGGCTCCCACGTCGCGCCGGAACAGCCACTGGCTGGTCGCCCAGTTGCCGGCGTAGTAGCGCATCGAGGGCAGGAAGGAGACCAGGTCCGGCCGGAAGTTCCCCAGCACCGGCAGGCCGACGCAGGTGAGGGCGAGGATCGCGACCAGCAGCGGGTCGTCGAGCGTCGACCAGGGCACGTCGGCGTAGTGGCCGAAGAGGAAGAAGAGGCCGAAGATCATGAACACGTTCCACTCCAGGGGCACCGCCAGCGGGAACGTCGAGAAGATGTGGACGTGGAAGATCACCATCCCGGCCAGGGCCAGGGTGCCGATCAGCCCGCCCTGGGTGAGCAGCAGGAGCAGCGGCAGGGTGAACTCGATCACCGTCCCGAGGTGGGCGGACGCCGCCCCGACCCGGGAGGGCAGCAGGTTCTCGGGGTGGTCGGTGTAAAGCCGCCGCTTCGCCTTCCGCGATTTGTTCCAGGGCGTGTTGCTGATCATCACCGTGACGACGAACGGGAAGTGGCGGTTGAGCTTCGAGGACGCCGCCCCCCACCAGATGCAGAAGAAGACGAGCTGGGCGGCGATCACCAGGTTCGTCAGCGGGAAGAGGAAGATCAGCGAGAGGTTGCCGTAGATCTCCGCCCGGGCCGCCAGGAACGGGACCTTGTCGCGCAGGCCGAGGGCGGCAAGCAGCGCCAGCATCACCCCGACCGCTGCCGGGTCGAGCCGCGAGACGGTGCCGTCGGCCCAGGGCGCGGTGGCGTCGCCGCCCGGTGAGACCAGCAGGTAGAGCGCCGACGCCAGCAGGCCCCCGTATAAGGCGACGTCGAGCCAGGTACGGGTCGTCCCCCGCGTTCCCGGCACCCTCTCGGGCCAGGGCGGCAGCCGCGTCGTCCCCGGCCGCAGCCAGTAGAGGACGCCGCCGATCATCGGCTTGAAGCGCAGGGTCAGCGGCAGCGAGCCGGCACCGAGCCCCAGCACCTCCCAGAGCATCGTCCAGACGACCGCCTTCTGGAAGACGATCGGGTCGGTCCACGCGGGCCAGCCGCTGGTGGCGAAGATCAGCAGCGCCCCACCACCCGTGTAGACGAGGACCTTGAGGATGTAGAGGAAGTAGACGGCGACCGGGGTCCCGAACCCGTTCAACGCCCAATCCTGAGCCAGCGGCTTGATCCGCTCCAGGTGCGGCTTCCGCCGCCACTCCTCGACCTCGAACGGCGGCGGCGCTGGATCGAGCAGTCCCATCGCAGCCAGCCTAACCCGGGACCCTCAGTCGGCGAAGTCGTCGCGCAGGCGCCGGGCTTCCGCGGCGGCCGCGCGGAGGGGCTCCTCCTGCGCATCGCCGATCCACGTCAGCAGCTCGTCCAGGACCGCCAGCGCTCGCTCACCCTCGTCCAGCTGGGAGTGGGCGATCGCCTGGGCGAGCTTCGCCCTCGCCACCTCTTCCCTCAGGGAGAGGTCGGGGACCTCGCCGAATCGCGTCACGACCTCTTCGAAGGACGCCAGGGCCTCCCTGCCCGAGGACTCTTTCAGCAGGACACCGCCCCTGTTGATGAGAGCACGGGCCACGACCACCTGCTGGGCAGGGCTGATGGCGTCACCGAAGCGGGCTACAAGCCGGTCGAAGGTCTCGATCGCCGCGTCATGGTCCCCGAGCATCCAGCGCCGAGTCCCCTGGTTGAACATCGCGACGGCGACGGTGTAGGGGATTGCCTCCGGCTCGTTCGTCCCCGCGAACCGCACGATCAGGCGGTCGTAGACGGCCAGCTCCTCCTCGTGGCGTTCGCCGCGGCCCAGCGCTTCCGCCAGCGAGCGCAGCGCCTCCGCCAGGAGTTTCTCGAGTACCGTCTCCTTCTCATCCTCCAGGCGGTCGACCGCCTCGGTCAGGACCGCGATGGCCTCGTCGAAGCGGTCTCTGTCGATGAGCCCTTCGCCCATCCCCAGCAACGAAGCGGCCGCAGCCTCCCGAAGTCGCGGATCCCGGTCTTCGCCGAACCAGGCAACGACCTGACCGTAGGCGTCCAGCTTCTCCTCCTCCCGCCCCTCCTTGCCGAGGTAGAGGCCCTTCATCATCAGGGCTTCGGCAGTTTTTTCGCGCAGACCGGGCTCCGGCGAATCGCGAAAGGCAGATGCCAATTCATCCAGGGCGACGATCGCCTCCGACCCCCGACCCAGCGCCCCCAGACAGGTCGCCCGATTGAAGAGCGCTTTCGCGATCAACCGCCGCATGCGCGCCGTGCCGATGGCACCGGCGCGGACGATCGAGTCGTCGAACACTTCCACCGCGGCGTCGAACCGTTTCATGCCTATGAGCGTGACCCCTTTGTTGTAGAGGCCCTCGGCGACCACCATCCCCACCTCCGGGTCCTGGTCGGCGCCGGACACGGCGAGCAACTCGTCGCAGGCTGCCAGCGAGTCCTCCGGCCGGTCCAATTCCCCCAGGGTCAGGGCCTTGTTGAAGATCGCCCGCGCCACCTGCGTGCGCGAGGACGGCTCCTCGGCGTCGGCGTAGCGGCTCGCCACGTCCGCGAAGGCCGCCAGGGCCTCCTCGCGACGGTCGAGAAGCACCAGGGTGGTTCCCTTTTCGATCAGCGAGTAGATCGCCCCCTCGCGCATGACGGCGCTCTCGGAGTCCTCGAACCGGGCCATGTATTCGAAGGCGGCCAGCGCCTCTACGTGCTCTCCTAGTTCGCGCAGGGTGACAGCCAGGTTGACGCCGGCAATGGCGCGGTAGAACGTGTCCGAGCTCTCGCGACCGAGCTCAAAGGCTTCCGCCGCGTGGCGGTAGGCATCCCGCTGGAAGGCCATGATGCCGACGCCGACGGCCTGCGCGTCACTGGCGCCGGCCATCACCGCCCGCCAGGCGCTCTCGGTCGGTGGCTCCGCCCCCGGCGCGCCCTCGACTATGCGCACCACATAGTCGTAAGCGCGATAGCTGTTCGTGTGCTCGATCAGGGCGATGGTTCCCGCCACCGGCCTCAGGGCCCAATCCAATCCCCTCTCGAAGGCCTCGTCGGTCGAGCGTACGCCGCTCGGCAGGTAGTCCTCCCACAGCTGCCTCAGCGTCTCGTCCGGGATCGCATCGGTTCGCCCGCACCGGGCCCAATCCGCGGTCGCGTAGACAATCGCGACCCCCTCCGGACAAGCGGGCTCGCCAGGCGCGTGGATCCCGGTCCCCAGCTTGCGTTGCAGCTTCGGCCCGGCCACCAGGTAGGCGGCCAGACCATGCTGTTCGATCGAGCGCAGAACGCTTTCCGAGACCTTCTCTTTCAGCGGCTCAAGCTCACTGGAGCTGGTGCCGCTGACCAGAACCTCCTCGCTCTGCTGCAGGATCTCGTCAGCCACCGTGGCCAGGCCGGAGGTTCCGGCTTCCCTCAGGATTTCGCTGCCCTTGCCGCCATAGGTACCGGCGACGATCGAACCCGGATGGCGTTCGCGCCACTCCCTCAGGCTCTTCAGCGACATCCCCTGGTTGATGAACGGCTCCAGATCGTCAAGCCAGAGGACATTGCGGCCGTCCCGATCCTCCGGGAGCTCGCCGGGCGAGGAAAGAGCGAGAACCGCGGCCGCGTCGACCGGAGCGACGAAGTCCAGCGGGCCCTGCGCCGAGCTCCTGGTCAGAGCCTCGAAGAGAGCCCGGGACTTGCCCACCTTGGACGGCCCGACGGCAACCACGATCCAGGCCCCCTGCCCAGCGACGGCAGCGTCGATCGCGGCTTTCAATTCAGCGTCGACCTCCCTCGGCACGTAATCCGGAACCGACCCTCCGGCGAGGATGCCCTGGGGCGGAGCCGCGTCCACCCCTGCCTGGGTGGGATCGACTTCCTCGATCGGACCGATCGGGACCCGGGTCAGCCGGCTGCGCGCCGCCTCCTCCACCCGGCCCTCGAACTTGCTGCGCCGCACGGCGATCCTGATCCTCAGCGCCGCGCCCGCGATGGCGACGATGATCGCGACGAGTTCCAGCGCCGGGGAACCGGCGAATTTGCCCAAGGCTCCAATCGCCGCCGCGAGACCCAAGCAGCTGAGCAGCAGGGCCTCCCTTCGGGCCAACGAGCCTAGAGTGGTCTCTCCCACCCCGAGCAATCTATTCGAGGCCGGCATTTGAATCGGCAAACACCAGATTTTTCAAGCCTGTAACGGATCCGCCATACCGATGCTGGACGGGTCCAGTCCGGTCAATTAAGAAATTCTGATTTGTCGCGATAAATTCCGGCGATGGGGCACCGCCAGGATTGGTCTTTCGCGCCGCGACTCCTGGTCGCGGGCGCGCTCCTCTGCCTTTGCCTCGCCGCCCTAAGCTGCGGCAGCTCGTCGAACACGAGCGGCGAAGAGGCTCGACTGGAACGCGAGGCGGTGGAGGAAGCGCGGGAAGACCGGGAAAACCGGCGGGCGGAGAGCGAATTCCGCGACGGCGACTTCGTCCACTGCGGCCGTAAGGTCTACGCCAGCAAGCGGTCCCTCTGCGCCTTCGCGATGAACGTGGAGTCCGCCTACTTCATCGAAGTCACCGCCGGCCCGGGGAAGGCGATCGGCTACCACCCGGGGGCCGAACAGGACTACATGGTCCACTGCGGCGGGACCCTCCCCCACAAGTGCGGTTCCTTCGACGACGAAGGCGAGGGAATCGAAAGCCTCAAGAGCGGCGTGATTTTCTTCTGGCCCTGAGGCCCCGCCTAGGCCGCCTCGCGGACGGAGAACTCGAGCCAGAGCGGGAAGTGGTCAGAGATGCGAAAGGTCGTGTCCCCTTTGGCGTCCTGGAGGACGAACTTGTTCCACTGGAAGGTGTCGCCCTTGCGGCGGCGGAACTCCAGCGCGCCGGGCGGCGCTGGTTTGCCGGGCGGCGCGGCGATCCAGGCGATCTGGTCGTAGGCGATCGCCTTGCCGGTTTCCTTGGCGTCGGAGACAGTCCGCGGTTTGTCGAGCGTTTCGGCGTCGGGCTGGAGGCCGTTTTCGACCAGGGCTTTGAAGATCGGGTCGTCCGGGCCGGTCAGGTTCGTGTCGCCGAGCGCGATCACGTTTGAGCGGAACTCGACGCCGCTGTCGCCGCCCGGCGGCTTGGCCAGCCGCTTGACCATCTTCGCCAGCGCCTCCACCTCCTGGGCTCGGGTGGCGAGATCGTCGCCGTCCCCCCAGATGATGTGGACGGTGGCGAGGACGAAGGGGCGCCCGGCGGTCATGAAGCTCATCACGTAGGGCGGTTTCACCAGCTGGCGGTCGAGATCCTCGACCAGGGGGTCCGGCGCTTTCGCGTCTTTCTCGTCCGCTTCGCCGCGCGGCAACTCGCCCAGGTCCTCCACGGTCAGCGTCAGCTCGCCGGCGAGGCCGGATGGCCTCACCCGGCGCAGGTCGTAGATGAAGGCGAGGCGCTCGTCGTCGCCTTCGTCCCCACCGCTGATGTCGGTGATGTGGAAGCCGAAGTCGGGACCGAGCAGGGTCATCGCCAGGCGCAGGGCTTCGAGGTTGTTCTGCACCTCCTGCACGGCGACCACGTCGAAGCGCGAGAGAATCTCGGCGATGTAGTGGACGTCGCCGACGTTGCGCTGCGGCGAAACCCCCTGCTTGCTCTTCCAGTCCTTCGTCAGGTTGCCGAACTCGCGCAGGTTCCAGCTGGCGATGATCAGGTTGCGATCGAGCTCCTTCGGGCTGATCTCCCCGTCGAGCGCGTCGGAGAGGTGAGCCAGTTCGTACGCCACCTCCTGCGGAGGCGGGCCATAAATAGATGAGACGGTGATCGGCAAGAGAACCTCCGGACGCAAGTTGCTTGAGTACCGGAAAGTACCCTAAGCGAACCACGATCCTCTTTCAACCTGGAGCCTCGCCAAACAAAAAGCCCCGGCAGGGCCGAGGCTCAACTTCTAAACCGCGATGCAGCTAGTACCGCTACGGGGATTCGAACCCCGGTTTCCGGACTGAGAATCCGGCGTCCTAGTCCCCTAGACGATAGCGGCGAGGAAGGGGCATTTTAGTAGATTGCCTTCTCCCGCGGCTGTGGCGGAACTGGTAGACGCGCACGGTTCAGGTCCGTGTGGGCGAGAGCCCGTGGAGGTTCGACTCCTCTCAGCCGCATCAAGCGACCGGCGTGGCGGCGCCCTGCGGCGCCCGCGCCGCGTTCGCGGCGATCTCCTCAACGAAGGTCGGCCACAGTGCCCTGGGCAGGTCGTGGCCCATGCCGTCGATCATCTTCAGGCGGGCGCCGGGGATCGCCTTCGCGGTGGCGCGGCCGCCGGAGGGATTGACCAGCAGGTCGTTCTTGCCGTGGATGACTAGGGCGGGCAGGTCGAGCTGGCGCAGGCCGGGGGTACGGTCGCCAGAGGCGGTGATCGCGTGCAACTGGCGGGCGATGCCGGCCTCGCTGTGGCCGCGGTCGAAGGACTGGCCGGCGATCTCCCGCACCCGCTCCTCTTCGAACGGGTAGCCGGGCGAGCCGATCGTCTTGAAGGTCTTGATCACCCGCTCGATCGCCGCCTCGCGCTCGCGCGGCGGTCTGCCCAGCATCAAGCCGAAGGTGCGGTAGCTCGGGTGGCCGACCCGGCGGCTGCCGGTGGTCGACATGATCGAGGTCAGCGAGCGGACCCGCTCGGGCCGCTCGATCGCCGCGGTCTGGGCGATCATCCCGCCCATCGAGGCGCCGACCAGGTGGGCCGAATCAATCCCCAGGTGGTCCATCAGCCCAAAGGTGTCGGCGGCCATGTCGCGCAGCAGGTATGGCGGCTTGCCGCTCCCGACCAGCATCGCCACTTTGCCGGGAACGCCAGCTGAGTCGATCCGGCTGGAGCGGCCGATGTCGCGGTTGTCGAAGCGGACGACGCGGTAGCCGCGCTCGGCCAGCATCGCGCAGAACTCCTCCTGCCAGGCGATCATCTGCGTCGCCAGGCCCATCACCAGCAGCAGCGGCTCCCCGTCGGGATCGCCCATCTCCTGGTAACAGAGCTGGAGGCCGTTGGCGGGGGCGAAAAGCTCTTCGCCGAAACTTTGCATCTGGGGATCGTACCCATCCTGGCTGCCCAGCCAAACGTCATACTCGCGCGGATGCGGACGGCGATCATCTCCGACCTGCACCTCGGTGTCGCCAGCGACGAGGACGTGGCCCGCGACCGCGACGTGCGCCGCGTGCTGCTGGAGGAGATCGCCGGCGCCGACCGCCTGGTCCTGCTCGGCGACGTGGTCGAGCTCCGCAACCTCCCCGTCGGTCCCTCGCTGGCCCGGGCGCGGCCGTTCTTCGAGGAGCTCGGTGAGGCGCTGGGAGAGGCCGAGGTGATCCTCGTCCCCGGCAACCACGACCACCGCCTGGCCGAGCCGCTGCTGGACCAGCTCTCGCTCGACGGCGCGCCCCTGGAGTTGGAGCACCGGCACGCCCCCGACACCGGCCCGGCCGCGCTGCTCAATGGCTGGCTCGGCGGCAACCGACTGCGGATCGCCTACCCCGGGGTCTGGCTGCGCGAGGACGTCTACGCCACCCACGGCCATTACATGGACGCCCACCTGACCCTGCCGCGGGCTGAGTGCGTCGCGGCGGCGGCGATGGTCCGCCTCTCGGGGCCGCTTCCGCGCAGCGCCACCCCGGCCGACTACGAAAAGGTGCTGCGCCCCTTATACGGGTTCGCCTACGGCCTGGCCCAGGTGCTGCCGATCCGGCGACGGCGCAATGGACCCTTCGAGAAGGCCTGGGAGGTACTGGCCGGCGAAGAGCGGAAGCGCATGCTCGGCACCCGCGCCGCCCGCGGCGGCTTCCCGCTCGCGATCCGCGGCCTCAACGGCCTGCTGCGGGCCGAGTTCGAGCCCGACGTGCGGCCGCCGGCGATCTTCCGCAGCGGCGTCGCGGCGGCGACCGAGATGGCGGCGCGGCTCGGTATCGACGACGTCCAGGTCCTCACCGGCCACACCCACCGTGGCGGCCCGCTGCCCGGCGAACCCGAGTGGCCCCTCCCCCGCGGCGGTCACCTCCACAACACCGGCAGCTGGGTCTTCTCCTCGGCCTTCCACCAACCCGGCACCCCACCAAACAACTACTGGCCGGGAATGGTCACCTGGCTGGAGGACGACGAGCCACCAAAACGCATCCGTCTCCTAGG
>JBIOTO010000028.1:0-4548 GCA_044865945.1 Solirubrobacterales bacterium
TCAGCCGCGCCATCGTCGTCTTCAGCCCGCGCAGGGTCTCGCCGAAGGCGCGGTAGGCGCCGCCGAGCCCACCCGGCTCGGGGCCGCGCTGCACCTCGACCACCTCGATCGAGTCGAGGTAGGAGGCCGACTTCGGGTCGAAGCCGTTGCCGGCGTCGGCGCTCACGAGAAGACCACCACCAGGACCGCGGTGACGAGGACGTTGAGGGTGGCGAGCGGCAGCAGGACCTTCCAGCCGAGGGTCATCAGCTGGTCATATCGAAGACGCGGCAGCGTCGCCCGCACCCAGATGAAGACGAGGACGAGGCCGAGCATCTTGGCCAGCATCCAGATCGGGTCGAGGAAGCTCGGGCCGGGGCCCATCCAGCCGCCGAGGAACATCGCCGCGGCGATCCCGGAGACGACCAGGATCTCCATGTATTCGACCAGCAGGAAGGAGCCGAAGCGCATGCCGCCGTACTCGGTCATGAAGCCCTGGACCAGCTCGGCGTCGGCCTCGGGCATGTCGAACGGGGTGCGGTTGGTCTCGGCGAAGCCGGCCAGCATGAAGATCAGGAAGCCGACGAACTGGGGGACGATGAACCACATCTCGCCCTGGGCCTGAACCGTGTCGACCAGCGAGAGCGAGCCGCTCATCATGATCACGCCGAGCAGCGCCAGCCCCATGCTGACCTCGTAGGAGATCAGCTGCGCGGCCGAGCGCATCGCCCCAAGGAGGCTGTATTTCGAGCCCGAGGACCAGCCGCCGAGCAGCAGGCCGTAGAAGGCGATCGAGCCGACGGCGAAGAAGTAGAGGATGCCGATCGGGACGTCGATCCCGTAGAAGCCGACCCCGCCCTGGACGTTGCCCCAGGGGATGATCGCCAGCGAGAGGACGCCGGCCAGGACCGGCAGCAGCGGCCCGAGGATGAACAGCGTCTTGGTCGCGTTCTCGGGCCGGAACGACTCCTTGGAGATCAGCTTGCCGACGTCTGCGAGCGGCTGCAGCAGGCCATAGGGGCCGACCCGGTTGGGGCCGTAGCGGTGCTGGAAGCGGCCGATCAGCTTGCGCTCGACCACGGTCAGGATCGGCAGGATGCCGAAGATGACGGCGAAGATGACGATGCTCTTGACGACCATGATCCAGGTTTCTTCGGCGAAGGTGGTGTCGGCGAGGAGCAGCATCTAGGCGCCGGCCTTCTCGATCGTGACCTGGACCGGGCCGCCGTTCAGCAACGCGTTGGCGTTGCCGTCGGCGACGCCCTCGGCCATGAAGGCGACGCCGGCCGGGATCCGCTCCTTGACCTGGACCTGGGCGTCGACGCTGGAGCCGTTCTGGGAGACGCGGACCGCGTCGCCGGACTGCAGGCTTAGGCGTTCGGCGTCGGCCAGGGAGATCTCTATGCGTTGCTGCGGAGCGAGGAACTTGAGGGGCGGGTTGAGCTCCGTGATCGGGCCGGCCCACAGATCGCGATAGGTCCCTAGGAGGAGGGGGGCATCCGGCCCTGACTCGGCGGACAAACTGCGGGGAGGGTCCGGCGACCCAGGGCCGGATGCCCTATCCGGCTTCGGGAGGCGGTCGCCAGATGGGCCGTCCTGCCAGCGGATTCCGCGGCCGCCGATGTCGGAGTCCTCGATGCCGTTGTAGAAGCTGACGGCGTCGGTGAGGGCTTTGAACGCGGTGGGTTGGGAGTCGATGCCGGTGTCTAGGCCGAGCTGGGAAGCCAGCTGGGAGAGGACGATGATGTTGGAGAGGACTTCGTCGGGGCGGCCGGCCGAGGGGCGGACTCGTTGCAGGCGGCCGTCGGGGTGGGTGACGGTGCCGTCTTTCTCGGCGTGGGTCTCCAGCGGGAGGACGACGTCGGCCTTGGCGGTGGTCGCGTTCTCGTGCATCGAGAAGCTGACGACGAAGTCGGCCGCGGTCAGCGCCTCTTCCCAGGCGGGGGTGTCGGGGAAGTCGCGCAGGGGGTCGGCGCCGAAGAGGATCAGGCCGCTCAGCTCGCCGCTGATCAGCGCCTCGCGGATCTCCTCGGTCGACTTGCCCTCGGCCGTCTCCCCGAGGCCGGGGCCGGCGTCGGGGAGGACGCCCGCCTCGCGCAGGCCGCGGGCGTTGGCGGTGTCGGGGACTTCCAGCAGACCGGAACCCTCGGTGCTCGCCATGTTCGTCGCGCCGGCGACCTCAAGCAGCGCCGCGGCGGCGCCGGGCTCGCGGGCGACCCGCTCGCCCCAGATGACGACGACCTTGCCGGCCTCGCGCAGGGTCTCTGCCACCGGGGTGGCGACGTTCTCGGCGCCGCCGATCGCGCTCGCCAGCTCGCTGACGAAGTGGGCCGCCTGGCCGGGGGCGTAGCGGGCGATCGCCTCGGCGCCGCCGTCGAGCGCGGTCGGCCGCTCGGTCGCGACCACCAGCTTGGCGCCGTTGCGGCGGATCGCCTTGCGCACCCGCAGGTCGAGGATCGGGCTGCTGTGCAGCGGGTCGGTGCCGAGCACCAGGATCGCGTCGGCCTCGTCGATCTCGCGCACCCGGGCCGAGATCGCCGGCTCCGC
The DNA here is from genome assembly GCA_044865945.1 of Solirubrobacterales bacterium. GTDB lineage: Bacteria > Actinomycetota > Thermoleophilia > Solirubrobacterales > 70-9 > VAYN01. The sequence continues at coordinate 2,527 of JBIOTO010000028.1, forward strand.
CAGCCGCCGCAGCGCGTCAGCCCGCAGCCCGCGCGAGGGGCGCGAGTCGAGGTGCGGCGAGCCGAGCGCCTCGCGGACGATCCGCTGCAGCAGGAAGCCCTCCTCGTTGGAGGCGTCGCCGGCGATCGCGGCCACGCGGCTCGGCGTAGCCGAGTTTGACCCCACTGGGGTGTGGTCGATATCGGCTGCGGCGCGCAGCCCCTCGGCAACCGCCTCGAGCGCCTCGTCCCAGCTGGCCTCGCCGCCTTTCAGCCGCGGCCCGCGCACCCGCTCCGGTGCGTCGAACATCTCGAACCCGTAGCGGCTGCGGTCGCAGATCCAGCCGTCATCGACCTCGGCGTTGTCGCGGGTGACGACCCGTTTCACCTTCTCGTCGCGGACCGTGAAGCTGACGTTGCACTGGCTCGGGCACAGCGTGCAGACCGAGCCGGCGTGCTCGATGTCCCAGGGCCGGGCGCGGAAGCGGTAGGTGTAGCTGGTCAGCGCCCCGACCGGGCAGATGTCGGTGATGTTGCCGTGGAAGGGGGCGACGTAGGGGCGCTCGTCGAAGGTGCCGACGAAGGTGCGGTCGCCGCGCTCGATCAGCTGCAGCTGGGCGTCCTCGGCGACCTCCTGGCTGAAGCGCACGCAGCGGTAGCAGAGGATGCAGCGCTCGCGGTCGATCGCGACCAGCGGCGAGAGTTCGATCGGCTTCTCGAAGTGGCGCTTTTCGTCGATCACCCGGCTTTTCCCGGGGCCCCAGCCGTAGGAGATGTCCTGCAGCGGGCATTCGCCGCCTTTGTCGCAGACGGGGCAGTCGAGCGGGTGGTTGACGAGCAGGAACTCGACCACCGCGCTCTGGGCCTCTTTGACCTGCTCGGTGCGGGTGTGGACAACCATCCCCTCGCGCACCGGGGTCGAGCAGGAGGTCTGCAGCTTCGGGATCCCCTCGATCTCGACCAGGCACATGCGGCAGGCGCCGACCGGCTCGCCGAGTTTCGGTTCGTAACAGAAGAACGGGATCTCGACGTCGCCCTTGCGGGCGGCGTCGTGGAGCATCTCGCCCTCGACCGCGGGCACCTCGCGCCCGTCGATCGTGATCGTCACCTCGCGCCCGGGACTCATGGCTGCGCCCCCACGACCTGGGAGACGAGGTGCGGGTCGAGCGTCAGCTCGGGGTTCGCCATCACGGCTTCGAACTCCTCCCGGTACTTGCGGACCATCGCCCCGACCGGCATCGCCATCGAGTCGCCGAGCACGCAGAGGCAGTGGCCGATGATGTTCTGCTGGACCGAGCTGACGATGTCGAGGTCCATCGGCGTCGCCTCGCCGCGCACCATCCGCTCCAGCATCTTCACCGTCCAGTTGGTGCCCTCGCGGCAGGGGACGCACTTGCCGCAGGACTCGTGGTGGTAGAAGCGCGCCGTGCGCAGAGCCAGATGCGGGATCGAGACCCGGTCGTCGGCGACGATGATCGAGCCGGAGCCGAGCATCGAGCCGGCCTCGGCCATCGCCTCGAAGCTGTAGGGGAGGTCGAGGCCCTCCTCGGCGGTCAGCACCGGGGACGACGACCCGCCAGGGAAGAAGGCCTTGATCTCGTGGCCCTCGTCGGGGCCGCCGGCGAGGCCGTAGATCAGCTCGCGGGTCGGGATCCCCAGCTCGACCTCGTAGTTGCCGGGGCGGCGGACGCCGCCGGAGATCGAGACCACCTTGGTCCCGGGCGACTGCTCGGTGCCGAAGCCCTTGAACCACTCGGCGCCGTGGCGGACGATGTGGGGGACGTTGGAGAGGGTCTCGACGTTGTTGATCAGGGTCGGCCCGCCGTAGAGGCCCTGGACGGCGGGGAAGGGCGGCTTCAGGCGCGGGTTGCCGCGCTTGCCCTCCAGCGCGTCGAGCAGCGCGGTCTCCTCGCCGCAGATGTAGGCGCCGGCGCCGCGGTGGACGACCAGCTCGAGGTCGCGGTGGCAGCCGAGGATGTTCGTCCCCAGGTAGCCCGCCTCGTAGGCTTCGGCGACGGCGGCGTCGAGGATGTCGGCCTGCTCG
>JBIOTO010000029.1:0-3224 GCA_044865945.1 Solirubrobacterales bacterium
ACCGTCAGCTGTTTCGGGGTGATTTTGATCGTCACCGGGTCGTACATGTAGCCCTCGGCGAGCTTCTTGATCGGCGGCGGCATCGTCGCTGAGAAGAGCGCCGTCTGGCGCCCGCTCGGGCACATCCGCAGGATCTTCTCGACGTCCTCGATGAAGCCCAAGTCGAGCATCTCGTCGGCCTCGTCGAGGACCACGTAGCGGGCCGCGGTGAGGACCAGCGAGCGGCGTGACATCAGGTCCATCATCCGCCCGACGGTGGCGACGACGACGTGGGCGCCGGAGCGCAGCTGCGACTGCTGCGAGCGGATCGGGGCACCGCCGAAGACGGCGACGATCTCGATCGGCAGGTGCTCGGCGAAGGTGCGCAGCGCCTGGGTCACCTGGATGCAGAGCTCGCGGGTCGGGGTGAGGACGACCGCTTGCACCTCGTCGTTCTCGGGGTCCAGGTACTGCAACAGCGGCAGCCCGAAGGCGGCCGTCTTGCCGGTCCCGGTCTGGGCCTGGCCGATCACGTCGTGGCCGCCGAGCAGCTCCGGGATCGCCTGCTCCTGGATCGGCGTCGGCTCCTCGAAGCCGAGCTCGTCCAGCGCCTGCTGGATGTCAGGCGAGAGGCCTAGGTCTTTGAACGCGGTCACTTAGAAGGATCCAACAAGAGCTTGCCGGTGGTGCGGCGGGCGATCAGGTCTTCGTGCGCCCGCCTCGCTTCCGACAGGGGGTAGACCTCACCGATCGTAACCTGCAGCTCGTCTTTGGCAATCGCGCCGAGCAAATCGCCGATCATCGGCACCAGCAGGTCCGGGCGCATAAGCAGGTGGGCGAGCCAGAAGCCGATCACGGCCTTGGAGCCGCGCAGCAGCGAGGCGGTGGAGACCTCGCGCTGTTCGCGCGAGGCGATCCCGAAGACGACCATCCGGCCCAGCGGCGCCAGCACGCCCATCTCGGCGTCGAAGCTCTCGCCGCCGCTCATGTGCAGGACGGCGTCGACGCGCTTGCCCTCGTTGGCCTCGCGAATCGCCTCGCCGAGGTCCTCGGCGCGCGAGTCGACGGTCGCGTCGGCGCCGAGACTCTGGACCAGCTCGCGCTTCTCCTCGCTGGAGGCGAGGCCGATCACCTTGGCGCCGGCCCGCTTGGCGATCTGCACCGAGAGGGAGCCGGTGCCACCGGCGGCGGCCTCGACGACGATCGTCTCCCCCGGCTCGATCCGGGCGCAGCGGTGGACCAGGGCCATCGCGGTCAGGCCCTGCAGCAGCCCGCCGGCCGCCTGGTCGTAGTCGACCCCCTCGGGCAGCTCGATCAGCTGCGCCTGCGGGATCGCGACCTTCTCCGCGTAACCGCCGCTGCCGAGCAGGGCGACGACGCGGCGGCCGTCGTTGGTCTGGCCGGCGATCTCAGCGCCCGGAATCAGGGGCAGGGTCTGCTCGGCCAGGTAGTCGTTGCGGGAGGCGTGGGTGTCGGCGAAGTTGATGCCGCCGCGTTTGACGTTGACGACGATCTCGGCGAGCTTCGGGCTCGGATCCGGGACGTCGCGGTAGTCGAGGACCTCGGGACCACCGAACTCGTCTATCTGGATCGCTTTCATCGGGCGGTGAGTCTCGCAGGCCAGGCGCTAGGCTGCCGTCCGCATGTCGCTCACGGTAGTCGGATCAATCGCCTTTGACGCGGTCAAGACCCCGTTCGGGGAGCGCGAGCGGATGCTCGGCGGCGCCGCCGTCCACTTCTCGCTCGCGGCCAGCTTCTTCACCGAGGTGCGGCCGGTCGGGCCGGTCGGCGACGACTTCGGCGCTGAGCAGTTCGAGGTCCTCGAACAGCGCGGGGTGATCGTCGAGGACGTCGAGCGGGTCGCGGGCGGCCAGTCCTTCTTCTGGCGGGGCCGCTACGAGTACGACCTCAACGTCGCCCACACCGAGGACACCCAGCTCGGCGTCTTCGCCGAGTTCGAGCCGAAGCTCTCGGCGGCCTCGCAGGCGGCCGACACCCTCTTCCTCGCCAACATCCAGCCCGACCTGCAGCGCCAGGTGCGGGCCCAGTGCGGGTCGGCGCGGCTCAGCGGCCTCGACTCGATGAACCTCTGGATCGAAACCGCCAAGGACTCGCTGGAGGCGGCGATCGCCGAGGTCGACGTCCTCGTCGTCAACGACGCCGAGATCCGGATGCTGACCGGCGAGTCGAACCTCGCCCGGGCCGCCCGCACGGTGATGGACATGGGACCGCGCGCGGTGGTCGCCAAGCAGGGCGAGTACGGCGCCGCGCTCTTCACCGAGTCCGGCTTCTTCGCCCTGCCCGGCTTCCCGCTGGAGGACGTGCGCGACCCGACCGGAGCCGGCGACAGCTTCGCCGGCGGCTTCTTCGGCTACCTCGACAGCGTCGCGGAGATCGACGACGACGAGCTGCGGCGGGCGATGGGCTACGGCACCGTCCTCGCCTCCTTCAACGTCGAGGAGTTCGGCACCGAGCGGGTGGCGCGGCTGAGCCGCGAGGAGATCGACTCCCGCTTCGAGCAGCTGCGGGCGATGACCCAGTTCCAGGGTCCCGTCGCTTCCTGACCCGCCGCGACGAAAGCTCTTAACAGCCGATGGGGGCGAAGTGACAGAATGGGCGCCGCCCCATGGCTTCTGACTCGCTGACGATCACCGACAACCGGACCGGCCAGACCTACGAGGTGCCGATCTCCGACGGCACGGTGCGGGCGATGGACCTGCGCCAGATCAAAGTCGACGAGGACGAATTCGGGATGATGGCCTACGACCCGGCCTTCACCAACACCGCCTCCTGCCGCTCCTCGGTCACCTACATCGACGGCGCCGCCGGGATCCTCGAACACCGCGGTTACTCGATCGAGCAGCTGTGTGAGCGCTCCACCTTCCTCGAGGTCGCCTACCTGCTGATCTTCGGCCAGTTGCCGACCGCCGCCCAGCTCGACCGCTGGATCTTCGACATCACCCACCACACCTTCGTCCACGAGGACCTCAAGCACTTCTTCGAGGGCTTCCGCTACGACGCCCACCCGATGGGGATGCTGCTGGCCGGCGTCGGCGCCCTCTCGACCTTCTACCCGGACGCGAAGCAGATCGACGACCCGGAGGAGCGCTACATGGCGGCGGTGCGGCTGATCGCCAAGGTGCCGACCCTCGCCGCCTTCTCCTACCGGCACAACATGGGCCTGCCCTACGTCTACCCGGACAACGAGCTCAGCTTCGCCGAGAACTTCCTCTCGATGGTCTTCA
>JBIOTO010000030.1:0-5758 GCA_044865945.1 Solirubrobacterales bacterium
CAGGGCGTCGAGGCGGTCCTGCTCGACGTCGGCGAGGGCCACGTCGAGCTGCTGGCGCCGCTCGGGCCGGACACCCCCGTCGGCAAATACCTGGCCAAGAACGGCACCGGTCTGCACCACGTCGCCTACGCGGTCGACGACATCGACGCCGCCCTGGAGAAGATCGCCGCCGCCGGCGTGCGGCTGATCGACTCCGAGCCGCGGGTCGGGATCCGCGACAGCCGCGTCGCCTTCCTTCACCCTCGCTCCACCGGCGGGGTCCTGACCGAGATCGTCGAACCCGCGGGAGGTCACTGATGGCAGATGCGCAACGAGTCGAGATCGGCTTCGAGGGCGGCCAGGTGATCTCCACCCGGCTCGCCGAAGACGACCTGAAGGACCTGCGTTCGCGACTTGAGCAGGGCGGCTGGTACGACCTCCACAGCGAGGAGGGGACGATCGCCCTCTACCTCGGCAAGGTCCAGTTCCTCCGCATCGAGTCGGGCGAGCACCGGGTCGGTTTCGGCCTCGGCGCCTAGGCAGATGCGGCCTCGCCACCTGCTCGGGGCAGCCGCGGCGGCGACGCTGGCGGCGGCTCTCTGGTGGCGCAAGAACCCCTCGGCTTGCCCCTACGGACAGCGCTTCTGGGTCGAAGCCCCGCACCCGATCATCAGCCGCGAGCGGCTGCGCGCGGTGCTGCGGCCGCTGCCCGGCGAGCGCCTGCTCGAGGTCGGCGTCGGGACCGGGTACTACAGCCACGACCTGGCCGAGTGGGTGGGACCGGAGGGGCAGCTGGAGCTGTTCGACCTGCAGCGGGAGTTCCTCGACCACGTGATGCGCGGCGCGGCCGAGCGCGGGCTCTCCAACCTGGTCCCGACCCAGGGCGACGCCACCGCGCTCCCCTACGAGGACGCCTCGGTCGACGCGGTGATCCTCACCGCGGTCCTCGGTGAGATCCCCGACAGCGCCGCCGCCCTGCGCGAGATCCGCCGCGTGCTGAAACCAGACGGCCGGCTGGTGGTCGGCGAGCTCTTCGGCGACCCCCACTTCACCACCCGCGCCAGCCTCGAGCGGATGGGGGCGGAGGCGGGGCTGGAACTGGTCGAGCGCTCCGGCAACTGGTTCGGTTACTTCGCCCGGCTGACGTAGATCGCCTTGGTGTGGGCGGCCTCGTCCAGCGGCTGCTTCGGGATCGCGTCGTAGTGGTGGCCGTAGACATCGAGGCACTCCAGGCCGGCCGCGTCCATCGCCGCTCGTATCTCGGCTTCCGGGAAGTGGCGCTCGCGGTGTGCCTCGGGCGGGATCGCGGCGCCGCCTGACTCGTCCAGCGGCTCGACCTCGAGGGTCGCCTCGGCGAACCCGCCGGGCTCCACGTCGGGGCTCGTCTTGCCCTTCCAGATCATCCGTTTGCCAGCGTTCTCGACCACGACTTCCTCGGCGAAGAAGGTGCGGTAGGTCTCCAGCGTGTTGACGTCGAACATCAGCAGCCCGCCGGGTCCGAGGTTGCGCCGCATCCCCGCCAGCGCCCGCTCCAGTTCCTCGCCGCTGAGCAGGTAGTTGACCGCGTCATCGAGGCAGAAGACGACGTCGAACTCGCCGAAGACCGGCAGCTCGCGCATGTCGGCGACCGACAGCTCAACCCGCTCACCCACCTTTTCCCGCGCCAGCGCGACCATTGCCGGCGAGATGTCGCAGGCGGTCACCTGCCAACCCTGCTCCAGCATCGGCAGGAAGCTCTTGCCGGTGCCGCAGGCGACGTCGAGCAGGCGCTTGCCCCGGATGCCGTGCTTTTCCAGCTTCGGCATCAGCGCGCCGAGCCAGAGGTCGTAGTTGTGGTGGGCGGTGAAGTCGTCGTAGACGGGAGCGATCGCCTCGTAGGCGATTTCCGCCCAGCGCGGATCGTTTTCTCCCAGGTCCCCGCCCACGATCAAAGAGACCTGCGCAAGTTCAGAACAGTTTCCAAATCAGAACTGGCAATTTGGTGCACCGCTTATGTAGGTTCGTTCAATCAGCACTCAAAAAGGGCATCGCCGCGGGAACGACGATGGCTGGGAGTGGGGTGAGGCACACAGGGTCTGTCTTCGAATGGCGTATCGCTACGCGAGCAATCCGAGCGAAGCTGAAGACATAGCTCAGGATGCCTTGCTCCGGGCCTGGCGTCGGCGTTCGACCCTGCGCGATTCCGAGCGCCGCAACCAGTGGCTGGCGACTATCGTCCGCAACGAGGCCTTCCGCCAGCACGCGCGGTTCCGCCCCGATCCGACATCGTCGATCGAGTTCCGCGAGGGGGCCGAGGACGAGCAGGTCCTGGCCGCCGTCGAGCTGGCTGACCTCCACGCCGCGCTCGACCTCCTCAGCGAGCGCGACCGGCAATTGCTGGAGATGAAATACGAGGAGGACCTGACCCAGGGAATGATCGCCCGCCGGCTCGGGATCCCGGAAGGGACCGTGAAGGTGAGGCTGCACCGGGCCCGCAACAGGCTGCGCTTGCTGTACGCGGGGGCGAGCGTCGTGGTCTGAACTTCGGACCGCTGTACAACGACCGCGGCGGCGCTCGCGGCGAACATTTCCTCATGAAAACCGCAGAGCGCCAGATCGTCGCCTTCGGCGGTGGCGGCTTCTCGATGGAGTCGGGGAACCCGCTGCTCGACGACTACGTGCTGGGGCTGACCAAGGCGGAGCGGCCGCGGGTCTGCTTCCTGCCCTCTGCCAGCGGCGACGCCGACCACTACATCGTCCGCTTCTACCGCGCCTTCTCCGCCCACCGCTGCGAGCCGAGCCACATCTCCCTCTTCCGCCGCGAGCAGGGGCCGAGCGACCTGCGCCGCCACCTCCTCTCCCAGGACCTGATCTACGTCGGCGGCGGCAGCGTGGTCAGCCTGCTCGGCGTCTGGCGGGCGCACGGGATCGACTCGATCCTGCGCGAGGCGTGGGAAGCCGGCGTCGTCCTCTGCGGCCTCTCGGCCGGCTCGCTCTGCTGGTTCGCGGAGGCGGTCAGCGGCTTCCACGGCGAGCCGAAGCGGCTGCGCGGACTCGGGCTGCTGCCGTTCAGCAACTCCGTCCACTACGAGCGCGGCTCGGGTCGCGGCGAGGCTTACCACCGCTTCCTGCGCGAAGGGATGCGCGGCGGCTACGCCGCCGAGGACGGCGCGGCCCTGCACTTCACCGGTGAGGAACTGAGCCGCGTCGTCGCCTCGCGGCCCAGGGCGCGCGGCTACCGCCTCGACGTCGCCGGGTCGCGGGTGGTGGAGATGCAGATCGCGACCACCTACCTCGGCGACCGGGAGGCAATTCCCGCGGCTCCGCTGCCGGAGGCGCTCTCGACCGCCCCCGCGGCCTGATGGCGTTGGCCGGCGGCAGCAACGGAACGGCGACGCCGGTGCGCCGCATCCTCGCCCTCGGCGGGCACGAGTTCAGCTCGCGGCCGCCCGATCGCGCGGTCTGCGAGCTGCTGCTGCGGCTGGCGGGCGAAGGCGGGGCCGAGCGGCCGCGGATCTGCATCCTGCCGACCGCCAGCGGCGACACCTCCGACCAGATCTCCAGCTTCTACTCGGCCTTCGGCGAGCGCCACTGCGACCCCTCCGACGTCTCCCTCTTCCGCCTCGGCCGCCGCCCGCTGGAGCTGCGCGACCACCTGCTTGAGCAGGACCTGATCTACGTCGGCGGCGGCAGCATGGTCAACCTGCTGGCGGTCTGGGAGGCGCACGACATCGCCTCGATCCTCAGCCTCGCCTGGCGCAAGGGGATCGTCCTCGCCGGTCAGAGCGCCGGGGCGATGTGCTGGTTCGAGGCCGGGATCACCAAGTCCTCCGGCCGGCCGCTGGCCGCCGCCGGCCTTGGCCTGCTCGAAGGCAGCCTCTGCGTCCACTACAACAACGAACCCGAGCGCCGCGCCGCCTACCTCGACGCGGTCGGCGAGGGGATGCCGGGCGGGTACGGTCTCGACGACTACGCCGGTCTGCTCTGGGAAGGCGAAGGCACTCCCTCCGCGGTAACCGCCCGTCGCGGCGCCCGCGCCTACCGGGTCAGCCAGCGCCAAGGCGAGGTCGCCGAGTCGCCGCTGCCGGCCCGCTTCCTCCCGGCTCCGGCCCCCGCCGCCCTGCGCGAGGACATCGCCGAGTTCCGCCGGATCAAGACGATGCGCCGCCGCGCCGGCTGGCTCGGCTGAAAGTCACGAAGCCGGCTCACTTCCGGCTCCGAGAAGTCTCTTTCCGCGCGCAACCCGTAGAAACTTTTCGTCTACATATATGTCATCATGAAGGCACTGGAGATGGAGAGGCCGATGGACAGCTGGAACGACGAGCGGCTCGACGAACTGAGCCGGCGGATGGATGGGGGCTTCAAAGAGATGCGCGAAGGCTTCGCGCGGATCGATGAACGCTTTGAGCGTGTCGAACGGCGCTTCGAGCGCCTCTACCTCGTGTTGATCACGGCATCGATCGGTTTGATCGCGAGCGGTCTCCTCGGTTGACTGTTTACTCCCCCGCTGCCGGCGGCGCGGTCGGATCTTCGCTCTCTTCTCCGAGGCTCTCGCGGGCGATGAAGTCCTCGGCCAGCAGCAGGTTGTCCTTCGAGCGCTCGACGACGTTGAGCAGGTCGCCCATCAGCGCCACCTCCTCGACCTGCTCCTTGACGAACCACTGCAGGAAGTGCTCGGCCCGGTAGTCCTTGATCTCCCGCGCGAGCTCGAAGAGGGCGAAGATCTCGTCGCTGACCCGCCGCTCCTGCTCGAGCGCCATCCGCACCGGCGCGGCGCCGTCGGCGAAGTTCGTCTGCTGGGCGTTGATGTCCGGAATCCGCACCTCCTCGCCGACGTCGAGCAGGTACCGGATCATCATCATCGCGTGCTCGCGCTCCTCCAGCGCCTGCCGGTAGAAAAAGGCGGCGAGGCGGGGCAGGGTGGCGGCGTCGTAGTAGACGGCGGCGGCCACGTACTGCTGCGAGGCGGCGAACTCGTTGGCGATCTGGGCGTTGAGGGCGTCGGCGAACTTCTCGGGCATGGCGGGCTCCTTGTCGGTGATGCGACGACCCTAGAGCCTCCAGCGGAAGCCGATTTCCTCGATCGCCGGCTCCAGCGGGCTGCTTGGCAGCCCCGGCCTGGTCGCCTGCTCGGGATCGTTGTAGCCGCCGGGGGCGACGTCGTTGGGGGTGTCCGGGTGGAAGATCGAGGCCAGGTACTGGATCTGGCCGCGGCCTTGGCCGAGCTCGGTCTGGCCGCCGCCGTAGGCGCCGATCCCGCGCTCCTCGCAATAGTCGTAGGTGGCGAAGAGGTTGCGGATCGGGCCGAAGCGCGAGGGCTTGACGTTGACCGTCTTCGGCGGCGACCAAGGCATCGCCTCGATGTCGGCGATCGAGTGGATCGGCGCGTCCCAGGTGACCCGCTCGGAGACGGGGTCGAGCAGCGGCCGCGTCTCCTCGGTTACGTCGGGGTCCTCGAGCCAGGCGTCGGGAAAGGTCTCGATCAGCTTCGCGTAGAGCTCGGGGTCGGTGTCGACGTCGACCGGGGTGCCTTTGTAGAAGCCCTTGAGGTCGAGCGAGTCGACCGCGCCGGTCTCGGCCAGCGCCGCGATCAGCTCGTCGTCCCAGTCGTTGGCCGGGTCGAGCTTGAAGCGCAGCGTCGGGCTCCCGTCGCTTCCATCCGCTCAGCGCAGTAAGCGCGGCACACGAGACGATATCGGCGTCGCCGAAGCGTCGGAAGTTGAACGGTCGACCCGTCGCGAAGAACCGCAGTCGCGGACGCGAGGGCTGGCGAGCGGCGCGGAGGGCGAGGTCACGCCCG
>JBIOTO010000031.1:0-26033 GCA_044865945.1 Solirubrobacterales bacterium
CCCCAGGTCTGCTCGAAGGCGTCGACGCTGAAGAAGATCGGGATCCAGCCGTCGCAGATCTCCGCCGCCATCTCCACCGATTTGCGCCCGATCGCGCCGACGAAGACGGGGATCTCGTTGCGAATCGGGTGGAAGTTGAGCTTCAGCGGCTTGCCCTCGCCGCCGGGCAGCGGCAGCTGGTAGTGCTCGCCCTGGTGGTCGACCGGGCCCTCGCGGGCGATGATCTCGCGGACCACTTCGATGTACTCGCGGGTGCGGCCCCAGGGCTTCGCGTAGGGCACCCCGTACCAGCCCTCGGAGACCTGCGGGCCCGAGGGGCCGAAGCCGAAGAGGAAGCGGCCGCCGGAGAGTTTGTCGATCGTCGCCCCGGCCATCGCCGCCGCCGCGGGCGGCCGCGCCGGCACCTGCAGGATCGCGGCGCCGAGGTTGATCTTCTCGGTCTTAGCCGCCAGCCAGGCAAGCACGCTGACCACGTCGGAGCCGTAGGACTCCGCCGCCCAGACAGACTCGTAGCCGAACCCCTCGGCGGCGCGGACGACTTCCGCCGCCTCCTCGCCGGCCGGGCCGATCCCCCAGTAACCCAGGTTGAGTCCAAGCTTCAGGCTCATCGCCTTCGCACCCTATTGAATAGTGGGCGAATGGGTAACGGCCGTCCCAGCATGGATCAAGGGCTCACCGCCAAGGAGGCAGCCGCGAGGCTGCGCAAGCTGGGACCGCCGCCGGAGACCTCCTCGCGCTCGCTGGCGAGCATCGTCGCCGGCAACGTCTTCACGCTCTTCAACGCGATCATCGGCGCCTTCTTTCTGCTCGACATCGGGCTCGGGCTCTACGCCGACGCGATCTTCGGCCTAATCGCGGTCATCAACTCCAGCATCGGCATCTACCAGGAGAGGAAGGCGAAGGAAACGCTGGACGAAATCGCCGTCCTCGTCGCGCCCCACGCGCGGGTGATCCGCGACGGCGCCGAGGTCGAGCTGACCGCCAACGAGGTGGTGCCCGGCGACGTGGTCCAGGTCGGGCCGGGCGACCAGCTGGTCGCCGACGGCGAGGTGGTCGCCTCGCGCGGGATGACGATGGACGAGTCGCTGCTGACCGGCGAGTCCGACGGGATCCAGAAGGCCGATGGCGACCGCGTCCTCTCCGGCTCCTTCTGCGTCTCCGGCTCGGGCCACTACGTGGTCGACGCGGTACGCGAGGAGAGCTACGCCGGCCGTATCGCCGGCGAGGCGAAGACCTTCCGCCACCCGCCCTCGCCGCTGCAGGAGGAGGTCAACCGGGTGATCATCGCCTCCACCTACGTGATGCTGCCGCTGGCGCTGGTCCTGATCGTCAGCCTCAAGGTCCGCAACACGCCGCTGGAGGAGGCGGCGCAGACGGCGACCGCCGGGCTGGTGACCCTGATCCCCGAGGGCCTGGTGCTGCTGATGAGCGTCACCTTCGCGGTCGCGGCGGTGCGGCTGGCGCGGCGCAACACCCTGGTCCAGCAGATGAGCGCGACCGAGAGCCTCGCCTCGGTCGACACGATCTGCGTCGACAAGACCGGCACCCTGACCGCGGGTGAGCTGCGCTTCGCGGCGGTCGAGTACGCCGACGGGGTCGACCCGAAGTCCGGGGCGGCGGCGCTCGGGCGATTCGCCGCCAGCGCCGGCGACCGCAACAAGACCCTGGAGACGATCGCCGAGCAGTTCCCGGGGAAAGCCGGGACGGTGAGCGGCGAGGTCCCCTTCTCCTCGGAGTGGAAGTGGAGCGGCGTCTCGATCGACGGGGCCGGCGGCGGCGCCACCTACCTGCTTGGAGCGCCGGACATCCTCGCCGAGCTGGGGGCGCTGACCCTGCCGCCGCGCCTCGCCGCCAAGCTCGAGGAGGAGACCGCGGCGGGCCGGCGGGTGGTCGCCTTCGGGCAGACGAGCGAGGCGCTGCCGGACGACCCGGCGGCGGGCGGCGCGCCGAAGATGCAGCCGCTGGCGCTGGTCGTGCTGGAGGAGACGCTGCGCCCAGACGCGGCGGAAACGATCGCCTACATGCGCGAGGAGGAAGTAGACCTGAAGCTGATCTCCGGCGACGCCGCCGCGACGGTGACCGCGGTCGCCTACGCGGTCGGCGTGCCGCGCGACGCCGGCGTGGTCGAGGGGCCCGACCTGCCGGAGGATCCCGACGAGCTGGCGAAGGTGGCGCTGGGGAACACGATCTTCTGCCGGATCAAGCCGGAGCAGAAGAAAGCGCTGGTCGGGGCGCTGGTCGCCGCCGGGCGCTACGTGGCGATGATCGGCGATGGGGTGAACGACGTGCCGGCGCTGAAGCGGGCGCGGATGGCGGTAGCGATGGGCTCGGGGGCGCAGGTGACCAAAGGGGTCGCCGACGTGGTCCTGCTCAAAGACCAGTTCTCGCGGCTGCCGGAGGCGGTCGGCGAGGGGCGGCGAATTGCCCGCAACATCCACCGCCTCGGCCGCCTCTACCTGACCAAGACCGTCTACGCCGCCGCGCTGATCCTGCTGGTCGCGGTGCCCGGCTTCGCCTTCCCCTTCCTGCCGCGCCACCTGACGATCGCCGCCTTCCTGACGATCGGGATCCCCTCCTTCGTGCTGGCGCTGATGCCCTCCGACGGGCCGCTCTACCGCGGCCGCCTGCTGCGGGCTCTGGCCGCCTTCGCGGTCCCGGCCGGGCTCGGGACGGCGCTCGGCTCGATCCTCTCCTTCTTCCTCGTCGACACCGTCGCCGGCGCCAGCCTCGAAGCCGGCCGCACGGCGGCGACCACGACCCTGATCGTGCTCGGGCTCGCCTTCGTGTTGCTGCTGGAGCGCGGCCCCGGCCGCGAGCACATCGCGATCCAGGGCTACATGCTGGTTATGGTGATCAGCCTCGCCTCGGTCTTCGCCCTGATCCTCGGCATCGGCCCGGTCCGCGACTTCTTCGACATGGTCCTGCTCAACTCCACCCAGTGGTTCCTGGCGTTGTTCTCGGCGGCGGTGGGGCTGATCATCGCCAGCCTGATGTGGAAACTGCCGCAGATCGAACGCCTCGAAGCGCCGGTGGAGGCCGATTCGCCCGTAGGGCCAGTCGAGGCGACCTGATTTTCGACTGAGGGCCATGGGATGGCGGGTACCCGGTACCTACCGTGCTCCCATGGCGACGACCTTGAAACCGGCCCGGACCTTCCGCGGCGCCGGCGAGTACCCGCTCGAAGCGGGGAACTTCGACGAGGCGTTTGCCGCGACCGGGGCTCCACGCCATCCCTACGCGGAGCTGCTCGAAGCGCTCGCGCAGCAGGACTTCATGGCGCTGCGCGGGCGCGTCCGGTCCCGGGTCGCCGCCGCCGGGCTCGAGTTCGGGCCGGGGCGGGAGATCGCCGTCGACCCGGTGCCACGACTGATCGCCGCGGCCGAGTGGGAGTCGCTTGAGCCCGGGCTGCTGCAGCGGGCGCGGGCGCTGAACGAGTTCCTGGTCGATGCCTATGGGCCGCGGCTGATCTTCGAGGCCGGGGTCGTGCCGCGTCACCTGCTCGAGACCGCCGAGGGCTACGAGCCGGCGATGCAAGGGCTGCTCGACCCCGAGGTGCCCCCCGCGACCGTCGCCGGGCTCGACCTGGTCCGCGACGCGGACGGCGCGCCGCGGGTGCTGGAGGACAACCTGCGGATGCCGTCGGGGGCCGCCTACGCGATCGCCGTGCGCGAGGTGGTCGCTTCAGAGATCGAGACGGACCTTCGTCCCCGAGAGATCGGCGGTTACGGCGAGCTGCTGGGAGCCGCTATCCGCGCAGCCGTCCCAGCCGGGCGCGACGAGCCGAACGCGGCGATCCTCTCCGACGGCCCCGAGAGCGGCGCCTGGTACGAGCAACGGCGCTTCGGGCGCGAGCTGGGGATGGCGGTCGTGACCCTCGACCAGCTGGAGACGAGCCGCGGCCGCCTCTTCGCCCGCCGCGGGCGCGAGCGCGAGCAGGTCGACGTGATCTACCGCCGCCTCGACGAGGACCGGCTGAGCCAGCCCGACGGCTCCCTCACCGCCCTCGGCGAGCTCCTGCTGCCGGCGCTGCGCTCGGGCCGGCTGCGCTGCGCCAACGCCTTCGGCACCGGGCTCGCCGACGACAAGCTCGCCCATGCCTACGCCGAGCGGATGATCGAGTTCTACCTCGGCGAGGAGCCGCTGCTGCGCTCGGTCCCCAGCTACGACCTCGCCGACGAGGCCGGCCGCCGGGCGGCGATGGAGCGGCTCGACGAGCTGGTGATCAAGCCGCGCGGTGGCTTCGGCGGCCACGGGGTGACGATCATGCCGCGGGCGACCGAGGATCAGCGCCGGCGCGCGATCGGGCTCCTGCGCCGCCGCCCCGAGCGCTTCATCGCCCAGGAGATGGTGGAGATCTCCAGCCACCCGACCGTCTGCGGCGGCGGGCTGGAGCCGCGCCGGGTCGACCTGCGCCCGTTCGTCGTCAGCGGCCCGGGCGGCGCGGCGGCGATGGCCGGCGGGCTGACCCGCTACGCGCGGGAGGCCGGCGAGCTGGTCGTCAACAGCTCCCAGGGCGGCGGCTGCAAGGACACCTGGGTCGTCGAGGAGCGGCGATGAAGCGCCGTTCGTTAGCTTCGCTGCACATGCGTCCCCTGATCGGAGTCACCACCTCTGAGGTGCGCGCGGCGGAGCGGGTCCACCAGATCCCGGAGGGCGAGCCGCGCGTCCGCGAGATGGCCCTCGGCCTCACCTACCTGCGCGGCCTCGAGGAGGCGGGTGCCCTGCCGATGGTGATCCCGCCGATGGAGGAGGAGGCGATCGAGCCGCTGCTCGACCGGCTCGACGGGATCTGCCTCTCCGGCGGCCCCGACCTCGACCCCGCCAACTACGGCGCCGATCCCCACGACGAACTGGGGCCGACCGAGCCCGACCTCGATCGCTTCGAGCTGGCGATCGCCCGCCGCGCCGACGTCCGCCAGATGCCGATCCTGGCGATCTGCCGCGGCACCCAGGCGCTGAACGTGGTCCGCGGCGGCGCTCTCCACCAGCACCTGCCCGAGCTCTCGGAGGAGATCCTCCACCGCCAGCGGACGCCCGGGTCGCAGCCGAGCCACGCGGTCGAGGTCGAGCCCGGCAGCCGCCTGGCGCGGGCGCTCGGCTACGAGGAGGTCGAGGTCGCCGACGAGCTCGACGTCAACTCCTTCCACCACCAGGCGATCGACCGGCTGGGCGAGGGCCTGGTGGTGACCGCGCGGGCCCCGGACGGGACGATCGAGGCGGTCGAGGACCCGAGCCGGGACTTCCTCATCGGCGTCCAGTGGCACGCCGAGACGCTCGTCCACCGCCCCTACGAGGCGAGCCTCTTCCGCCACTTCGTCGAGGCCTGCCGGAGCGACGGCGCCGGCTTCCAGCGGCGCAGCGGCCGCGAGGTGGCGTGAGCGAGGGGGCCGGCACCCTGCCGGCCTGGGCGACCTGGGCCGAGCCGCACGAGCTCGGCCCCTACACGGTCGGGATCGAGGAGGAGGTGATGCTGCTCGACGAGGTCAGCTGGGCGCTGGCCCACCGCATCGACTCCGTGTTGCCGCGACTGCTGGGGCGCGACACCAGCTTCACCGCCGAGACCCACGGCTCGGCGCTGGAGATCCAGACCGGCGTCCACGGGACGATCGGCGGCGCGATCGAGGAGCTGGGAGCGCTGCGCGGCGAGCTGGCGGCGACCCTGGGGCCGCTCTCGATGCGGGCGGCCAGCGCCGGCACCCACCCGTTCGCCGTCTGGCAGGAGATCGTCGTCTCCGCCGGAGAGCGCTACCAGTTCGTCTACGGCTCGATGCGGGAGCTGGCCCGGCGCGAGCCGACCTTCGGGCTCCACGTCCACGTCGCCGTCCCCGGAGCCGAGGACGCGATCCACGTCGCCAACCGGCTGCGGACCCACATCCCGCTGCTGCTGGCGCTCTCGGTCAACTCGCCCTTCTGGCAGGGCCGCGACACCGGGCTCGCCTCGGCGCGGACTCCCCTCTTCCAGGCCTTCCCCCGGGTCGGGATCCCGCGCGACTTCGGGGACTACGGCGACTACGTCGAGTCGGTCGACGTGCTGATCCGCAGCGGCGCCGTGCCGGAGCCGACCTTCCTCTGGTGGGACGTGCGGCCGCAGCCGCGCTTCGGCACGGTCGAGGTCCGGATCATGGACGCGCAGACGCGGCTGGGCGAAACGGCGGCGATCGCCGCGCTGGTCCAGGCGATCGTCCGCGCCGAGGTCGAGGAAGGCGCCCACCTGGAACGCTGGATGCCGCAGGAGGTGCTCTCCGAGAACCGCTTCATCGCCGCCCGCGACGGGATGGACGCGGAGCTGATCGAGCCCGAGCTGGAACGGCGGGTGCCGGCGCGCGAGCTGCTCGCCGACCTGGTCGCGATCTGCCGCCCGCACGCCCAGGACCTGGGTTGCGAGGCGGAGCTGGAGGGCGTGATGGAGCTGGGCCGGCAGACCGGGGCGCAGCGGCAGATCGAGCTGGCGCGGTCGCTGGAGTCGCTGCCGCGGGTGGTCGGCGTGCTGGCTTCGGACTTCCTCGCGCGCGCTTAGGCGTCGGGCGGCGGCAGCACGAACTGCGAGACGATCAGGTTTGCCGCCAGGCGCGGCGCGCTGCCCTCGCGGCGGCGCTCGATCCGGACCTCGATCACGACCGTGCTCTTGCCGACGTGCAGGGGCTCGGCCCGGGCCTCGATCTCGTCGCCGAGGATGCCGGCGGCGAAGACGTTCAGCTTCAGCTCGATCGTGGTGAAGTTGTGGCCGGGCGGGATGCAACGGAAGGTCGACCAGGCGGCGACGGTGTCGCCCAGCGCGGTCCAGACGCCACCGTGGACGAAGCCGCCGGGGTGCAGGTGGCGCTTGTCGACGACGATCTGCCCGCGGGCGTGGGTGTCCTCGACCTCGAGCGGCTCGATCCCGAGGTCGCCGGGGAAGCTGCCGGGCAGGAAGGCCCGGACCGACTCCGGGGTGATCATCGAGCTGGGGTGCGGGGCGTCGCTCATCGCCGCGGCAGCCTATCCGTCTGGATCGAGGCCGAACCCTTTGAGCCCGTGGTCACCGTAGGGCTCGTCGCGCTCGCGGACCGCCTCGCGGAAGCCCGACTCGGCGGCGCGGCGGACGAAGCCGTGGCCCTCCTCGGTGTGGCGGGCAATGCCGTCGAAGAAGGTGCCGAGCACCTGGGTCTGGGCGAGACCCTGGGCGTGGACGGTCTGGTTGACCAGCAGCTTCATCATCACCAGCTGGTTGACCGGCATCCGCGCGACGCGCTCAAGCAGGCGCTCGAAGCGCTCGTCGAGCCGCTCGGCGGGCGCCGCCTCGGTCGCCAACCCCCACTCCGCCGCCTCGGCGCCGGTCAGCGAGTCGCCGGTCAGCAGCAGCCGCTTGGCCCGCATCGGTCCCAGCCGGCTGGCCCACATCGCGGTCGTCGGCGATCCCCAGACGCGGGCCGGCGGGTAGCCGATCTTGGCGTCCTCGGCGATGACGAGAAGGTCGGAGCAGAGCGCCATGTCGGTGCCGCCGGCGACGCAGTAGCCGTGGACCTTGCAGAGGACCGGCTTCTCGGAGTGGAAGAGGCTCATGAAGCCGCGCACGTTGCGGCTCATGAACTGGTAGTCGACGACCGGGTCCCAGTTCGTCTCCGGCATGTGGTTGCGGCCGATCGTCGCCGGGTCGAGCGGCGAGCCGGCCGGCGCCTCGCCGCCCAGCTCGCTCATGTCGCCCTCGGCCGAGGCGACCAGGTCGTAGCCGCCGCAGAAGCCGGTGCCGTTGCCGGCCAGGGCGATGACGTGGACCTCAGGGTCGAGGTTGGCCCGCTCGACGCACTCGGCCAGCTCGACCGGCATCCGGGCGGTGATCCCGTTGCCGCGCTCGGGGCGGTTCAGGGTGATGCGCGCAATTCGGCCCTCGGTCTCGTAGAGAAGGGTCTCCACGAGTTCACCCTATTCCTTGTCTGAGGTCAGCTGACCAAGCAGTTCAAGGACGCAGGGAGCGCCGCGTGCTCTGCACGCAAGCGACCGAGGACGCCGAAATGCGCCGTGTCAGATGACCTCAGACACGTTCGACGAGCATTGCCTTGCCTTGTCCCCCGGCCACGCACATCGTCTCCAGGCCGACCTGCTTGTCGTCGGTCTCGAGCACGTTCAGCAGGGTGCCCATGATCCGGGCGCCGGTCATCCCAAAGGGGTGGCCGAGGGCGATCGCGCCGCCGTGGGTGTTGAGCTTGTCTTCGTCGATCCCGCATTCGGCCATGATCGGGATCACCTGGGCGGCGAAGGCCTCGTTCAGCTCGACCCGGTCGACGTCGTTGATCGACATCCCGGCGCGGTCCAGCACCTTCTTGATCGCGCCGATCGGGGCGACGCCCATCAGCTCCGGCTCGTTGCCGTGGGTGGCGGCGGTGATGATCCGGGCGCGCGGGGTCAGGCCCAGCTCCTTGGCCTTGGTGTCGCTCATCAGCAGCACCGCGGCGGCGCCGTCGTTTAGCGGGCAGGAGTTGCCGGCGGTGACGCCACCGCCGCCCTCGAAGGCCTCGGGCAGTTCTGAGAGCTTCTCCAGGGTCGAGGAGGCGCGCGGGCCGTCGTCCTTGCTCACCTCGGTGCCGTCCTCGAGCTTGACCGGGACGATCTCGCGGTCGAAGAAGCCGTCCTCCTGAGACTTAACGGCGAGTTCCTGGGAGCGCTGCGCGAACTTGTCCATGTCGGCGCGGCTTACCTCGTACTTCTTGGCGACGTTGACGGCGGTGATGCCCATGTCGATGTAGGCGTTGGGCTGGCCGTTCTCGCCGATCAGGTTGGGGTTGCGGTCGGCGGCGCCGGCGGGCTCGGTGCGCTCGTTGAACTTGCTGACCCACTCCACCCCGACGGCGAGGTAGGCGTCGCCCTCCCCGGCCTTGATCGCGTTGCCGGCGTGGCGGATCGCGTCGAGGCTGGAAGAGCAGTAGCGGGAGACGGTGACCCCGTTGACCTCCTGCGGCAGCTTCTCGCTGAGCAGGGAGATGATCCGGGCGATGTTGAAGGCCTCCAGACCCTGCGGCATGCCGACGCCGCAGAAGACGTCTTCGATCAGGGCGGGGTCGACCTCGGGGTTGCGCTCGAGCAGCTGGTCGACCACGAAGGCGCCCGTCTCCTCGGGGCGCAGCTGGGCCAGCGACCCCTTGAAGGCACGGCCGATCGGCGTGCGGATGGTGTCGACGATGACTGCTTCGGGCATTCCGTATCTCCTTGAAAGCTTGGGAAGGGCTTGCGACTGCGGCAGCAGGGTAGTTGACGGGCGATGCGGGCGTTTAGTGCGGATTCGCACGAACTATCGCCTGAGCGTCGGGAAGCTGCGTTACATTCGCCTCAATCCACCTCGCCCCCACGGCGAGATTTGTCGCTCAGCGGCAACGAAAGGAGGGCCCCTTCATGCCCGAGGGTTACTGCGTCAAAGAGCGCAAGAAGGTCGAGATCAAAGACGCCAAACAGGTGACGATGAAGAACGGGCGTCCAGCGATCCAGGGTGTCTGCCCGGACTGCGGGACGAAAATCTTCAAGATCGGGAAACTCGAATAGGGCTCTCCCTGAGAGGGATTTGAACCCGGCATTGCCGGGGAGCGTATGCCGGGTCGGATGATCCAGTTGCGGAATTCGACCCGGGGTGCGCTCAGCCGCGAACGCGACGTCCGCGAGGCCTACGCCGCCCATGCCGGCGAGCTGTACGGCTTCGCGGTTCGTTCGCTGGGGGACGCGGGGCTGGCCGAAGAGGCTGTCCAGGAGACCTTCGTCCGCGCCTGGAGGGCGGGCGACCGCTTCGACCCGAAGATCGGCTCGCTGCGGACCTGGCTGTTCGCGATTCTCCGCAACGTGGTCATCGACCTTGGCCGGGCGCGGGCGGTGCGGCCCGGGGTCGCCGAGGGCGGGGTCGAGCCGAGCGTCGAGCCGCTGGAGGACGCGCTGCTGGCCTGGCAGGTGGAGGAGGCGATGCGGCGGATCGGCGAGGACCACCGCCGGGTGCTGGTCGAGACCTACTACCGCGGCCGGCCCTACGCCGAGGTGGCGGAGGAACTCGGGGTGCCGGAGGGAACCGTGAAGAGCCGCGTCTACTACGGGCTGCGGGCGCTGCGGGTCGTGCTGGAGGAGATGGGCTATGAAGACTAGGCGTGACTGCCGGGAATGGCGCGAGCTGCTCGGCGCCTTCGCGCTCGGGCAACTGGAGGGCGACGAGCGGGCCGGGCTGGAGGCGCACCTCGACGGCTGCGGCGAGTGCCGGGCGGAGCTGGCGGCGCTGCGGCCGGTGGCGCGGATGCTGCCGTACGCCGATCCGGAGCGGTTCGAGTCGGCGCCGGTGCCGCCGGCGGAGCTGGGACAGCGGATCGCGGCGACGATCGAGGGCGAAAAGGAGCTGCTGCGCAAGCGCCGGCAGCGGCGCCGGTTCGGCGGGTTCGCCCTGGGCGGCGCGGCGGCGGCGCTGGCGGCGGCGGTGCTCTTGCTCTTTGTCTTCGGTGGTGAGGAGGCGAGTCCCGAACGAAAGGTCGAGTTCGTCTCGCTGCCGGCCGGAGTCAAGATCGACGCGACCCTGGAGCCGCACGCCTACGGGACCGAGATCCGCATGTACGTGCACGGGGTCGAGTCGGGGACGCTCTGCCGGGTGGCGCTGCGCGGGCCGAAGGGCGTCACCTATCCGGCCGGGACCTTCCGTTACCGCTGGGGAGACGACTCCGACGCCGTGCTCAGCTCGGCGCTCGACCTCTCGCGGACCCGGGCGGTCGTCGTCCGCGCGGGCAGGCAGACCTTCGTCGCGCCGGTGAACCCACCGGACGCGGCGCTCAACCCCGGAAGCGAGAAGGAATCGACGTGAAACGGATGACCTACGCGCTGGCGCTGCTGGCCGCGCTGGCGATCGTCGTCGCCGGTTGCGGCAGCGACTCGAACAGCTCAGGCGGTGCCTACGGCGGCAAGGGCGGTGGCGGTTCCAGCGGCGTCGGCTCGACGACCAGCTCGGAAACGAAGCCGGCGTCGGACAGTGGCGGTAGCGGCGGCATTGTCTCGGCGGCGAAGGTCGGCGACCTGGAGACGATCCTGGTCACCGCCGAAGGCATGACCCTCTACGACTTCCACAAGGACAAGGGAGGCAAGTCCGCCTGTTACGGAGACTGCGCGGGAGCCTGGCCGCCGCTGCTGACCGAAGGCAATCCCCAGGCGCAGGGTCCCGCCGACCGGAGCATGCTCGGCACGACCAAGCGCAAAGACGGCACCGTCCAGGTCACCTACAACGGCTGGCCCCTCTACACCTACGTCGGCGATCAGAAGCCAGGCGAAGCCAACGGCAACGACATCGACCAGTTCGGCGCCGAGTGGTACGCCCTCCAGCCCAACGGCGAAGAGCCCGAGGACTGAGCCGCCCCAGATCGCGTGGTTCCTTTGTCCGGATAAAGAGGACAAAGGAACCACGATTGTCCGCGCGGGGGGAGAGTTCTGATCGCGTGGTTCTTAAGTCCTGCATGTCAGGACAAAGGAACCACAAGAACAAGAGGGCGCGGTTGCAGGGGCGGATCGCGGACAAGGCGACGGCCCAGGGCGGGGTAGTTTCGCTCGACCAGTTGAGAGAAGAGGGGGTATCTCGCCGGCGGGTCGCGGAACGTGCGGACGGAAATTCTCTCCACCGAGTACACCGGGGGGTGTATGCGGTTGGCCATCGCTCGGCCACGCGGGTGGCTCACCTCCGCGCGGCGTTGCTTGCTTGCGGAGAGGGAGCGGTGATCTCGCACGGCACTGCCGCGGCGCTTCATGGGTTCTGGGATTCCTGGCCGCATCTGGTCGACGTGACGGTTCCGGTCGAGGCCGGTCGCAAGATCGACCGGATCCGGTGTCGGCGCTGTCGCTACCCGGAGCCCGAGGAGGTCGAAGTCCGGCAAGGCGTTGCGGTGACGACGTCCGCCCGCACCCTGGTTGACCTCGCCGGGATCGTCGATCTTGCTGTCCTGCGAAAGACGGTCGGGCGCGCCGCGATCCGCAGGCGACTCGACGTCCAGGCGGTCGACGTCGCGATCTACAACGCGAAAGGCCGCCGTGGCCTTAAGGCGCTTGAGCTGGCGCTGGTCCCCTACCGGACCAAGGACGGGAAGGCGCCAGACGTGCGTAGCGACTTCGAGACGCTGATCCTTCCCGAGCTGCTGGAACTTGGTTTGCGACGGCCGCAGGTCAACGCCTGGCTGCATGTCGATGGCGAGCGGTTCCTCGTCGACTTCCTCTGGGAGAAGGCGTCGGTGATCGTCGAAACCGACGGGCGGGAGACGCATGAGACGCCGACCGCCTTCCAGAGCGACCGCCGCCGCGACCAGTTCCTGGCCGCCGCCGGCTATCGGGTGCTGCGAGTCACCTGGAACCAGATCCACGGCGAACGTTCCGCGGTCCTGGGGCGGATCAGCCGGGCGGTCAGTCCTCGGCGACGCCGCTGAGCTTGGCGCGCTTGCGATAGCTGAGCGAGGGCGGAACCTGGTCGCGGATCTCGGCCAGGAGGCGGGCGGAGAGCTCGCCGGGGTCCTCGCCGGGGCGGGGCTGGCCGCCGGCCGGGTCGAAGAAGCGGATCCGGAGCCGCGGGCGGCGGGGAAAGCCGGTGAGGTCGGAGGTGCCCTCGATCGCGACCAGGGTGACGTGCGCCTCCGGCACCTCCAGCGCCAGGCGGCCGATGCCGCTGCGCGCGCGCAGGACCTTGCCCCTGGAGCGGGTGCCCTCGGGGAAGACGCCGATACAGGCGCCGGCCCGCAGCGTCTCGATCGCTTTCGCCAGCGCGTCCTTGTCCCCCTTGCCGCGCTGGATCGGGATCTGGCCCATGCCGTTGAGGATCGGGGCGAGGCCGCGCACGTCCCAGAGCTCCGATTTGGCCAGGGCGCGGATCTGGCGCCGCTTGCGGGCGGCGATGCCGACCATCACCGGGTCCCAGTGGCTGTCGTGGTTGCCGAGGATCAGCAGCGGCCCGGACTCGGGTATCGCCTCGAGGCCCTCCACTTGCAGCCGGCCCCACCAGGCCACGGGCAGGTTGAGCGCCATCGCCAGGCCGTAGGTGCGGGTCCGCTCCTTCACGGACCGGAGTTCTACGCGTTTCTGGCGTCGGCTGCGCGCTGGAGGATGTTGCGCAGTGCCGCTTGGTCCTCGGCGGAGAGGCCCCTAACCCACTCGGGGGGCTTTGCCAGCTCGCGCCGGACGCGCCGCATGAGAATTTCGCCTTTGACGGTCAGTTCGACCACCTTGATCCGCCGGTCAGTTTCCGAGGGGTAGCGAATCGCCAGATCCTTCTCTTCGAGATTGTCGACGATCCCGGTGACGTTGGAGTTGTCGCAGTGGAGCAGGTCGGCAAGCTGGCTCATCGTGCGCGGCTCTTCGAGCAGCCGCAGAGCGCCGAAGGTGGCGGGCCGCAGGTCGAGCTCGCGCACGAGGGGCAGGAACGGCGGCGGGTAGACGAGGCCCGAAAGGAGTCCCCAGGCCTCGCGACCGGTGTCTCCGGCCTTCGCCGTCTTCCGGCTCTTGGAAGTCGCCGCCTTATCCATAAATTTATTATACCTCAATCTTTGATAACCTCAAATATTGAGAGTTGTAAGCAATTGAAGGGACGCGCATGGACGGCAGCGCACCGGTTGGCGGCATCGAGGTGGAAGGCCTCGTCCGCGAGTTCAAGAACGGCCCGCGGGCGGTCGACGGCATCGACCTCGAGGTCGCCCAGGGTGAGATCTACGGCTTCCTCGGCCCCAACGGCGCCGGCAAGTCGACGACGGTGCTGATGCTGACCACCCTCCTCCCTCCCACCGCCGGCACCGCCCGGGTCGCCGGCTTCGACGTGGTCGCCGACGGCCCCAAGGTGCGCGCCTCGATCGGCGCCGCCCTGCAGGAGGCCGCCCTCGACCCGCTGCTCACGGGCCGCGAGCACATGCGCCTGCAGACCGCCCTCCACGGCCTCAACAAGACCGAGCGCGAGACCCGCGGCAACGAACTGCTGGAGCGGGTCGGCCTCGCCTACGCCGCCGACCGCAAGGTCGGCGGCTACTCGGGCGGGATGAAACGGCGGCTCGACCTCGCCCTCGCCCTCGCCCACCAGCCGCGCATCCTCTTCCTCGACGAGCCGACCACCGGCCTCGACATCCAGAGCCGCACCGCGCTCTGGGAAGAGGTCGCCCGCCTCGCCAACGAGGACGGGGTCACCGTCTTCCTCACCACCCAATACCTGGAGGAGGCCGACGCACTTGCCAACCGGGTCGGGATCATCGACCACGGCAAGATCGTCGCCGAGGGAACCCCGGCCGAGCTGAAGGCCGAGATCGGCCGCCCGACGGTCGAAGCCGTCCCCCGCGAGGAGTCCGAGCGCGAGCGGATGGCCACCGTCCTCGGCCGCTTCGGCGAGCAGGCCGGCTCCTCCCCGCGCGGCGTCTCCGTCCGCCTCGAGGGCGGCGAGTCGCAACTCGCCGAGGTGGTGCGGGCGCTCGACTCGGAGGGGATCGCGATCGAGAATCTGCAGCTGCACGCGCCCTCGCTCGACGACGTCTTCCTGGCCAAAACCGGTCGCTCGCTCGAGGGCGCTGACGAGGAGACCGCGGCACCGGAGGCGGAGGCGGTCGGGGCGTGAGTCCGGGTCTCCGCACCCAGGTCACCCAGCTCGCCCGCCGCTCGGCGCTGCGCACCCTGCGCCAGCCGGCGCAGATCGTCCCCGCCCTCGTCTTCCCGATGTTCCTGCTCGCGGTCAACGCCGGCGGGCTCAAAGACGCGACCAACCTGCCCGGCTTCCCGACCGACTCCTACCTCACCTTCATCCTCGCGGTGCCGTTCATCCAGGGCGCCCTCTTCTCGGTGATGAACTCGGGCACCGACCTCGCCCGCGACATCGAGACCGGCTTCCTCAACCGCCTCGCGCTCACCCCGCTGCGCGGCGTCGCCCTGCTCAGCGGCCTGCTGACCGGGGCCTTCCTGCTCGGGGTCGTGCAGGCGATCGTCTACCTCGCGGTCGGGCTGATCGCCGGCGCCGAACTCGCCGCCGGCCCGGCGGGCGCGCTGGTCATCCTCGCCCTCTCGGTCTCGATCACCGTCGCCTTCGGCACGATCGGCCTCTTCGCCGCCCTGCGCTTCGGCTCCGGCGAGGCGGTCCAGGGCCTCTTCCCGGTCTTCTTCGTCTTCCTCTTCCTCTCGGCGATGGCGCTGCCGCTCGACCTGCTGACCACCGACTGGTTCCACACGATCGCCAGCATCAACCCGATCACCTACCTGCTGGAGGCCTTCCGCTCGCTTTTGATCGAAGGCTGGAACCTCGGCGACCTGGCGCTCGGCTTCGCGATCGCGGCGGCGATCTTCGTCCTCGGGATGGCGGCCGCGACCAGCGCCCTGAAGACGAGGCTGGTGCGCACGTGAACCCCACCACTCCCGCCACTCGGCTCACCGTCGCCCGCGCGGTCGCCTGGCGCAGCATCCACAACTTCCTCACCAACCCAGCCTTCTTCATCCCGGCGGTGTTGTTCCCGCTCTTCTTCTTCGTCTCCTTCGCCGGCGGCCTCGCGGCGATCGGCGACGTCCCCGGCTTCGACTTCCCCAGCGGCTACACCGCCTTCCAGTTCGTCTTCGTGCTGCTGCAGTCAGCGGCCTTCGGCGGCGTCTTCACCGGCTTCGCGATGGCGCGTGACTTCGAGACCGGCTTCGGCCGCCGCTACATGCTCGCCGCCAGCCGCCGCGGCGGCATCGTCCTCGGCTACGCCCTGGCGGCGATCTTCCGCTCCTTCCTCACCTGGGCGATCCTCACCGCGGTGGCGCTCGTCGCCGGCATGGAGGTAGCCGGCAGCGCCGGGGAAATTGTCGCCCTCTACGCCCTCGCGGTCCTGGTCAACGTCGCCGCGACGATGTGGGCGGCCGGCGTGGCCCTGCGAGTCCGCTCGATCCAGGGCGGCCCGCTGATGCAGTTCCCCGTCTTCCTGATCCTCTTCCTCGCCCCCGTCTACGTCCCCCTGGACCTACTGAGCGGCTGGATCCACGCCGTGGCCTCGATCAACCCGGTAACCGCCCTCCTGGAGGCAGGCCGAGGCTTCATCTCTGGCGACCCAGTCCTAGTAGGAGCCGCCTTCGCCCTAGGCCTAGCCCTCTCAGCCCTGTTCGCTCTCTGGGCAAGAGGCGGCCTCCGCAGCGCCGAAGCAGCCGGCTAAACGAGCTGAGCACCGGTCCAGCACAGCTAAGTGACGAAAGTCACGCTTTCTTTGATGCCATCCCGGGAAAGTGGTGAACCTTGGCTCCTGCAGCGCAAATCCCGGCTTTCCCCCAGGGTTAAAAGACCGGGGATCTAAAGTGTCATTTGTGACGCAGAGACCCTTGGAGCTGATCCTTGCCCGGAATTTGATGTCGGCGCTCTCGACGCCGGCCTTCCTGGTCGACGAGGGTGGCCTGCTCGTCTTCTACAACGAGGCGGCGGGAATGCTGCTCGGCAAACGCTTCGAGGAGCTCGGCACCGTCGGACCGCAGGAGTGGGGCTCGCTGTTTGGCCCCTTCGACGAGAGCGGCGAGCCGATCCCCTACGACGACCTGCCGCTGGTCCGCGCGGTGCGCGCCGGCCGCCCGGCCCACGCCGAGCTGACCGTCCGCTCGACCGACGGGACCCAGCACGAGGTTGAGGTCTCGGCCTTCCCGATCCTCACCGCCCACGGCTCCCAGGGCGCGATCGCCGTCTTCTGGCCCTCGCTGCGCAACGGCAACGGAGCGCTGCCGGCGTGAAGGTCAAGCTCTGGGGCACGCGCGGCTCGATCCCCGCCCCGGGGCCGGAAACCATCCGCTACGGCGGCAACACCTCCTGCGTCGGCGTCACCCTGGCCGACGGCTCGATGCTGGCGCTCGACGCCGGCACCGGCATCCGCTGCCTCGGTCTCTCCCTGCCGGACGAGCCGACCCGGCTGCACATCCTCCTCACCCACCTGCACCTCGACCACATCCAGGGCCTGGTCTTCTTCGCCCCCGCCTTCCGCCCCCAGACCGAGATCGTCATCTGGGGGCCGGCCTCCCCCGAGGCCTCGCTGCGCGACCGCATCGCCCGCTACATCTCCGCCCCGCTCTCCCCCGTCGAGGTCCGCGAGCTTCCCTGCGACGTCTCCTTCCGCCACTGCCCGGAGAGCGAGTGGGAGATCGGCTCGGCCCGGATCCGCGCCGCCTCGGTCTCGCACCGCGGCCCGACCCTCGGCTACCGGATCGACGACGGCGACACCTCGCTCGCCTACATCCCCGACCACGAGCCGGCGCTGGGCGCCGACCTCGACGAGCTCGAGGAGAGCTGGATCTCCGGCTTCGACCTCGCCCGCGACGCCTCGCTGCTGATCCACGACGGCCAGTACACCGACGCCGAGTACCCCAACCACATCGGCTGGGGGCATTCCGCCACCTCCCACGCGCTCAGCTTCGCGCGCCGGACCGCGGCCGAGCGCACCGTCCTCTTCCACCACGACCCGCTCCACTCCGACGAGCAGCTCGACCAGCTCGCCGCCGACGCGCGCGAGCGGTGGGTGGCCCTGGGCGGCGACCCGGCGACACTGGAGCTGGCCGCCGAGCGGGCCGAGTACGAGCTGCCGGCGCGGGCCGCGGCACCGGCCTGAGGAAAGCGATCATCTACCCTGGCGGCGTGTCCCCGGCCGAGAGGATCGAGGCAGCCGCCCGGCGCTCGCCGCTGGTCCACGGCGCGCTCGAACAGGCGCGCAAGGCCCACGCCGGGCAGGTCCGCAACGGCAGCGGCGGGATGCCCTACGTCGAGCACCCGATCACAGTCGCGGCCAGGCTCGAGGAGCACGGCTACCGCGACGAGGTGCTGGCGGCGGCGTTGCTGCACGACGTAATCGAGGACTCGGAGACGACGCTCGCCGAGGTGCGCGAGCTGTTCGGCGACGATGTGGCCGGGATGGTCGGGGCGCTGACCGACGACGAATCGATCGAGCCCTACCGCGAGCGCAAGGCCGAGCACCGCGAACGGGTCGCGGCCGCCCCGGCGGACGCGCTGGCGATCTACGGCGCCGACAAGCTGACCAACGTCGTCACTCTCCAGGCCGCCTACGCCGAGGAAGGCGACGCGGTGCGGGACGAATTCAAGGTCCCGGTCGAGCTAAAGGTCGAGATCTGGGAAGCCGACCTGGCGCT
Source organism: Solirubrobacterales bacterium (assembly GCA_044865945.1). Classification (GTDB taxonomy): domain Bacteria; phylum Actinomycetota; class Thermoleophilia; order Solirubrobacterales; family 70-9; genus VAYN01. Next base: position 18,082 of record JBIOTO010000031.1, read on the forward strand.
GCTGCGTGAGAAGGCGCCGGAGCTGCCCTTCCTCGACCAGCTCGAGGAGGAGCTCAGCGCTCTTCGCTCTTCCCTAGAGGCTCCTGCTCCGCCGAGAGGCTGACCCGGCGGTGCAGCGGTAGCGCGAACCAGAAGGTCGCGAAAACCAGCACCGTCAAGGCGGTGACGATCGCCGTCGCGACCGTGTTGAAGAGGAAGTCGGTGACCAGCATGATCGCGCCGGTCATCGCCATCGCGAGAAAGGTGAGCCCGCCGATCGCGAAGCGGTTGGAATAGAAGACCAGCCGGCGCTTCTGCTGGTAGCGAAAGGTGAGCCGGTGGTAGGCGGTCGGGGCCATCAGCAACACCGCCGAGATCGCGGTGCAGATCAGCGTCCCGAAATAGACGTCCTTCTGGAAGGAGCTGATTCCCGCGAAGCGCTGCTGGAACGGGACCGCCAGCAGGAAGGCGAAGAGGACCTGCACACCGGGCAGGGCGACCCGCAGCTCCTGCAGCATCTCGGAGAGGTTGCGGTCGAGGCGTTCCTCTTCGCTCTCTTCCCGCCCCGAATCGCGGCCTTGCGTGTGGCCCTGAGTCACGTCCCGTTGCATTCCCTCAACATATGCGAATCGAAACCGCGCTCGTCCTCTTCAACCGCGACCTCCGGGTTCACGACCACCCGGCCCTGGCGGCGGCCGCGAGGGCCGAGCGGACGGTGCCGCTGTTCGTCTTCGACGAGCGGCTGCTGGCCTCGCGCTTCGCGGCGCCGAACCGGGTCGCGTTCATGCTCGAGGCGCTGCGCGACCTCGACGAGCGGCTGCGGCGGATGGGGGCGCGTCTCTACGTGCGGCGGGGCGATCCGGTGCGGGAGGCGATCGCGGTGGCGCGCGAGTGCGGCGTCACGCGGCTGCACGTCAGCGCCGATTGGAGCGCCTACGCGCGGGGCCGGGAGGAGCGGCTGGCGCGCGCCTGCGAGGAGGAGCGGATCGAGTTCACCGCCCACCCCGGGGTGACCGTGGTCCCCCCCGGCGCGGTGACGCCGACCGGCGGCGACCACTTCAAGGTCTTCAGCCCCTACCACCGCGCCTGGGGCGAAACGCCGTGGCGGGAGCGGCTCGGGGCGCCACGCAAGCTGAAGGCGCCCTCGAAGCTGAAGGGCGGGCGGCTGCCGGCGCTGGAGTCGCTGACCGACGGCCGGCCCTCGCGGGGGCGCATGCCGGGCGGCGAGGGCGAGGGGCGGAAGCTGATGCGGGCCTTCCTCCGCGACGGGGTCGAGGAATACGAAGGGCGGCACGACGACCTGCCGGGCGATGCCACCTCCCGGCTAAGCGCCCACCTGCGCTGGGGCTGCGTCTCGCCGCTGGAGCTGGCCCACGAGGCGGGCGAGCGGCGGGGCGGGGCGGCCTTCGCGCGGCAGCTCTGCTGGCGCGACTTCCACCACCAGGTGCTGGCCGCCAACCCCTCCCTCCCCCGCCGCGACTACCGGCCGCGACGCGACCGCTGGTCGCGCTCGAAGCGGGCCTTCGAGGCCTGGCGCGAGGGCCGCACCGGCTACCCGCTGGTCGACGCGGCGATGCGGCAGTTGGCCGCGGAGGGCTTCATGCACAACCGGGCGCGGATGACCGTCGCCTCCTTCCTCTGCAAGGACCTCTACGTCGACTGGCGCGAGGGCGCCTGGCACTTCTGGGATCTGCTCTCAGACGGTGAGATCGCCAACAACGCCGGCAACTGGCAATGGGTCGCGGGGACCGGCAACGACACCCGCCCCAACCGCGTGCTCAACCCGCTGCGCCAGGCACAGCGCTTCGACCCCGACGGCACCTACGTGCGGCGCTACTTGCCGGAGCTGGAGTCGCTCGGGCGAAAGGAGATCCTCCGTCCCTGGCTGGCGAAGGGGTTCGAGCGGCTCGACTACCCGGAGCCGATCGTCGACCACGACGAGGCGGCGGCCGCTTTCAAGGCGCATCGCGGCGGCTGAAGCTGCATAGGATCGGCAGATGGGAAGGCTGGCGGTGATCCTCGGCAGCAACGCCCTCGGCCCCGGCGGCGAGGAGATCACCGCCGCGGCGGCGGCGCAGGGGGCGGCGATCGTCCAGCGCCATAACGCCGACGGTGCCTTCGCCCTCCCCCACATGATCGACCACGAGGCGAGCCTGCGGCCGCTTGCCGAGCAGGGCTGCGACCGGGTGCTGGCGATCGGCTCGGTCGGCTCGCTGAAGCCCGGCGAGCTCGACGTCGGCGCTCTGGTCTGCCCCGACGACTTCATCGCCCTCAATCTCGGCGACTCGATCTTCGGCGACCAGCGCGCCCACTCGGCCCCCGGCTTCTCGCCGCGCTGGCGCGAGGAAGTGATCGCTGCCTGGGGCGAGGGCGGCCAGGCGCCCCGCGACGGCGGCGTCTACTGGCAGGCGCGCGGCCCGCGCTTCGAGACGCCGGCCGAGATCCGGCTGATGGCGGCGCACGCCGACGTGGTCGGGATGACGCTCGCCTCCGAGTGCGTGGTCGCCCGCGAGCTCGGCCTCGACTACGCCGCGCTCTGCGTGGTCGACAACCTCGCCAACGGCCTTGCCGCGGAGGAGGTCAGCACCGCCGGGATGGAAGCCGACCGCCTGATCAACGCCGAGCGCCTGCGCGAGGGACTGGAGGCCGTGCTGCCGCGCCTCGGGGCGGTGGGCCGGTGAGCGCCCGGAAGTCGTGGTTCCTTTGTCCTCTATATCCGGACAAAGGAACCACGCGATGACGTTGGCGGTCACCAACGCGCTTTGGGACGGCACCCGCGTCGGGGTTCGCTGCGCGGACGGAGCGATCGCGGCGCTGGGACCCGAAGTGACGCCCGCGCCTGGGGACGAGACGATCGACGCCGGCGGCGCGCACCTGGTGCCGCCGCTGGTCAACGGCCACACCCACGCGGCGATGACCCTGTTCCGCGGCTCCGGCGGCGACCTGCCGCTGATGCCGTGGCTGGAAGAGAAGATCTGGCCGGTCGAGGCGAAGCTCGACACCGACGACGTCTACTGGGGGGCGCGCCTCGCCTGCGCGGAGATGCTCCGCGGCGGCACCACCCGCTTCTGGGACATGTACTGGCAGCCGGGGGCGACGGCGCGGGCGGTCGCCGACAGCGGCATCCGGGCGACGATCGGCGCCCCCCTCTTTGACCTGAACGGCAGTCCCGAGCAGCTGCGCGACGCCGCCCAGCGTGGATTGGATGCCCTAAGTGGGTATGGACCCGAGATCACTCCCGCCCTCGCCCCCCACGCGATCTACACCGTCAGCGAAGAGTCGCTGCGCTGGATCGCCGAGCTCAGCGCCGAACGCGACCTGCCGGTCCAGATCCACCTCTCCGAGACCGAGCGGGAGGTCCAGGACTGCCTCGCCGAGCACGGCGAGCGACCGGCCTTCTACCTCGACCGGCTCGGGCTGCTGAGCGAGCGCACCGTCCTCGCCCACGGGGTCTGGCTCGACCCCGACGAGCTGGCGCTGGTCGCCGAGCGCGGCGCCACCGTCGTCACCAACCCGGTGGCGAACATGAAGCTCGCGGTCGGCGGCGTCTTCCCCCACCCCGCCGCGAAGGCGGCCGGCGTCGCCGTCGGACTCGGCACCGACGGCGCCGGGTCCAACGACTCGCTCGACCTGCTCGCCGACCTGAAGACCTTCGCCCTGGCCCAGAAGCACGCCGCCGCCGACCCGACCGCGATCGACGCCGCCGAGGCCTGGGCGGTCGCCACCGGCGCCCGCGCCCCGCGCCTCGGCGCCACCGCGCTGGAGCCCGGCGCGCCCGCCGACTTCCTCCTCCTCCGGCCCGACGCGCCGGAGCTGGGGGTCGGCGAGCTGACCGCCGACCTCGTCTACGCCGCCTCCGGCGCGGTCGTCGACACGACCGTCGTCGCCGGCCAGGTGCTGATGCGCGACGGCGAGGTCCCGGGCCTGGAGGAAATCGTCGTGCGCGCCGCCGAGCGAGCGGGGAGACTGGGCCTGTGAGCGACGCCCCGTCAGCTTCCTCGGTCCGCTACGAGGAGACGACCAAGGTCTACCCCGGCTCCTCGGAGCCCGCCGTCGACCACCTCACCCTTGAGGTCCCGGCGGGCGAGATCTGCGTTCTCGTCGGGCCCTCGGGCTGCGGCAAGACGACGGCGATGCGGATGGTCAACCGCACGGTCGAGATCACCTCCGGCGACGTCCTGATCGGCGACAGCTCGGTCCGCGACCGCGAGCCCGCCCAGCTGCGGCGGGAGATCGGCTACGTGATCCAGCAGATCGGGCTCTTCCCCCACCGCACGATCAGCGAGAACATCGGCGCCGTCCCCCAGCTGCTCGGCTGGAAGAAGGAGCGGACGCGAGAGCGGGCGGCGGAGCTGCTGGAGCTGATCGGGCTCGACCCCGAGCTCGGCGACCGCTACCCGGCGCAGCTCTCCGGCGGCCAGCAGCAGCGGGTCGGGGTGGCGCGGGCGCTGGCGGCGGACCCCCTGGTGATGCTGATGGACGAGCCCTTCGGGGCGATCGACCCGATCAACCGCGAGCGCCTGCAGAACGAGTTCCTCCGCCTCCAGGCGGAGATCCGCAAGACGGTCCTCTTCGTCACCCACGACATCGACGAGGCGATCAAGATGGGCGACCGGATCGCGGTGATGCGCGAGGGCGGCCGGGTCGAGCAGTACGCGACCCCGGCGGAGCTGCTGATGGCGCCGGCCAACGAGTTCGTCGAGGACTTCGTCGGCGCCGACCGGGCGCTGAAGCGGCTGGCGCTGATGCGGGTGCGGGACATCAACCTTTGGGAGGCGCCGCTGGCGCACGTCGGCCAGGCGACGTCCGAGGTGCGGGCGAAGCTGGCCTCGCCCGACGTCGAAGTCGCCTATCCCCTGCTGGTCGACGACGAGCGGCGGCCACTCGGCTGGCTCAGCGAGCGCGACCTCGCCGCCGAGACTGTCCCCAGTCGGCCCGACTCGCCGCTGGGGCCGGTGCTGGAGCTGGACGACGTGATGCGCGACGCCCTCGCCGACCTGCTCCAGGGCGAGGCCCAGTACGCGCCGGTGGTCGACCACGAGCGGCGGATCATCGGCGTCCTCTCGGTCGAGATCATCTCCGAGTTCCTCGCCTCGCCGGACGCGAAGAGCGACGAGCACCCGGCCGTGGAGCGGCCGCATGGCTGACCTGACGCTGATCGCGGCGGCCGGCGAAGTCGGCGGCGACTTCTTCAAAGAACGGACCAGCGACACGTTGCCGTGCCAGGCGAACGAAAACCACCTCTTCTGCTTCGACTGGGCCAAGGAAAACCTCGACCGATACGGGACGCCGACCCAGCAGCACCTGGAAATCGTCCTTCTCTCGATCGTGATCGGCTTCGCCATCGCGTTTGCGCTGGCGCTATTCGCCCATCGCACCCGCTGGCTGCAGCCGCCGCTGCTCGCCGCAACCGGAGTCCTCTACACGATTCCCAGCATCGCCTTCTTCTTTCTCCTGCTGCCGGTGACCGGGTTCGGCAGGGACACGGCGATCATCGTCCTCTCCGCCTACACCCTGCAGATCATCTACCGCAACACCATGTTGGGCCTGGACAACGTCCCCGACTCGGTCAAGGACGCGGCCCGGGGAATGGGACTGACGAATCGTCAAATCCTCTGGAAGGTCGAGCTGCCACTGGCGACGCCCGAGATCATCGCCGGACTGCGGATCGCCACCGCCAGCACGATCGCCATCGCGACCCTGGTCGTCCTGATCAGCGCCGGTGGGTTGGGGACTCAGATGTACGGCTCGAACTTCAATTTCCCGACCGCGATCCTCATCGCCGTCGCGATCATCGCCCTGATGGTGCTGGCCTTCGACCTGATGCTGTTGACGGCCCAGCGACTGCTCACGCCATGGCGAAAGGCGAAGCTGAGGTGAACCTCCATTTCACCTCAGCCTCCTTCGGCGGCGCCGTCGAATTCATCTTCAGTCCCCAGGAATCGAACGTCACCGGAGGCAAGGAGGTCGGGGGCTTCGACAAGACGATGGAATTGCTAGTCGGGCACCTCGAGGTGACGTTTCTCGCCCTCGCCATCGCTCTGCTCGTCGCCCTGCCGCTCGGCCTCTACCTGGGTCATAAGGGCAGGGGCGAACTCCTCGCCGTAGGCATCGGGAACGCCGGGCGGGCGATTCCCGAGCTGGCGGTGATCGCGCTGGTGGCGACCCTGATCGGAATCGGTATGCGAAACGTCGCACCGGCTCTGGCTTTGCTCGGCATCGCCCCTATCCTGGTCAACGCCTATGTCGGCGTTCGCCAGGTGGACCCTGCCGCGGTTGACGCCGCCCGGGGAATGGGCATGAGCGAGCTCAGCATCATCCGCAAGGTCGAGCTGCCCTTGGCGGTTCCGACCGTGATGGGCGGAATCCGCGGGGCGGCGATCGTCATCGTCGCCACCGCGACCATCGCCCCGCTCGCCGGCGTGGAAACGCTCGGCGACTTAATCCTCAACCGCAACGTCTACGGCGAAAACGGCCTACTTGCCGGGGCGATCCTCGTCGCCCTTCTCGCCCTCACGCTCGAGGGTTTGCTCGCCCTCCTGCAGCGCCGCATGACTTCCGACGGGCTGAAGGTAAAGACTGCGTAACAACAACTCACTCCGACTCGTCCACCAAACCACCCCAAGGAGGCATCAAGTGAGGATCGACAAGACGAGATGGCGAGCGCTGCTTGCCGCTCTAGCCGCACTCGCGTTGGCGCTCGGCATCGCCGCGTGCGGTAGCGATGACAGCACCACCTCCGGCTCGACCGAAGGCGGCGAGGCCGGCGCCATCCAGTCCAACCCCGACAACGGGAAGGTCAGCCTGACGATCGGCTCGAAGAACTTCCCCGAACAGGAAATCCTCGGCGAAATCTACGCCCAGGCCCTGACCGCGGCCGGCTACAAGGTGAAGAGCGCGCTCAACCTCGGCTCCGAAACCGTGGCCCAGAAAGCTGTGAAGACGGGGCAGATCTCCGGCTACCCGGAGTACGCCAGCACGGCCCTCACCTCGTTCTTCGGTCTCGAACCCGAAGAAGTGCCTGCCGACGCGACGGAAGCGTGGGAAAAGGCGAACGCAGAATTCGAAAAGGAAGGCCTGGAGGCGTTCGAACCGACGCCGTTCGCCAGCGCCAACGCGGTCGGGACGACGACCGAGACGGCCAAAAAATACGACCTGAAAACGGTCTCCGACCTCGAAGGCGTCTCGGAAAAACTGAGCCTCTTCGGCTCCCCCGAGTGCCGCCAGCGGATCGACTGCCTGGCCGGGCTGGAAAGCCTCTACGGGCTGAAATTCAAGTCCTTCACCCCGGTCGACATCGGCCTCCGCTACACGGTGCTGGAAAAGGGTCAGGCGGATCTCTCGATCCTCTTCACCACCGACCCGCAGCTCTCGGCCGAGAGCGACAAATTCGTCATCCTCGAAGACGACAAGGAAGTCTTCCCGGCCGGCAACGTCATCTTCGTCACCACCCAGAAGGTGGCCGAAGAAGCGGGGCCGGACTACGAAAAGACGATCCTGCAGGTGCAGGAAGGGCTTGACCTGAAAGTCATGCAGGAGCTTGACGCTCGGGTCGAACTCGAAAAGGAAACGCCCAAGGCCGCGGCCAAGGCGTACCTCGAATCGGCTGGTTACATCGGCAGCTAAGGACTAAGCACTCGAAATGAGCGCGCCGGCGGGGGTGCCACGGGAGCACCTCCGCCGCGTGAATCGCATATCTGCTGACGCCTCGAGCGTTTGTGGCGCGGCTCCATGCTGAGTACCCGGGGCACCCCCACCGGCGCGCTCTCTCGACAGCTTTCGGCAGACGCTGTTCCACGAGACCGCAGAAAGGTTCGCTATGCGGACTCTTTTGCGGTCTCGCTGGACAGCTGAACCTCCGAACGCTTCCGTTTGGAGGGACGGTGTCCCCCTGGCCGACCGGCGTCCTGTTCCTCGCACAGACCACTCGGCGAGAGAAGTGCACTCAGAGGCGAGGAACCCAGGGAGGTCAG
>JBIOTO010000032.1:0-4348 GCA_044865945.1 Solirubrobacterales bacterium
ATTCCCGAGCCGAAAGGGGCCATGGTCACCAGCAACGTCTTCGTAGGCTTCGCCTCGGACCCTCCTGTCCTTGCGGACACCATCCGTACGGCAAGCGACCAAATAGGCAAGACCGGTGGGGTCGATCTTCGAACCTGGGAGGATCTGAGAGTCGCAGGTAATCTGCTCCTTCCCGAGATCGAGAAGGCGATCAGGTCCGCAGATCTAGCCGTCTTCGATCTAACGCAGCTAAACGAGAATGTTCTTTTCGAGGTCGGCATCGCTATTGGCGCCAACCGAAGGATCTGGCCCATCCGCGATATCACGGATGAGGCACGGAAGTCCGACTGGAACGCCATCGGACTCCTAGATCAGCTCGGTCGGGTCCAGTTCAGCACTTCAGATGAAATCGTCGGAGCCTTCATGGAGGAACGACCCGACCTGCAGGGGGAGGCCATTTTTGAAGCCACTCTGCAACCACAACTAAAGGCCGGCCGGCCGCCATCGGTCTTTTATCTAGCCGAGCCAACCCAAACCGATGCGGGAAGGGCGGTGCTGGGCCTTTTGGGCACCCGAACTTCTTCTGAGTTGCCACTTGTCACGGCCGATCCCCGCGAGGCGAGCGTGCAGACCCTCGCCTGGTTCGCCCAACATCTTTATACGACTGAGGCGGCCGTGGTTCACTTAGCCGCCAATCGACGCTCGGGTTCCGCTGCACACAATGCGCGCGCCTCCCTGGTTGCGGGGTTGGCAAAAGGAATGAACAAGCCGCTTCTCATGCTGGCTGAGAGCGACTACGTCTCTGCTCTTGATTATCGGGATCTGCTGTATCGGTATGAGGACGCGGCCTCTTGTCGGACTCGGCTAGATCACTGGCTTGGTCGAACGCTTGAGCCGCTCCGCGGTCGTCTCGCTGAGACCCGTGATGTCGCGGCGGCTCTGAAGCTCTCCACTGAGTTGAAGTCAGTTGATCTCGGTGAGTATGTAGCCGAGAACGAGGTGGTAGGGCTGGAGCATTACTACGTGGAGACGGCTGCATATCGCGAGATCCTCTCCGGAGCAAGCCGGGTCTACGTGGGCTCGAAGGGAACGGGCAAGTCGGCTGCTGCGATCCGATCCGAGGCGGCCTTACGGAGCGACGCCAGGAAGCTGGTCTGCACGATCAAGCCGCCCGGCTACGACCTCAATGGACTGGTGCGGCTCTTCAAGGTTTTCGAAGAACATGACACCAAGGGCTACGTGGCGGAGAGCCTGTGGAAGTACCTTCTTGCAACGCAGTTGGCCGTCGCAGTGGAAGAGGATCTCAGCCGAAGACCGGCTGGCTCTGTTCCGGACGATCCAGAGTGGAAGCTCCTCGAGTTTGTTTCGAAGAACGAGTCCTGGATGAAGCGAGACTTTGCCTCCCGTCTGGAGCGGGCAGTCGAAGACCTAGTTCAAATCGGAGCGGTTGATGGTCTTGCCGATGCAAGGCAGCGTATTTCTGAGGTGCTCCATCAAGGACCCTTGCGACAGCTACGGGAGCTCCTCGGTCCAGTGCTGGCCCGACGAGAAAGAGTTTCGATACTTGTGGACAACCTCGACAAGGCCTGGGACAAGGAAGCAGATGCTCCTCAGCTCTCGCGCCTTCTACTTGGCTTACTGGCTTGCATGGATTCGTTTCGCCAGGACATGGAAAGGGCAGCGCGCGGAAGCGGCGTGCCGATATCGCTTTCGCTCTTCATTCGTAGCGATATTTTCGCCACCGTTTCGTCCCTTGCGCGAGAGCCAGACAAGCTGCCGGTGCACCGAATCCGTTGGCCCGCTGAAGCGGATCTGCTCGAGGTCGTTGAGCAGAGGTACATTGCGGCACAAGATCGAGAGGTAGCAGGAAAAGAGCTCTGGAAACGTTACTTCTGCCCAGTGATGGGAAAAACCAAAACCACGGACTGGCTAATAGAACGCTGCTTGCCCCGTCCGCGCGACCTCCTTTACCTAACCCGTGCTGCAATTGACCAGGCGGTCGGGCGACGCCATCCTCGTGTCGAGGAGGACGACCTCATTGCTGCCGAGCTCGAGTATTCGCTATTTGCTTTCGAGGCCGCATTGGTTGAGGGACAACAACGCTTAGATGGAATCGAAAATGTCCTACTCGAGTTTGCAGGAGCTCTAACGCGGCTGAGAGAGCCTGACGTGAATGAGTTACTCCACTCGGCCGGCGTCGCTAATTCAGACTATGGACATGCCATTGAGGTTTTACGAGACCTAAGTTTCCTCGGGACTGTTGTTGGGGCAGATGAATGCATCTTCACTGACTCACCTCGAGAAAAACAGCGGGCGGAGGTACTGTTGAGAAAGCGGCGGCAACAAGGGGAACCACTGCCTGATTACCAAATCCATCCCGCTTTCTGGGCATACCTGGACCTTGAGGAGGACGAGAACCGCCTTTCCCTTCAGGTCTAACGCATCCCCGCAAGAAACACCAAGACGACCTCTTCAGCGCCGCGCCTCGCGCCCCGTCAACGCCTTATAGAGATCGTTCGCTCGCGTCCCCGTAAGCGCCGCGACGACGCTCGCGGCCGCTCGCGGCCTCGCGCCGGACTGGACCAGGTGACGCAGCGCGTCGACTGCGAAGCCGACGTCTTTGTCGTGCTCGCTGGAGGCGGCTGGGCCGATGACTAAGACGATCTCGCCTTTGGTGTCGGTGCGGAAGCGGCGGGCTAGTTCGGCCAGGGAGCCGCGGGCCACCTCCTCGTGGACCTTGGTCAGCTCGCGGCAGACGGCCGCCTCGCGGTCGGGGGCGAGGGACGCCAGGGCGGCGAGGGACTCGCCGACGCGGCGCGGGGACTCGAAGGCGACGACGGTCTCGGCCGAGCGCAGGACCCGCTCCATCTCCCCCGCCCGGCGCGGCATGAAGCCCTCAAAGCGCCATTTGTCGGTCGGCAGGCCGGAGGCGACGAGGGCGACCGGCACGACGGATGGGCCCGGCAGCACCGTCACCTCCAGCGCCCGGTCGATGCAGCGGCGAATCAGCTTGTAGCCGGGGTCGGAGATCGCCGGCATCCCCGCGTCGGAGACGAGGGCGACGACGTCGCCGCGTTCGATCCGCTGCGAGAGCTCCACCGCCCGCGCCGCTTCGTTGCCCTCGTGGAAGGAGAGCAGCGGCGGCGCCGGCCGGATCCGCAGCTTGTCCAGCAGCGAGCCGGTGCGGCGGGTGTCCTCGCAGGCGATGAAGTCGGCGCTGACAAGCGCCTCGCGCACTCGCGAGGTGACGTCGTCGAGGTTGCCGATCGGCGTGGGACAGACGACGAGGGCGCCGGGCATCAGCCCGCGACCTTGGCGAGTTCGTCGCGCGCCATCGCCGCGGCGCCGATCATCCCGGCGTCGTTGCCGAGCGTCGCCTCGAGGATCGGCGTCTTGTTCATCGGGTTCAGCGCCCTGTCGCGGACTTCGCGCCGGGCCGGCTCCAGCAGCAGGTCGCCGGCCGCGATCACGCCGCCGCCGACGACGATCGCGTTGGGCTGGAAGATGTTGGCGAGGCTGGAGCAGGCGACCCCGAGCCGGCCGCCGATCAGGTCGAAGACACCGATCGCGACTTCGTCGCCGGCCAGGGCACACTCGGTGACGGCCTTGCCGTCGACCTCGCCGCCTTCGGCCAGCACCTTGCCGAGCGCCGAGTCCGGCGAGCTTTCCGCCGCCGCCCGCCCCTCGCGGCCGAGCGCCGTCCCCGAGGCGAGCGCCTCGACGCAGCCGTGGTTGGGGCAGTTGCCCTGGCAGGGCGGTCCGTCGGCCTGGATCACGACGTGGCCCAGCTCGGCCCCCGCCCCGGTCGAGCCGCGGTAGATCTCACCGTTGAGGACCAGACCGCCGCCGATTCCGGTGCCGACCGTGAGCATCACCATGTGCGGCATCCCCTGGGCGGCGCCGAAGAGGTACTCGGCGTAGGCGGCGACGTTGCCGTCGTTGTCGACGAAGACCGGCAGGCCGACCCGCTCGCTGACGATGTCGCGGATCGCCAGGTCGGCGAGCGGCAGGTTGACCGCCGAGACGGCGATGCCGTCGTCGTGGTCGATCGTCGCCGGGATCCCCAGCCCGACCGCCTCGACGTCGGGGCGGGCGTCGCGAGCCTCGGTGACCTCGCGGACCAGCAGCTCGACCAGCTCGTCCTCGGTCTGGCCGGTGGACGCCTCGCGCTGCTCGTAAAGGGGATCGGTGCCGGCCTCGGAAAGAATCCCGATGAGCATCTTCGTGCCCCCGAGATCGACTCCGATCGTCTCGCCGCCGCTCATGAGCGGCAGGAGGCTGGGAGGCGGATGACCGAGTACATCGCCATGATTTCTAGCCTTTCATGACCCCAGACGGCGAGCAGCGGCCCCCCGAGCTGCCCGAATCC
>JBIOTO010000033.1:0-2799 GCA_044865945.1 Solirubrobacterales bacterium
GACCTCAAACCTGAACGACCAGGTGCCGTCGCCAACCTTCGCGGCCTCTTCGAGGTGGTGATGATGCTCGGGCTGCTGATTGGCGCGATCGGATTCATCCTCTACGCCTACTGGAGCCTCTTCAACAACGACCACGCAGCCACGCTTGCGGTTGTCGCCGGCCTCACCGTCTCCCTCTTCAACCTCATCCGGCTTGGCCTCTCCATGGCGGCGGCGTGGCCGGATATCAACTCGTGACTATCCCACCTGGTAGCTGCCCGGGACTACGTGGTTGCTGACTAGGCGGCACTTAACTCCGCGGAGTCCACCGGGCGGCCCAGGTGGTACCCCTGCGCCATGTCGACGCCGTACTCGCGCAGCAACTGCTTGGTGTCCTCGTCCTCGACGAACTCGGCGATCGTCCGCTTGCCGAGCCCGCGGGCGATCTCGACGATCGCCTTGACGACGAGCTGGTCGGCGTCGTTGCGGGGCATGTCGCGGATGAAGGTCCCGTCGATCTTGATCACGTCGAAGGGGACCTTCTTGAGGAAGGCGAAGGGGCCGAAGCCCGCGCCGTAGTCGTCGATCGCGACTTCGCAGCCGAACTCGGTCAGGCGGTCGGCGAAACCGGCGGCGGCGTCGAAGTCTTCGACCCGCGAGGTCTGGGTCAGCTCGAAGGTGCAGCGGGCGGGGTCGGCCTCGCCTTCGTCCAGCCGCCGTTCGATGAATTCGAGCACCGAGAGGTCGGTCAGCGAGACGCCGGAGATGTTCATGTGCAGGGAGACGGGCTCGCCGGCGCGCTCGCGCTCGGCGATCAGCTCCAGCGCCCGGGCGACCACCCAGCGGTCGAGCTCCTGGACCATCCCCGAGCGCTCCGCCGCCTCGATGAACGAGGAGGCGGGCAGCAGTTCGCCGTGCTCGCCGGTCATCCGCAGCAACAGCTCGTAGCGCTCGATCCCGCCCGAGGCGAGGCTGCGGATCGGCTGCGTCGCCAGCCGCAGGCGGTTCTGGGTCAGAGCGTCGCGGATCCTCGCGCTCGTCGTCTGCGTCCGTTCGGCCTTCTCCCCGTTCTCGCCCGGCGTGTGGAAGAGCATGATCCGGTTGCGGCCCTCCTTCTTGGCCTGGTACATCGCCTCGTCGGCGGCGACCAGCACCGCCTCGGCGGCAACCTCGCCCTGGCCGCCGAACATCGAGATGCCGACGCTGATCGTCGCCCCCTCGAGCTCCGCGTTGCCGGCCGGCAGCCCCTCGGCCACCTGGTTGCGCAGGTCCTCACCCAGCTGCGTCGCCCCGGCGGTGTCGGTCTGCGGCATCAGCACCGCGAACTCGTCGCCGGAGAGCCGCGCCACCAAGTCGGTGGTCCGCACCCGTTCGCGGAGGATCTCGGCGACCCGCCGGATCAGGGTGTCGCCGGACTGGTGACCGAAGCTGTCGTTGACCCGCTTCAGCCCGTCGATGTCGATCACCATCACCGCGCCGCGACCGCCATAGCGGGCGGTGAAGGAGACGTACTGGTCGAGCTCGGCGCGGAAGCGGCGCCGGTTCAGCAAGCCGGTCAGCGAGTCGTGGTCGGCGAGGAAGCGCAGCTCGGCCTCGGTCTTCTCGGCCTTGTCCAGCGCCCCGCGCACGACCGCGCGGTCCTCCGGCGCCAGCTTCGCCAGCGCCGCGTCGACGGCAGGATCGGCCTGCCCTGGTCCTTGCGGGCCCTTCATCTGAGAGACCGTAGATCGGCCAACCCGACAAAGCGTCCAATTTCAGCTGGAAATCCCGCTGTCGGCCCTACTTTCAGCGAGCGCTGCAGGCAAATACTCGATTTGCCCGCTGCCGGGTAGGTTCAAGGCGATGGCCAACCGCCTCGCCCAGGAGACCAGCCCGTACCTGCTGCAGCATCGCGACAATCCAGTGGATTGGTACCCGTGGGGTCCCGAGGCGCTGGACCGCGCCCGCGAGGAGGACCTGCCGATCCTGCTCTCGGTCGGCTACTCGGCCTGCCACTGGTGCCACGTGATGGAGCGCGAGTCCTTCGAGGACCCCGAGACCGCCGCCTACATGAACGAGCACTTCGTCAGCGTCAAGGTCGACCGCGAGGAGCGCCCCGACGTCGACGCGATCTACATGGAGGCGGTGCAGGCGATCAGCGGCCACGGCGGCTGGCCGATGACCGTCTTTCTCGACCCCGACGGCGTCCCCTTCTACGGCGGCACCTACTTCCCGCCCGACGAGAGCCGCGGCATGCCGAGCTTCCGGATGGTGATGGAAGCGGTCGTCCACGCCTTCGAGACCCAGCGCGAGGAGCTCCGCGAACGCGCACCGCGGGTGCGGGAGAGCCTCAGCGCGGTGGGCAACGTCGAGCCGCGCGACGACCTACCCGGCGATGCCGACCTCGAGGAGGCGGTCCAGCGCCTTCTGGCGGCAGCCGACCGGCGCCACGGCGGCTTCGGCGGCGCCCCCAAGTTCCCGCCGGCCTCTTCGCTGGAGCTGCTGATGGCGCGCGGTGAGACCGAGGAGGTCGAACGCACCCTCGACGGGATGCTCGCCGGCGGCATCTACGACCAGCTCGGCGGCGGCTTCGCCCGCTACTCGGTCGACGCGATCTGGCTCGTTCCCCACTTCGAGAAGATGCTCTATGACAACGCGTTGCTGGCCCGCGCCTACCTGCACGGCTGGCAGGTGCTCGGGCACGCGCGCTACCGCCGCGTTTGCGAGGAGACGCTGGGCTGGATGCTGCGCGAGATGCGCGGTCCGAGCACCTGCCAGCCGTGCAGGTAGGCGCGGGCCAGCAACGCGTTGTCATAGAGCATCTTCTCGAAGTGGGGAACG
>JBIOTO010000034.1:0-5462 GCA_044865945.1 Solirubrobacterales bacterium
CTAACGCCTCTGGCCCGTGTGTCGCTCCCGCCGTCACGGGCACTGAGAATAGTAACTACGGGTCAACAGCGTGAGAGCGCGTACGGGGTTGGTTGTGAACTCCCCATTTGACCCTCTCAAGCTGACCTACCTGCTGCCGCTCCGGTGGGGCGACGGTAACAGTCGCGCCGAGCTGGGCGCCTACCTCGAGGAACTGTGCGCCATCTGCGACGAGGTGATCGTGGTCGACGGCTCTCCACCTCCCGTCTTCACCGCCAACCGCGAGGCCTGGAGCGACCGGATATCGCACATCTGGCCCGACTGGGACCTCGGCGAGATGCCGATGGGGAAAGTGGCCGGGGTGCTCACCGGTCTGCGCCACGCCAGGAACGAGTCGGTGGTGATCGCCGACGACGACGTTCGCTACGACCACGAGGGCCTCTGGCGGATGGCGGACCTGCTGCGGCGCCATGACCTGGTCCGGCCTCAGAACTACTTCGAGCCGATGCCGTGGCACGCCCGCTGGGACACGGCGCGGACGCTCCTCAACCGCGCCTTCGGAAACGACTATCCCGGGACCCTCGGCGTGATGCGGTCGAGCATCGAGCTGCTGAAGGGCTACGACGGCGAAATGCTGTTCGAGAACCTGGAGCTGATTCGCACCGTCGAGGCCGGCGGGGGCAGCGTGGTCACGGTCCCGAGCCTCTACGTCCGCCGGGTCCCACCCTCGACCGGGCGGTTCCTGGAGCAGCGCGTCCGCCACGCCTACGAGGACTTCGCGATGCCCCTGCGGATGGCCTCCTGGCTCGCGGTCCCGCCCGCCACCGTCGGCGCCGTGGCCTCCGGCAGGGGCAAGGCCGTCGCCCAGGCCGCCGCCGCGACCGTCGCCGTCGCCGAGATCGGCCGTCGCCGGGCCGGAGGCCGTCGCGTCTTCCCGTTCAGCTCGGCCCTGCTCTCGCCGGCCTGGGTGTTCGAGCGGGGGATCTCGGCCTGGCTGGCGACGGCACACCGGGCCTGGCGCGGCGGCCTCACCTATCGCGACGAGGTGATCAAGTCGGCGGCGAGCTCGAAGCGGGTGCTGCGGGAGCACTACCTCCCCCTCGGGGACAACAAACCCCCCAGCCGCAAGCAGCGCCGTGAATTCCGCCGTCCCACCGAAGAGCCCGACCTCTGAGGCGTGGCGGTGGAGGAGGACCTGGTCTTCGACGTCGGCCTGCACCGCGGCCAGGACACCGCCTACTACCTGGCGATGGGCTACCGGGTGGTCGCGTTTGAGGCCAATCCGGACCTGGTCGAGGAGTGCCGTTCCAGGTTCGAGGCGGCGATCGAGGCGGGCAGGCTGACGATCGTCGAAGGGGCGATAGCGCGCCCGGGCGAGTCGCGGGTGACCTTCTACAAACCGCTGCGGACCGAGCCGCTCGACCTGACCCTGATGGGCAGCACCGATCCCCGCTGGCTGAGGTCGAAAGTCGGGCGGGCCCCGGTCGCGGAGCTCACCGTCCCCGCCGTCGACTTCGCCGCCTCCGTCGCGCGGTTCGGGATGCCCGTCTACATGAAGGTCGACATAGAGGGAGCCGACCGCCTCTGCCTCGAGGCTCTCGCCAACCTCGGCGAGGCGCCGAGGTGGCTCTCCCTGGAGGCCGAGCGGCGGCGCCTCGGCCGGCTCCGCGCCGAGCTCGACCTGCTTGAGCACCTCGGCTACGACAGCTTCATGGCGGTCCCGCAGGAGGTCGAGGAAGCCGCCCTGACGACCAGGTCCCGATCGGGCGACCCCGTCCAGTTCCGCTTCGGCCCCCGGGCCTCGGGCCCATTCGGCGACGACCTCACCGGTGAGTGGATCTCCAGGGACGCGCTCGAGCGTTTCTACCGCCACGCCTTCCGGCGGCGGCAGCTATCCGAACGCCTCGACCGGCGACGGTCGGGCCGCGTGCTGAAGGCACTCTCCACTCGATTCGAGCACCGCTTCTACGACACTCACGCCAGGCGGCGGGCCAGCGTGTAACCGAGGATCGCCCCCGCCGCGACGTCGCTGGAATGGTGGGCGCGGCAGCGAATCCGCGAGAGGCCGATCAGAGCCGCGACGCAGTGCAGCCAGCGCCCATGGCGGGAGGTCCGCAACCAGGCGGCGATCGCGAAGGCGCAGGCGGAATGAGTGCTGGGAAAGCCAGCCGCGCTGAGGCGCCCCCACGGGGCGACGCGGTGCGGGGAGCCGGGCCGGGGCCGGCGGACGACGAGCTTGCCCAGCGACGAGATCGCCGCGGTGAGGATCACGACCGCCGGCATCAGGAGCCAGCGCGAGCGGGAGCCGCGATCGGTGAGGAAGCCGAGGGGAACGAGAGGCAGCCACCAGATCCGCGCCGCCATCCGCCTCCCCCTGACCCGGCGAGAGGTGGCCATCGTCACCGCTTCCGGTCGAGGACCATGTCGGCGATCTCGCGCAGCGGCCGGGTGGGTCCCGGCGCCTGGGACTCGATCTCCGCGAGGCTCGCGAGGCAGCGCTCGTGCAGCCCCCGGGCCGTCTCCCTCGCCCGGCGGAGGCCGAACATGGTGACGTGGGTCATCCTCCCCGCCCGGCGGTCGCTGCCCGGGATCTTCCCCAGCCAGCGCGCCTTGCCGGTCTCGTCGAGGATGTCGTCGACCACCTGAAAGAGCGAGCCGAGGCTTTCCGCGTAGCGGTCGAAGGCGGGCACGGTCCGGCCGCCGGCGATGAGGGTGCCGCAGCGAACGCTGGCCACGAGCAGGGTCCCGGTCTTCAGCATCTGCAGCCGTTCGAGGTCGTCGCGGTCCCTGGGCCGGTACTTGGTCACGTCGAGGAACTGGCCGCCGACCATGCCCGCGGTGCCGGTCGCCCCGAGCACCGCTCCGAGCAGGCGGTTGCGCAGCTCCGGCGGGCCCGCCTGGTCCTCGAGGATCAGGCGCTGGGCCTCGCTCAGCAGGGCGCAACCGGCGAGGATCGCGATGTCGTCGCCGTACAGGCGGTGCAGGGTCGGCCTGCCCCGCCGCTTGGCGTGGTTGTCCATCGCCGGCAGGTCGTCGACGATCAGGGAGTTGGTGTGGATCAGCTCGATCGCGCAGGCCGTCGGCAGCACCCGGTCCAGCGGCGCGCCGAGGGCCTGGGCGCAGGCCATCACCAGGATCGGGCGCACGCGCTTGCCGCCGCCCAGCAGCGAGTAGCGCGCGGCCTCGGCCAGTCGCTCGGCCCCGGCCGGAGCGGGGAACTCGACCTCCGCCAGGGCGCGCTCCACCTCGGCGCGCATCGCGGCGAGGGTGGGTGGGGCGGCCACCCTGGGCTTGACGCGCTCGATCGAGCGCAGGGGAATGCCGGTGCCGGCGACCCCCCGCACAGCAACGTTCGCCACCGTCGGCTCGCTCATCCGCCCAGCCTGACGGCAGCGCCAAGCGCTGTCATCGACAAGCCGGGCGGTCTTTCTGTTAGCCGCCCCTCGCCGGTTCTAGGTAGGCGGCAGTCCCTGCACCCGGCGCTTCGCGTGACCGCCCTGGACGCCGGGGCTTCCCTGGAAGCGGGCGACCACCAGGAGCAGCGCGTCCTGGCCGCTGCCAGCCAGAAGCCGAAGGCGCGCGCGCCAGCGACCGTCGACGATCCGGGCCCGCCTGCTGACGCTGATTCGCCGCCCGTCGACGTAGCCGCTCGCCTTCACCCGGACGGCCCCGCGGGCCGCCGTGGCGATCGTTCCGCCGACAACGACCCCGCGCCGACCCTGAACCCGCTTGATCCGCAGCTGCGCCGGAACCGAGGCCTGCGCGACCGGCGGCGGGTCGACCACGGGAGGAGGTGGACAGTCGCCGCGTTCCTCGCAACTCCGCTCGGGAGGAGGCGGGAGCTCGTCGAAGGTGGCGGTGACCGCGGCGTCGGCGTCCACCGTGACCTCGCACGGTTCGGTCCCCGAGCAGCCTTCCCCCGACCAACCGGCGAAGGTCGAGCCGGAGGCGGGGTCCGGGGTGAGGGTCACCTGCGTCCCCGGTTCGAACGAGTAAGCGCAGGCGCCCGGGCAGTCGATTCCCGCGGGCGAACTGGTCACCGACCCGGAGCCGGTGCCGGCGGCGAAGACGCTCAGGGGCTCACCCGGTGGCACCGTGACCTGGTGTGAGGTCAGCGCCAGCGGCGAGCCGTTGCAGCTGACGGTCTGGCCGGTGAAGGTCTGGACGGTCGAGCAGCCGGAGTCGTCGGTAACGGTAAGGGTGACCGTGTAGTCGTCGGCGGTCTCGTAGACGTGGGTGGTCGTCGCCGTCGAGGTGTCCGCGGTCTGGCCGTCGCCGAAGTCCCAGTGGTAGCTGGCGACGGCGCCGTCGGAATCGCTCGACTCCGAGGCGTCGAGCGAGAGTGGGTTGCCCGCCGGGGTCGGCGTCGCCGAGAACTCCGCCACCGGGCCCTGGTCGGGGGTGACGGCGATCTGCAGCGGCCCGTTGCCGGTGTCATAGGGCGACCCCGGGATCGCTTTGAGGCTGCCGGTGGAGGCGATCGAGAAGGCCGAGATGTCGTCGGATTCGTTGTTGGTGGTGTAGAGGTATTTGCCGTCGGGACTGATCGCCGCGCTGTTACCCCTGATGCCCCCGGTCGGGAAGGGGGTGCCGGGGACGGGGCTGAGAGCACCACCGCTGGTCGAGTAACCCCAAACATTGTGTTTCCAGCCGATGTGGGCCGTGTAGAGGTAATCACCGTCCGGGGTCAGGGCCAGGCCCAGCGGCGAGCCTTCGGTCGCGAACGGCGAACCTGGCACCTGGGCCAGCGCTCCGTCGGCACCTATGGAGTAGACGATGATGTCTTCCCAGGTGTTGATGCCCACGTACAGGTATTTGCCGTCGGGGCTGACGACGGCTGGCCGCGGAGTTTGCCCGGCGGCGAACGGCGACCCTTCCATCTCACTCAGGCTTCCGTCCGCGGCGATCGAGTAGCCGACGACGTTGGCGGAGTTGAGATTCGTGACGTACAGGTGTTTGCCGTCGGGCGTTATGGCGATCCCATTTGGACTTTTGCCGCCGGTGGTCGGGACCGCTGGGTCCGGCAGGGGAACGAGACTGCCGTCGAAGAGGATCGACCAGGCAGAAATGCTGTTCGAGCCCCTGTTGGCCACGTACAGGTGCTCTCCGTCGGGGCTCACCGCCACTCCCCAGGGAGACACTCCAGTGGCGTACGGCGACCCGGGTATGGGGCTGAGACTGCCATCGGGGGCGATGGCAAAGACCGAGACGCGTCTCCTTTCGCCATCCGTCATGTACAGGTGCTTCGCGTCGGGACTGATGGCCACGCCGAGCGGAGAGATGTTGTCGTCTGTGAAGGGCGAGCCGCCCATCAGGGTGAGGCGGCCACCGTCACCGATCGAATAGCCGAAGACGCCGTCGGAGTAGACGCTCGTCGCGTAGACCGAGCGCGCGGCCCCGGCTGTCGGCGCGAGCAAGGCCAGCGCCAGAAGCGACCATGCCAGCAGTAGCGCCGCGGAAAGGGATAGCCTCCCCCGTCGCTC
>JBIOTO010000035.1:0-3302 GCA_044865945.1 Solirubrobacterales bacterium
CCACGTCGACGTCCTTGGTGCCTCGCACCACACCCCAGGCGTTCACGGCAAGACCGCCCACCACGACGAAGTCCACGTTGGCGGCCGCCAATCGCCGCAAGAGCTCGTCGAAGGCTGGCTCGCTCAACTCTTTCGGGCTGCTCCGTTGAATCGCAACAGCTTGTGGCTGAGCGCGATGCCCTCGGCGAGATTCACGCTCATCGGTCGTCGCGCGTCTTCGCGTAGCCGCTGTAGTCGCACGGCCTCTGCTTGCTGGGCAGATGGCGACGCGGCTTGCTCGCGCTCGCTCATTACCGGGGATGCTAGCGGCGCCAGTCGAGCGATCGGATGACACCACTCGTGCGATGCTCCGCGAACTGACCAGGCACGACCATCGCCGACCGCCCGAGGATGACGAGTAACCGGTGTCCCCAATCGGCTTGCGGCGATGACGCGGGCGGGCGATAAGGGCTGGTTGCGGTAGCGAGGCGCCAACCGGGTAGGGGATACCCGTGCCCGGCAGGATCGGCATCGGGGAGCTGTTGAAGGATCGCTACCGGCTCGAGCGCACGCTCGGGCGCGGCGGCATGGCCGCGGTCTGGCTCGGGCAGGACGAGGTGCTGGATCGGCCGGTGGCGGTGAAGGTGCTGGCGGACACGATCGCCGGCGACCCCGACTTCGTCGCCAGGTTCCGCCGCGAGGCGCACACGGCGGCGGGCCTCTCGCATCCCAACCTGGCCGACACCTACGACTTCTCCGAGGAGGGCGAACGGCCCTACCTGGTGATGCAGTTCGTCCCCGGTGAGAACCTGGCCGAGCGGCTGGAGCGGGGGAGGGGCGTCGACTGCGAGCAGCTTGCGCGGGAACTGCTCTCTGCCCTGGCCCACATCCACGCGGCGGGCATCCTCCATCGCGACGTCAAGCCGGCCAACGTGATCATCGAACCGGGCGGGACCGCGAAGCTGATCGACTTCGGGATCGCCCTGCCGCGCGACGCCACCGCGCTGACCAGCACCGGCCTGGTCCTCGGCACCGAGCGCTACGCGGCGCCGGAGGTGATGGAAGGCCAGCCGGCGACCGAGCGCTCCGACCTCTACTCGTGCGGCGTCGTGCTCCGCGCCTGCGCCGACGGGGCCTCGCCCGACCTGCGGGTGCTGGTCGAGTGGCTGGCCAGCCGCAATCCCCGGGAACGCCCGCGCTCGGCCCGCGAGGCCCTGGCCAGGCTCGAACGCGGCGCCGCGCCGGTCGAGCAGCCGACCGAGGTCTTCGAACCGGGTCTGGAGGGTGGGATCGAGACGGAAGCCGCGCCGCCGCGCCGGGGCCGGTGGCTGGCGGCGACCGCGCTGGCACTCTTCCTTGCCGCCGTGGTCGCGATCACCGCCGCCGTGCTGAGCGGGGGCGACGACAGCCGCGGCCCCTCGAAGGCCGCTGAGCCGCGGGCGGCCAATCCCGAAAAGCAGGAGACGACCGCGGCGGCCGAAGCGGAACCTGAAGCCGATGCCGAAGAGTCCCCGGCGTCGGCGCCGGTGCCGACCGCCGAAGGCGCGGACCCGGCTCGCGGCGCGACCCTGAACGAAGAAGGCTTCGCCCTGGTCCAGGCGGGCGAATACGAAGCCGCGGTCCCCGTGCTGGAAGAAGCGGTCGCCACCTTCCCCGCCGGCAGCGAAGACCTCGAGTACGCCTACGCGCTGTTCAACCTCGGCAATGCCCTGCGGCTCAGCGGCCGACCGGAGGAGGCGATCCCGGTGCTCGAACGCCGGCTGGAAATCCCCAACCAGACGGCGACGGTGGAAGAGGAGCTGGCTTCGGCGCGGGCCGAAGCGCGGTGAGGTGCGCGCATCTGCCCTATAAATCAGGCGGGATCTATGCGAACATACGTTCGTGTTCGCGACCACGAGAGACCGCCCCCTTGAACCGGGTCCTCGCCCGCGGCACGACGGAAGACGGCGTTGTACCGAAAGAAAGCCGGTCACGCCGCTTCCATGTGTTGACCTGAGCCCACCTCTATGGACGCGGGGGCGGGAGGCAAATTCCCTTCCCTAGATGCCGCGGCGAGAAGAACCCCAGATCGGCCTGAGCAAGGCAATCCGACAGCTCCGGATGGAGATCCACCTGAGTCAGGAAGCGCTGGGACACCGCGCCGACATCCACCCGACCTGGATCTCCCACATCGAGTCCGGTCGCGTCAACCCGACCTGGGGCAACGTGCGGCGGATCGCGAAGGGACTGGAAGTGCCGCTGCCTTTGCTGGCGGCCGTGGCCGAGGATCTCGAGGCCAAACACCAAACCTCGCCCTCCCAGTAGAGCGCGGCCGCCGCCGGTTGGGATAGGCTCGCGCCGTTGAAGAAGCTCGTTCTCCCGCTCCTCGTCTTCGTCGCACTGCTTGCCGCCGGTTGCGGTAGCTCCGACGATTCCACGGATACGTCCTCGGCGACGGCCTCCTCCTGCGAGCCGGGCCAGCTGGCGACCGAGCAGGGGGGCGTGCTGACGATCGCCACCGACAAGCCCGCCTACCCGCCCTACTTCGAAGACGAAGACCCGACCAACGGCGAAGGCTTCGAGAGCGCCGTCGCCTACGCGATCGCCAAGCAGCTCGGCTACCCGAAGGACAAGGTGAAGTGGACGGTCGAGTCGTTCAACTCCTCCTTCGCCCCCGGCCCCAAAGACTTCGACTTCGACGTCAACCAGATCTCGATCACCCCGGTGCGCGAAAAAGCCGTCGACTTCTCGGCGCCCTACTACACGGCCAACCAGGCGGTGGTGGTGCTGAAGAGCTCCGACGCCGCGAAGGCGACCTCGCTGGCTGACCTGCAGGACGCCGACCTCGGCGTCCAGATCGGCACCACCAGCCTCGAAGCCGCCGAAGAAGAGATCGAACCGAGCAGCCGGCCGGAAGTCTTCAACACCTCCAACGACGTCGTCCAGGCGCTGAAGAACGAACAGATCGACGCGGTCGTCGTCGACCTGCCGACGGCGCTGTACCTGACCGCGGTCCAGGTTCCTGAGGCGACCATCGTCGGCCAGTTCAGCGCCCCCGGCGGAGACCAGTGGGGCGCCCTGCTCGAAAAGGACTCGGAGCTGACCGGCTGCGTCTCGGAAGCGATCGAAGCACTGGAAAGCTCCGGCGAGCTGGAAAAGATCACCCAGCGCTGGATGAGTAAGGCCGCCGAAGCTCCTGAATTGAGCTGATGCCGAACGACCGTCGCCTCGAACGGGAGGCGGCGAAGCGCCGTAGGCACCGCCGCGGCCAGGCGATCGCGGCGCTTTCCAGCGTCGTCGTCCTCGGCGACGGCCTCCTCCTGCGAGCCGGGCCAGCTGGCGAC
>JBIOTO010000036.1:0-2551 GCA_044865945.1 Solirubrobacterales bacterium
TAAGGGGGTGAGAGTGCGTCCAGCAACGGCGCCGCAGCGGCCGGCACTTGCCCTGAACCGACCAGGTGAACTCCATGCGCCGCTCCGGACAGGCCCTCCGCATTAGCCAGCGCCCGCTCAGTGCTCAGCAGCTCGAACTCTTCGACCCCCTGCTCGCGAAGAACCTCAACCGCCCACGCCACCCCGCCCCGCCGGAAGACCACCGTGCGCCCGGCGTCGCGCCAGACGAAGTCTCGGGTCAAGTCAACCCTGGGCTTTGACCCGCGGGTTGACCACCGGCCGCAGGTTCGGTTCGACCTCGTCGCGCAGGTGCTCGAAGGCGGGCGGCAGCGAGAGCTTCTCGCCGAGGTGCTCGACCGGCTCGTCGACGGTGAAGCCCGGGCCCAGGGTGGCGATCTCGAAGAGGACGCCGCTCGGCTCGCGGAAGTAGATCGAGCGGAAGTAGAAGCGGTCGATCTCCGGGGTCGGCTGGGCGCCGCCGGCGACCGCCTTGTCGCGCCAGTCCAGCAGCTGCTCCGGGGTCGAGGCCCAGGCCACGTGGTGGACGCTCCCCGCGCCCTGCAGGCCGCGCTCGGCCGGAGGCTCGTCATAGATGTAGACCCCGCCGCGCTGCTCGCCGCGCGCCTCCCAGGCACCGTCCGCGCGCTCGAACTCGAGCGCCTCCAGCAGCCCCTCGCTCGCCCCCGGCGCCGCCGTGTAGGCGCGCACCGCGTGGAAGCCCCGCAGGGCCACCTCGGCCGGTACTTCGGGATGGTCGGCGATCAGGGGCTGGTCGGGCACGTCGACGACCAGCACTTCGTGGTCGAGGCCCTCGGGATCGGAGAAGACGAGGCTCTCGCCGTCGCGCTCGGACTCGGTGCCGTTGGCGCGCAGCCGCTCGGCCCAGAAGTCCAGTGCCGCGGCCGAGGCGACCCGCCAGACGATCCGGTGCACCATCCCCGCGCCCGCCCGCCCGGGGGCCGCCCCCGGGTACTCGAAGAAGGTCAGGTCGGAGCCGGCGTCCCCCGCCTCGTCGGCGAAGAACAGGTGGTAGACGGTCGGGTTGTCCTGGTTGACGGTTTTCTTGACCAGCCGCAAACCCATCACGCCGGCGTAGAAGTCGACGTTGCGCTGGGCGTCCTCGGTGATCGCGGTGATGTGGTGAATTCCCTCTAGCTTCATGGGTCACGTATACCATCCGTCGATGAGCCGCGGACGCCGTCGCCTCGTCAGGGGCCTAGTGATCTTCGGTTCCCTCCTCGCCTTCCTCAGCGTTTTCGCGATCTGGACCGAGCGCCAGGCGCTCAACACCGACGACTGGGTCGACACCAGCGGCCGCTTCCTGGAGAACGAGACGATCCGCTCAACCCTGAGCAAGTACCTGGTCGACCAGCTCTACGAAAACGTCGACGTGCGCAAAGAACTGGAGGAAATCCTCCCCGGCGACACCAAGGACCTCGCCGGCCCGGCGGCCGGCGGACTGCGCCAGGTCGCCAGCCAGGGCGCCGAAAAGGTGCTTGAAACCTCGACCGCCCAGGAACTGTGGAAGCAGGCGAACCGAACCGCGCACGAACAGCTCATTGCCGTGCTCGAAAACAAGAAAGAAGCGGTCGAAACCGACGAAGGCAGCGTCAAGCTCAACCTCGGCGACCTGCTCACCAACCTCGCCGAGGAGGTCGGGATCGGCGAAAGCCTGGCCGAAAAACTGCCGCCCGACGCCGCCCAGGTAGAGATCCTCAAGTCCGACCAGCTGAAGACGGCGCAGGACATCGCGGTCGCGATCAAAGGCCTGGCGCTGGTCCTCTCGATCCTCACCTTCGTCTGCTTCGGCCTGGCTATCTACCTCTCCCGCGACGAACGCTGGGTCACCGTGCTGCTCAGCGGCATCGGCCTGGTCGCGGCGGGCTTCGGCGTCGTCGTCGTCCGCCAGATCGCCGGCGGCATCGTCATCGACCAGCTGGTCACCGAAGAAAGCGCGAAGCCGGCGGGCGAAGCCGCCTGGTCGATCGGGACCTCGCTGATGAACAGCATCGCGACCACGGTGATCGTCGTCGGCATCCTCTTCCTCGTCGCCGGCTGGCTCGCCTCGCCGACCAACGGCGCCCGTGCCGTCCGCCGCATCCTCGCGCCGGCCCTGCGCGAGTACCCCGCCTACGTCTACACCGGGCTGGGGCTGCTCGTCTGCTTCTACTTCCTCACCGGCCCGACCCAGGGCCTGCGCTCCCTCCTCACCACCCTGCTCCTCGCCGGCATGGCCGCCTTCGGGATTCACGAGCTGCGCAAGCAGACCGAGGAGGAGTTCCCCGACCTCACCTATGACGAGGTCTTCGGCGGCACCCGCGACAAAGTCGTCAGCGCGGTGAAAGACGCGAACATCGGCGAGAAAGTGGGCGAGCAGGCCTCGAAGCTGCGCCTACCGGAAGTGCGCCGCCCCGGCAAGGAGTCGGAGGAGGCCGCCGCCGAGGCGCCGACCGCGACGCTGCCGGCCAACGAGGACGACGCCCGGCTGGAGCGCCTAGAGCGCCTCGGTCAGCTGCGCGACAAAGGCATCCTCACCGACGAGGAGTTCGGC
>JBIOTO010000037.1:0-25136 GCA_044865945.1 Solirubrobacterales bacterium
CCACGATGAAGGCGAGGGCCCGGCTCCCGCAGCGGGCGAAGCACCACCGCCGCGCGGTGGAAAACCGCAGGACGTTCGCTGCCCTTCCGAGAGGAGGTGTCGGCCGGTGGCGATTCGTTCATGCCTATGAAGTGCCTTCGCGAGGCGGCCGCTTCCGGGTAAATCGCCTACAGGTCGATGCTCATCGCGCTCGCCCGCTCGGCCTCATGGGATCGGGTCAGCTCGAGCGCCCGGCGCGCGGCCTCGATCCGCTGCTGTGCGTGCAGGCGTTCGGCCCGCGCGATGGCCGAACGAGGCTCGCGGCCGAGCGGATGCTCGGGATCGCGCACGTTGTGGCGAAGCCGGTAGGTGATGAGGCCATGTGCCGCGCTGTCCCACTCCGCCGCCTTCTCGGGGTCTGCGGGATAAGGACCTAGCGCCCGGTAGACGGCCTGGTTTTGATTGCCCCGGGCGGCGGTGAGCTCCTTGGATGCTTCGCGCGATATCCGTTGGTCGATGATCACCAGCTCCAGTCGCTCCTTGGGGCTCGTCGGTTTCGGATCGAGCGAAGCCGAGGGGACGGGCAGCTCCTCGCGGGCGGCGAGGTTCCCGCTCAGCCGCTCGCGGGCGCTGATCTCAGCGGCGCCGATGCGGGCAAGCTCCTCGGGAGCGGGGCCGGGCAGGAGTTCGACCGCCTCTCGCTCGACCGCCAGCCGCGCGATCGCGTCCTTGTCCTGGGCGATGGCCTTGTCGAGCCGGTCGCGGCGGGAGAGAAGTGGGTCGGCGGCGCGGGCGCCCTCGGCGAGCTGGGCGCGCCTGGCGGCCAACCCGCCCCGGGGCATCGCGCCGACCCGCCCGCCGAGGGCGGCCTCGATGGCGGTGTAGTCGGCACCCTCGATCTCGATTGCTTCCCGTACGTCTTGGAGCACGTCCTCGACCTCGCGGCGGGCAGGCCCGAGGTCGGGATCGAGCAGCTCGGGAGAGGCGACGGTGTAGACGTTCGCGACCTCGCGTCCTCGGCTAATGGCAACAACGGCTTCCTCCAGGTTGATGACGTGATCGAGGAACGGATAAGCGCGATCGAACGTCTTGCTCTCCGCGCCGAAGGTGGTGATCGCGTAGGCGTACTGGAGAGCGGGCGCCCCGTCCTTCGTGGTCAGGTCGAGATGCCCCGGCCCGAGGGTGACGGCCCGCTCGTCGCCGCCGACCCGGCGAAGGGTCACCGTGCGCGCGGCGGCGTCGACGTCGATCACATCCCAGCGCTCGCGGTTATCGACCTCGCGGCTGTTGATCCGGGTCTGAACGCGGTCACCGGCGGCGATCGGGCTCTCCCCCACGACCACCTCCGCCTCGCCGAGCCTGCCTTCGAGACGGCGCAGCTCCCGGGCCTCCTCGTTCAGGTAGTCGACGTCGCGGTTTCGGCGGGCGATCATCACCGCGTCGGCGCCGGTCACGTAGTCGCGGTGCCAGTCGAGCAGGAGACCCTGCAGAGTCGAGACCGCGTCCTCGCCGACGATCAGCTTGCCATCGGTGCGGAGGAGATCGAGAGCCTCCGATCCGCGTCCCCCGTGGACGAGTTGGATCACCCGCTGATCGGCCTCGCGGCGCTGGCGGCGGAAGGTGGTCAGGCGCACCGTCTCGCCGACCCGCGTGAAGTGGGCGTAGAGACCGCCTGGGCCGATCGCGCCGATCTGGCGAGGATCGCCGATCGCCACCAGCTTGCCGTTGCACTCCTGCACGAGGTCGAGCAGGTCGGAGAAGTCGAAGGTGTCGGTGACGTTGGCCTCGTCGACCACGATCACCGTTTCGTCGGGCAACCGCTTTCCTTCGCTCCTCCACCTCTCCGCCTGGTGCAGCAGCGAGGCGATCGAGAACGAAGGGTGCACTCCGGCGTCCTTCAGCTCGCCGGTCGCGGTCCTTGCGGTCGCGCAGCCGATCACCTGGAAGCCGGCCTGCTTCCAAGCCTCGACCGTGGCCTCCAGGGCGGTCGTCTTTCCGGTTCCCGGCAGGGCGGCGACGGCGACGACCCGCTCTCCTCCGCGGGTGAGGCGGATCGCCATCTCGCGTTGATCGGCGCCGAGGTAGTCGTGCCTGGCGAGGACGGCCTCAACGACGGCGGGATCGACAACCCCGACCCCGGCGTCGGTGCCCTTGAGAGCCGCGTCGATGAAGCTGCGCTCCAGCATCGCGATACGGGGGGTGGTGTAGACATCGGGATCGAGCGGCCCGCTGGATTCGTAGATGCGAACGACGCGCTCGCTGCCGAGGGCTTGGTCGACGGCGGCGGTGAGTGCCGCGAGGTCCGCTCCCTCGGGCAGCTGGTCGGCGAGCGCCCACAACAGAGCGCGGCGGTGGAAGTGCGAGGAGGTCTCCTCGAGCTGGCCGACCGCGGCGTTCAGGACGTCCTCGGTGATCCGTGCCGGCTCGCGCGGCTCGGCCTCCGCGACCATCGCCTCTGCGCCCTCGCGGTTGAAGCCGAACGGCTCGGCCTGGGCCTCCCACTCCTCGATCCGGGCATCGGCGTCGACGCTGAAGTCCTTCGCCTCCCGGGTCCGGTAGGCGGCGGTCTGCGCGGCCTTGACCGACTCGACGCCGTGCTTCTCCATCCACTCGGCGATTTCGCGGGACCGGGAGCTGAACGCCTCGATCAGGTCCCGCTCGAACCCCTTGAGGTCGGCGTAGCCGTTGCGGACTTCTTCGAACTCCAGGCCGAACTCCCGCAAGAATCCGGCCCGGAGCGCGGACTGGAAAACGACCCCCGCCGACTTGCCGTGGGGGAACAGGGGCGAGCGGCCTTCGGGGCTCGCGAGGCTCAGCCATTTGCCGTCTGAGAGCGCGCGGGTCAGGTTGGAGATGACGACGTGGACGTGCAGGGCGGGATCGCCGGCGCGGCTCATGCGATGGCGAAATGCCATGCCGACGAAGCCTCGCCCCGGTTCGATCAGCTTGCCTCCCGGGCCGCGCCCGACCATGCAGGCTTCGCGCTCCAGGTGGGCGATGCCCTGCCTCACCGCCTCGTTCATCAGCTCCACGATCCGCTCCCGGGTCTGCTCCGATCCGAGGGCGTAGAGCAGGGAGACCGACTTCGGCGCGCTGAACCGGATGTCGTAGCCAAGGACGGGTTCGATTCGCTTTTCCGAGCCGTCCGGCTGGCGGCGGAATCGGGTCGCGGGGCGTTTGAGCAGCTGGGTGCCCGAGGTCGGATCGCGCCCCTCGAGGATCGCGCCGTAGCCGTGCGCGTCGACCTGGCCGCTCAGGCCCAGCTCGTCGGCGAGATCGCCTATCCACTCGCCGGGGGCCTCGCCTGGCTTCGTGTAGTAGTCGTCGCCGCCTTCGGCGACCGCCGCCAGCCAGTAGCCGGCGTTTCCGCGCTGGATCTTGGTGACACCGACCATCGCTGCCCCAAGTGCCGCCGGGGTCGCCGCAGTTCCGAACCCCTGTTCGGGTTCATAATGTGTCGGCGGTTCGGTGTTGGGGGTTAGGGGGCGGTGGCGTAGCTACTTGCGCTGGTGCAGAGAAGGCGGAAGCTCGCTCCTGATGGAGGAGATTGGCCTACCTCGTAGCTGGCGAATTGTGGAGAATGGAGCTGCCTGGGATTGATGGCGTGAAGGAGCGAGCGTGAGGGCAGCTGGCGGCCAGGCCCCCCAACACCGGGCCGCCGCTGTCCCGCCGCTCCCGCCTCGCCTTCCCGGAAAGGCAGCGCGGTCCGTCTTCCGCAGGACGCTGCGATGCCGGCGAGGCGAGGGCCACCCCGAGCGCCAGCGAGGGGGGCGGGCGCGTAGCGACCGCTGGCCCGAGACCGAGCCGGCGAGCCCCGCCGCTTGACGCCCGCTAAGCAGTTCGGCCGCTTCGACGGCGATGCCGGGCGGCGAGCGAGGCCGAGCGTCAGCGAGGCCACGTCGCCTTAGGCGACGTGCGCGAGGACGACCGGCGAGCCCGTCGCCACCAGGCCGCGAGGCCGACGAGATGAGCGCCGCCGGCGCGAGACGAGCCGGCGAGCCCCGAGGATCGACGCCCTGGGTTCCTGTGCGAACAAAAAAAGGGGACGGCCTCTCGGCCGCCCCCAGGGGTAGCTATGCACTCGACTCAGCAGCCGGCCCGCTCTCGCGCCAGCTCCTCCACCGCCCAGATCGAAGCGCTGGCCAGCACGTCTCCGTGGCAGCACTCCGGAGCGCACCAGCACCCGAGCGTCTTCCCCGCCAGGGAAGCGAGCCGTTCCAGCGACATCCGGCCTTCGTTGATCTGCTCCCACAGATCGGCCTTGAATCGCAGCACCGCTTCCTCAGCGGTATCGACGTAGACGACGTTCCCAAAGACGCTTTCGCGATGGGAATACCTGTTGCCCCACTCGCCCCGCTCCTTGGTGTCGGGATCCTTGCCGCGGCCGATGTAGACCTCATACGGCGACCTCATGCAGTGGACCACCAGGCCCCTGAGCCGGCCGAACGTCTCGTCGAAGCCGCGCTGCAACGGGCGCCCGTCGTCTCCGAGCCACTGAACGTCCATCGCCTGCATCGCGTCCTCGCGCCAACGCTTGCCCGCCTTCATCTGCCGGACCCTCTGGCGATGGCGGCCCGTCACCTGAACCAGCTCGCCGATTCGCAGGTTTCCGCAGCGAAGCGCCAGCATCCTCTCCGCTTCGCCTGGCCCCCCGAAGACGTAGACCGGCATGATCACCGGGTTCCGCCCCGGGTCCTCGCCCGCCACGACGGTGAACCTGCACACCGGGAAGCCCGATGCAGTCGTCGCCATCTCGGGCTTCTTGCTCACCCTCGCGACCGCCTTCGACTCGATCTGCGTCTGCACTCCATTCATTGCACCGCTCCTTTCGCTCGCCCTCCAAGGGCTTTGCTCAACTTGCGGCCCCTCCGCACCCCGGTAAGGCGGTTCACGCACCGAGCGCAGCGAGGGGAAGGGCGCGAAGCGCCCTTGCGGGGTTCGCCGTCCGGGGTAAAATCGGTCAGCAAGTGAGCACCCCCACCCCCAGGGCCTTCGTCAACCGGCCCTTGGCGGGACGCCCGCCGCGTCTGAGGCGACAGGTGTAGGTCCCGGCCCCTGCTGTGCCGGCGACAAAAAAGGGGCGCCGACCTCTCGGTCGACGCCCCGGGGTGTAGCTCGCCCTTAGGCCTAGAAGGGAATGTCGTCCTCCGAAGCGCTCGCCGCACCCACCGGCTGCGGTGGGTCGTCAAGCTCCGCTGCCATTTCCTGCTGGGGGCTGTTGTCCGTGGTGGTTTCCGAGCCGCCGTCCTTGGCACCCGAACCCTGGGGCCTGGGGCCGAACTGGACGGTGTCGGCGATGATCTGGACCGCCTGGCGTTTATTGCCGCCTTCGTCCTCCCACTCGTGCCAGTCGAGGCGACCCTCGACCGTCACCGGGCGACCCTTGCTGAGGTACTTGGCGCTGTTCTCGCCGAGCCCGCCCCAGACGGTGACGTCGAAGTAGTTGGGCTTGTCGACCCACTCGTCGTTCACCTTGCGGCGGCTGTTGACCGCGACCCGCATCTTGCAGACGGCCATGCCGCTTCCCAGGTGCCGGAGCTCCGGGTCCCGGGTCAGGTTGCCGCTGATGACGACGACGTTGATGTTTGCAGCTGACATCTGTGCCTCCTTTGAGAGGTGTTCCGAATTGACGAGCCCAGGGCAGGCACGCGAGCGGGCGCGCGGAACCGAGCCGGAGACGAATGTCGGAGGTGAGGGGAACCCCCTTTACGGGGGTTGAAGCGCGAACGTCGCGTGCCATCCTGGGGTGAGGAGATCGGAGGACGCCTCTCTCCAGGTGGCCAGGGGTCGAGTCAGCCCAACGCCGCCGTCGACCGCGAAGCTGACGATGGGCGAGCCGGGATCGAGACACGGACTACGCCGCCGGGGCGATCGGGGTCGCGTCGCGCTGCACGCCGCATCCTGGCGGTGCATGGGAGGTCAACCCGCCGGGTTGGCTGGCTTCGGCGAGCGCCCGGCCAGGCAGAAGCGGAGTAGAAAGACGCGCGGTGATCTCGGCCTCGAAGCCCACGAGCGGCGCTCGTTCCTGCGCGACCCGCAATTCCTCGCAATCGACCCGCGCCCAGGCATCGGCCCGAACCCCGGCCTCGCGCATGGCGACCGCGAGACGCGGATGGTCAAAGGCCGCGATCAGTTCTTCGCTTCCGTCTTCGTCTTCGAAGAGCGGATAGACCCGCACCTCGAACATCGCCGCTGAGCTGATGGCCTCGGCGGTGACGATCACGCCTCGGCCGCGGGCGACTCTCTCGATGCAGGCGACCCCCGGCTTGTCGGCCGACTCCTCGAGGATTCGCCCCGCCCGCGTGGTCCAGTAGGCCGCGCCGAGGCCGCCGCGGTGCTGATCGGCAAGCCGCTGGGCCAAGTAGGCGAGGGCGTCCTCCTCGCGGAGTTCGCGCGGTCCGTAGACGGTCTTCTGATCGGCCGAAAAGCTGTCGATCGCATAGAGGTGGGTGTCGGTGTCGCTCATGGTGCCTCCTGGGTTGCGGGTCTTGGCGGGCGCGTCGGCCACCGGGCGGATGGCTGCGCGGTCCACCGCTCGGGGGTCCTTGGTGCTCACGAAGTGGGTCCGACCCCGGGGCTGTTGCCCGGGTCCATAGGGCGGTCGGCCCTCTCGCCGCTCAGTGGCCTTAGCTGGAGTTCCATCGCCTCGGCCAGGTGGAAGCTGTCGGCGGATTCGGCGCCGGCGAGGTCGGCGATGGTGCGGGCGACCCGGCCGATGCGGATACGCCGCCCGAGCTGATCGGGATATGGCAGGGCGCGGTTGAGAGCCTCGACGGCCCCGGGGCTGAGGCCGCAACCTTCGGTCTCGCCGATCCTCATCGTCCGGTTGGTCCGGCCCTCTCCAAGACCCGTTTCCTGACGGGCGCGGGCCTCCATGACCCTGGAGCGGATCGCGCAGGATGGCTCGCCGGCAGAATCGCGAAGCTCACTCTCCAAGGGTGGCCCGTAGGTGCAGACGAGTTCGAACTGCTCGGCC
Organism: Solirubrobacterales bacterium; assembly: GCA_044865945.1. Classification (GTDB taxonomy): domain Bacteria; phylum Actinomycetota; class Thermoleophilia; order Solirubrobacterales; family 70-9; genus VAYN01. Next base: position 6,956 of record JBIOTO010000037.1, read on the forward strand.
GCCGCAGCGAGCCGGTCGAGGTGGCGCGCGAGCGTGGGCGCCTCGCAGGAGCATGACCCCTCGCCCGCGCCCAGGTTGCCGCAGGGGCAGCGTTGGGCGGAGGCGAGGAGGAGAAAGGAGGACGGGAGCACCTGGGGCGGCGATCCGACGAAGGTTCGACTGCTGCAGCGCGAGGTGGCGATGCCCCGCAGGGTCTCGAGGTCGAGCTCCGTCAGCCGTTCGAGGAACAGAACGCCGTGGTGGGCGAGGGTGACCTCGCCGGGTGAGAGCGGTGAGCCGTAGCCGAGCATGGGAGTGATCCCAGTGGTCGGTGGCACGGAGCGAAACGGCCGCCCGGTCGCCGCCGCGGCGGTCCCCATCGCGCTCGCGATCCGCAGAACGTCCAAGGCCTCGCTGCGCTCCAGCGGAGGGAGGATCGAAGGCACGCGCCGGGCGAGGACCGATTGCCCCGCCCCGCGGGGACCGACGAGGAGAAGGCTGTGGTCGCCGGCCGCGGCGATTTCGGCGGCGCGGCGGGCCGGTCCCATACCTCGGAGATCGGCGAAGTTCACCCCTTCGGGATCCGGCGAGGAGGGCAAGGCGCGAGCGCTGGGATGCAGGCGCTCGCGATCGGTGTCTGAGATGTAGCGGGCAGCTGCAAGCGAGTAGAGCTGCAGCACCTCGACGCCGCTGGCGCAGGCGGCCTCGGGCGCGCTCTCGCTCGCTACCGCGAACGAGTCGAGGCGCGGATCTTTTGCGACCGCCTCGGCCATCTGCAGCGCACCTCGGACATGACCGATCGTGCCGTCCTCGATCAGGTTTCCGGCGACGGCCAGGCCGCGCAGCGTGTCGGGCCTGAGCTGGCCGGAGGCGGTGAGGATCGCGAGCGCGACCGGCAGCGCGCTTGCCCCTTCTCCGCTCCCCCGAGCCTCGGCAGCCGAGACGCGGACGGCGACGCGGCGGTCCGCGGGGAAGGAGAGGCCACTGCTGGCGATCGCCTTGCGGACGAGCGCCTGGAGCACGGCCTCGGCACCGTCGCGCAGGCCCGCGATGGTGAACGACGGCGCGCCCGAGGTGATGTAGACATCCACCTTCAGTTGGCGCGGGCGAAGGCCGTCGAGGACGTAGGTGGTCGCTTGCGAGTACATCGGTTGATCTCCTTTGAAGAGGTGGCCCCTCACCTTTGGAGGGGCGGTGCGCCGACCCGATGCACGGCGAAGCCGTGCGAAAATCGGGAGGCGCCGCCCTGCTCATTCGCGGGTGAAGACGTGCCCGTCGATGAAGCGGTAGCCGTCGGACTCGAGGCTGTTGGCGAAAGCCCCGTAGTCGATAAAGGGGACTAGCTCCTCTGGAACGGTGAAGAAGTCCTCGAAGCGCTCCTCGGCGTACTCCTCGAGGGACTCGTAGCCGCTGCCGGAATGAGCGTCTTCGAAGTCCTCGACCAGCTCGCTGACGTCGACCTCGTCGCCGAAGCCCTGATAGGTGGCGTAGTGGATCAGAGCCTCGCCGTGCTCCTCGATGGCGGCGGCAATCGCGGCGACCCGATCGAGCGGGGTGTATTCGCCGATCATGCCGCCGAAGCCCTCGAAGTCCATCAGCGCGAACTCCTCGCCACCGCCCCGCTTGACGACGCGATCGGCAGCTTCTTGCAGCTGATCGAGATCGGCGGCCTCGGTCCACTCGCCGATGAGCGATCCGCAGTTGTAGGCATGAAGGGAGCCGATCCAAATGGCCGGCGTGGTCGCGGTCTTCACGGCCTCTCCCCGCTCTGGCATCCCAGCGCCGCACCCGTCAGGGCGCTCACGATGTCTAGGGCGTCGCGGACGACAAAGGCACCATCGGCGAGGAGGTCGTTGCAACCGATCGAGGCGCGTGAGGTGACCGGCCCCGGTACCGCACCGACCCTGCGCCCGAGGTCATCTGCAAAGCGGGCCGTCTCCAGCGAACCCGAGTGCTCGGCTGCCTCGACAACCACCGTGGTACCCGCCAGACCCGCGATGATCCGGCTGCGGGCGCGAAGGGTCCACCGCCAAGGAGCCGTTCCTGGCGGAAGCTCGGAAAGGACCACTCCGTTATCGGTGACCCTGCGCCATAGAGAGCGGTGACTTTCGGGGTAGGCGATGTCCGGTCCACATCCCAAGACCCCCACCGTCCTCCCTTCATCCAGTGCGCCCCGATGCGCGCAGCCGTCGATCCCGAAGCTGAGGCCGCTGACGACGGTGAAGCCTTCGGCGCCGAGATCGTGTGCGAGTTGACGCGCCATCTCGCGTCCATAGGTGGTCGCGCGACGTGCGCCGACGATCGCCACGGTTCGCCTCGGCTCAAGCTCGGCGAGCAGCCCCGGGTCTCCACGGCCGATCAGCGCCGGAGGACTGTCGTCGAAGTCGGTCAGAGCGTAGGGGTACTCGCCGGAGTGGTAGCAGCACGCCCAGCAGTTCGCCTTGGTCAGCTGGTCCCGCATCCGCGTCTCCTGAATCGACTCAGACTTGGCCAACAGGTGATCGGTCATCTCGGGAGAGGCGAGGGTGATCAGCTCCTCGTCGGAGTACGCCAATAGCTCGCGTAGGGGACGGACGGCTTCGGAGATCGCCATTCGCTCCAGATACGGAGCGAGCATGGCGAGAAGCCAGGAGCGGCGCAGACAATCGGCGCAGGCAAAAGGTGAGGTCATCGGTGGTCTCCTTCGAAGTCGGGCGTTTGATGGGAGGGCGAGGACCAGGGCGCGCGGGTCGAGCGCCCTGGTCAGTGAGTGCTAGGCGCTTTTCTGCTGTTGGGCGGCCCGCGCCAGGCCGCGCTGAACGGCGTCGACGAGTTCCTGCACGCCGACCGCCTCCAGCGAGACGTGTTCCTCCTGGTCGGGGAGGTAGATGCCGACCAGGAAGGGCGCGGCAGCCCTGTCGGAGTCCGAGATCCATGCGTAGGGACCGCCTGGGTCGTCGGGATCGAAGACCTGACAGACGACGATCCCCCCGCCGGTGTCCTCCAAGCTCACGCGATAGCGACCTTTGTAGCCCCGGAGGATTCTGGGAGCCAGGACAGTGATCTCTTCGCGCTCGTACTGCTCGCGGTCGAAGTCGACCAGTTCGGGTTCGCCGTGAAAGAGCGCGACGAGCTGGAGTTCCGGTCCATCGTCCACCGAGCGACCGTTGTCCGCCGCGCAAACTTCATGCGCGAGCTTCATGGCCGCCTCGGGGCCATTCCAGGTGTAGACGGTGGTGACGTAGGGCGGGCCGTTCTCGCCGATCGTGCCGACCGCGGTGTAGGGAGGCTCCCCACCGAGCCCGTCGCTGATGTGCTTGGCCATGTTGGTCCTTTCGCTGTCGTGGCCCCGCCTTCTGCGGAAAGCCGTCGAGCCCGCCGCAGGGCATCCCCCGACTTGCGCCGGATGAGGGGCGGGGCGCCGACCCCGATGCACGGCGAAGCCGTGCGAAAATCGGGAGGCGCCGCCCGGAGCGGCTAACCGACGGAGACGGTGATCACATCCCGCGCCGCCCACTCCTCCCTAAGGACCTCCTCGTCGTGCTGGCGGGTGGCTGCGGACTCGGCGGCGCGGTCGGCTTCCTCCTTGGCGTACTCGAGACCGATGAATCCGCAGCAGGAGTCCTCAAAGGGCGTGCCGGCGGCGACGATGTAGCTGTAGACCTCGCCGCGCAGGTAGCGGTCATACTCGCCCAGCTCGGTCTTCAAAGCCGAGTCGAGCCAGTCCGCTTGCCGGTACTCGGGGTCCTGTCCGCACAGCTCGGCGATCCGCTCCTCGGTGACGACCATGAACCCGACGAACGAGGTATCCCAGCCCTGGGCGTCGGCTGCGAAGCGATTGACGGTCGCGGTGTCCCTGCGCTGGACGCGGTCCTCGCCCAGCATCACCAGGCGGCCGCCGCGCATGGTGAGCACGCCGTGGTCGTAGACGAAGAGGGGCATCACTGCGACCGCTTCCATCGAGCGAAACCACTCCCCGACGTTCGGCGACACCTCCCCCCACCCCCCGCATCGTTCACAGTCACCGGACGTCAGTTCTTGATCGCCGCACCGAGGACAGGGGATGGCCGGCAGGCCATCCCCTGGCAATTGATGGTCACCGAGTTCGAAGCCTCGGTACCACACATACATCTCGCCGAGGTTGTCGGCGTCCCGAGGGTCGCCGCCGTCGATGTCGTAGAAAAGCGAGACCTCGACGCCGGCATGTTCGTAGTTCTCCGCGAGTTGCATCGGAGCGTCACCTCCTCGATCGGGGTTTGTTGGGTGTTGAAGGGAGTGCTCAGACCGGCTGCAGGCGCACCACCACATGCGCCAGGTAGTGCCGGTCAAAGGGCGCATCCGCACAGCAGGGCGCAGGTGGAAGGCGGCGAAGCGGGAGTCCTGCAGTGGCGCTCGCGCGCTTCTCTATCTCCCAGGCGAAGCCGATCGCGCGGTTGATCTGGCGGAGGGAGAGGCAGCACCACGCCGCTGCCTCGTCCCAACCGCCATCGCACTCGGGGACGGGAACGTCGGCGACAGGCCGGCCGAGCAGATCGACGGCGCGAAACCAAAGCTCGGGCCGACCGACGCTGGCGGGGACAAGCGTGAGCTGATCAGCCACGGGGAGCCCTGATCAGCCGCAGCGCCCTGGTCATCTGCTCCTCGCCGATCGCCGGCAGCTCGGCGAGGTCGGCGAGGGTCTGGGCGAGGCGAATGACCCTGTCGTGGTCTTGGCCGCTGAGGCGCTGGCGCGAGTAGGTGTCGGCGAGAGCGAGTGCCGCCCCGTCGTCCATAGAGCAGGCGCGTGCCTCCGCCGTGGTCATGGCGGCGTTGCAGCGAGCGGGGCCGAGCCTTTGCTCCTGTCGCGCCCTCGCCGCGATGACCCGCTCGCGGACGACGGCGGAGGGCTCGCCAGGTGGACCACCGATCTCAGCCGGGGTCGGCTGCTTCACCGCGACCGCGATGTCGATGCGATCGGCGAGCGCTGCGTCCAGCTTCCCCCGGTATCGCTCGACGTCCATCGGCGCACAGCCGCAATCGGGATCATTCTCGCCCCGCCCACAGGGACATGGGTTGGCAGCGGCGACCAGCAGGAAGCGGCTGGGGAGGCACAGAATTCCGCCGGCCCGGGTGACCGAGACCGCACCTACCTCAAGCGGCGCCCGCAACGACTCCAGGGCCTCGCGCCGAAACTCGGAGAGCTGATCGAGGTAGAGGACGCCTCGATGGGCCAGCGTGACCTCTCCGGGGCGCGGTGGAATCCCGCCTCCGACCAGGGCGGCGGCGCTAATCGTGTGGTGCGGTGCCCGGAACGGCCTGCCGGCCGGAACCAGGCTGAGACGCCCGCAGGCGCCAGCGATCCGCACCACCTCACGCCCTTCGGCGGGGGTGAGTGGCGGCAGGATCGAGGGCAGGCGGCTGGCGGCCAGTGACTTGCCCGCCCCCGGCGCTCCGATCAGCAGGAGGCTGTGTCCGCCAGCTGCGGCGACCTCCAGCGCATGGCGGAGCTCAGACTGCCCGCGAAGGTCGGCTAGGTCCGGGGCGCTCGGGGCGGGATCGGGCTGCAGGGGATGTGGCCGAAGACGGGGCGGGGTCCACTCGCCCGAGCCCAGAGCGGGCAAGCGGATGGGGGAGTCGAGCGCGATGACCTCGATTCCGCTCGCCAGGGCCGCCTCCGGCCCGTTCTCCTCGGGCACGACGAGCGCGGCGACTCCGCTCTCGCGGGCGTGCTCGGCTATCGCCAGGGCACCGTGAATAGGTCGGGTGGTGCCGTCGAGGGCCAGCTCTCCGACGAGAGCGGTGTCCCGTAACCCCTCCCAGCCCATCTGCCCAAATGCGCGGAGCAGCGCCGCGGCGATCGGCAGGTCAAGCCCCGGTCCTGCTTTCCGTACGCTGGCCGGAGCGATGTTGACGACGATCCTGCGGAGCGGAAACTCAAAGCCACAATTGACCAGGGCCGCGCGGACCCGCTCGCGGGTCTCCCGGGCCGCGGACTCGGGCAGACCGACGACGTGGAAGCCGGGCAGACCCCGGTGGACGTCGACCTCGACCCGGACCGGGCGGGCAGAGACGCCTTCGAGGACGAAGCTGTGGGCGGTACCGAGCATTGTCTTTTCCTTTCGCGGGTCGCGCTCCCTTTTGGAGGGCGGTTCGCCGACCCGATGCACGGCGAAGCCGTGCAAAAATCGGGAGGCGTCGCCCTCGCCGGCGTTTGGAAGCCGGCCGGGTTCAGGCGACCGGCATCAGCTCCTCGGCGGACAGGCTCAGCTGCTCGTGATCGGCTTCCTCCCACCACCGGGAGAAGGAGGGCAGGGCCTTGTCCCTGGCCCCGGCAGGCCCGGCGGCGATGAAGTGCTCACGTGCCGGCAGCCGCACCTCGCCTTTTCGCAACAGGTAGACGCGCTCGAAGCCATCGGAGCCGTCCACCTTGCCGTGCTGGCGGACCTGGGCCTCGCACTCGGCCCGGGTGCCGGTGTGGAGGACGCGCAGGTCGCGGTTGACCTGGCGCTTTGAGCGCCAAATCCTGCGAACGCTGTAGACGCAATGGGGGGTCTCCTCGGCGCGGCGCTCGAACGCCTTGGCGATCGGTGGGTTTTCCTTCCAGAGGAGATCGAAGAGGCGATCCCCCGCGATCAGCCCGCCGCGCGGGTTCAGGGCGAGCGAGCGGCGCTCCAGCATCAACGTCTCGATCGCGCTCTCGCGGTCAGAGTCGTAGCGCCTCAAGGTCCGCTCCCGTCCGGCCCGGTTGGTTAGGGCGAAGGGGCAGTAGACGCAGGCGGACTTGGGCCAGTTGGCGACGCCCGTGGTCTGCTCGATGTAGCGACGGCAGTCCTCCCGATCCCATCCCCACTCGATCAGCGGGAACTCGGCGACCCGCATCGGCGTGTCGTACTCAGTCGCCCGCCGAGCCCGGCCCGTCTCGCCGGACTCGAACCCGAAGGCCAGGCGGTTCGGCATGTGTTCGGCGCAGCGGGTCGCGCGGCCCACCTCCCCGGCCTCGTAGCCGAAGGCATGGCGGGTGGCCTCGGGGAAGACTTCGGCCAGATAGGTGTCGATCGGCCAGCCCTTGAACTTCTGCGAGCAGTAGCGGGCGCCGGCCACCTGGGGGATGGATCCCGCGCGGGTCAGCTCGTCGGAGAGCTTGTAGGCGCCCTCGGCGTAGATGCGGGGGGGTTCGTCTGACTCGTCGAGGACGACGATGCCGTCCTTTTGGCTCGCCCCGGCGCGTGCCACCTGGGCGAAGGTGACGCCGGCCTCGCGGAACCGCGGCAGGATGTGGCGCTCGACCAGCTCGACGGTGTCGGGCCACTCGTTGCCGGTCATGGCCGTCACGACCACGAGATCGCCAAGATCGAAATCGCGGGAATCGGGCTCGTTCAGCCACCGCAGGAACATGGCGGTGCTGTCGACGCCGAGCCCGTAGGAGAGGACTACGTTCATTGTCATCTACCTCCAGTGGGCGGTCGAACCCCAGCCGCCAAGCTCGCCCTCATCGACCAGGGCGACGGCCCCCGCTCCTACCGAGAGCTCTTCGCGAATGCCTCGAATCTCACGGTCGCTGTCCTCTGCCGATGGGACCTCCATCGCGAGGAGCGCTTTGATTTGCCGGCTCGCGTCAGCCGTGCTGGTCGGAGGGGTGAAAGGGACCCCGCACCGTGAGGAGAGGCTGCGAAGAAGCTGCAGTTGCTCCGGGGAGGCCGGCTCTATGAAGTGCTGCGCGTGATTGGTCATGGGCCTGCCAGAGCAGGCCGGAGGAGGACGGCGAAGCCGGACGGGGGAGGTCTGCTAGGCGTCGGCCCATGACCAATCACGGGTGCCGATCCCCCGGCACGCCAAACAAAAAAGGGCCGCCCTCCGATGAGGACGGCCCCGGTCGCCGCGCGGTCTTACTTGGCGGCTTTCTGCGTTACCCGGCGGGGCTTGCGGGGCCGCGCTTCCTTCAGCTCGGCCTTGAGGATCTTTTCGGTGTCCTTGCCCTTGTCGTAGCTGCCGTTCCACCGCGGCCGGCGTGAGGCCGGCTCGGCCTTGTTGTCGGCGAGTTCGGCGGCGAGGATGGCCTCGGTGACCACTTCCATGACCTCGATCTCGTTGCGCGCGCCGTCGATCCGCCGGCGAAGCTCCGCCGTGCATTCCTCGTCGGTGGCGTAGGTGGTCTTTACCTTGTAGCCGCCCTTTTTCAGGGCCGTGCGCTCCTCTTTTCGGAGCTTGTCGACCGTGAAGCGAAGCCCGCGACCGGCGAGGTCTTCGTTCTGATCGACGAACAGGTGCGCGACGAGCTTCGCCCGGCCGAGCGCGTGCTTCGTGTCTTTGCCGCGGCTCCGCCGCTCGAGCAGTTTGCGCCCGACCGCTTCGTTGCAGCGAACCGCGTACTCCGCGTCCGCTTTCGCCTTGGCCTGGGGCGAGGGCTCGCCGCTGGCTTTCCGCTCTTCGTTGGCCTGGCGACGACTGGCTTTGCGCTGCTCCTTCAGCCTCGCCTGTTCCTCCTCTCTCTGCTTGGCCTTCTCCTCCCGTTCCCTGGTGCTGCGCTCGATCGCGCGACCGATGAGGTCGACGGCGAAGTCGCGGTCGAGGATGAAGGCCCGGGTGTAGTCCTCTTCGTGATGCTCGAGGAGCACTCCCGCAGCCCGGGCGGCGTCGATCTCGGGCTCCGCCAGCCGCACTTCGGCGTCGGTCGGGTTGTAGACCTTGTAGCCATAGAAGGCGTCGAGGGCCTGCTGCATCAGCTCCTCGTGTTCCTTGTTCTCCGCGGGGTTGAACTCCGGGATCGCATCGCTCAGGTTGAAACGCGGCACGCCGATCATCGTCGGCACGCCTTTCAGCCCTTCGATGCGAGGGAGCGCCTCGAAGAGTTCACCGAATCGCTCGATGAAGCGCCGACCTGAGAGTTCGTCGCGCTTTCCCGCCTCGCAGATCAGGGCCGCGATCTGGGGGGAGACCTCCGCAATCGGACGCAGCAGGGAGGCCGCCTCCATCGGGACGTGGCCGGCGGCGATGTAGCGCTGCACGCTCTTGGGGAGTTTGAGCAGACTGAGATGGGAACCAACCCATTCAGCGCGCTTCCCAACCTTCGCGGCGATCTGCTTGTTGGTTTCGAGATTGTGCTCTTCCGCGTACGCCTTCAAGCCGATCGCGGTCTCGATCGGGTTCAGGTTGGACCGCTGGATGTTCTCGATCAGCGATTCGGTGACGGGGTTCCCCGTCGAGAGGGTGATCTCGATCTCTTTGCGACCGGCGATCTGCGCCGCCCTGAATCGCCGCTCGCCAGCGACGAGGTCGAAGCGACCGTTGTCCTTCTGTTTCACCTTGACCGGCTGGACGATGCCGGTGTCTTCGATGGTCCGGGCCATCTGCTTCAGCTCTTCTTTGTCGAAGGACTTCCGAGCGTTGAAGTCCTCGACGACGTCGATGCGGTCTATGGCGACCTTCGGCGTGGCTAGGTCCGTAGTCATGTTGCTGCACTCCTCTACAAGGAGCCCCCGCCCGTTGCGGGAGCCGGTGACCCCGGCACGCACGCGAAGCGTGCGAAAATCCGGGGTCCGGCGACCCGAACTTCTACCTAGCCCAAACCCCTTCGCTAAGCAGAACTGCTGTCATCTCGGACATTTCATTCGACCACTCTTTGAGAGAGGATCGAAGGAACGGTCGTATGCAATGAACCGTCGGAGGCAGTAATCGCCGGCAAACGCCCTGCCGGCATAGCGGAACCGGTCCAAACCGAGCCTCGCTGACTGCTGCATCCCGAGCAATCGCAACCGAACGAGTCGGCTGCGTCTATGGCGGAGCCACAATCGGACGGCTACTACCTGAGGAGGAAACGCCAAGGCGAGGATCGTCCGTTGATGGTCACCACGTCCCGTCGAATCTCCAAGAAGTAGCGGCTGCGGCTCCAAAGCTCCGCAGACCGTCACGCCACCGCCGGCTGAGATGGTGCTGATGCACGGTCGTTTGGGATTTTCCGACGGTTCAGCTTCAGCCTCTACTGACCACCGAAAGTCGCCGATATGTCCATGAGCCAACCTCAAAGGACGAGTCGTCTGATTGGCAACCGCAGTTGGGGTAGCGAACCCCAACGCAGCGATACACACCAGCGCAGCAAGCCCAATGGCCCCACAACACCGGTGATGAGTACGTGGCTCAGCCGACATAGGACGACTCGCTCGACACCGGCAAGGGCTCCGTCATCTTGACGTGTACCGCCGCATTGCTGGCGTCATGAGCAACGAGGTCGCCGCGAAAACGAGGATGCTCCACATCGTCGCTACGAACTCCAAAGGCGGAGTCTGGATCAGAAGCACGCCGACGCCAGAAAGAACGCCAATGCCGACCGCGATCCATCGACAAACCTGGCTGCGGCCGTAGATCCCTACGACGAGGACGAAGGTAATCACTGCCCCCTTCCAGTCGTAGCTAGAGCTCACCTCTGAGGGGAGAAGCCCCCACAGCACCAACATGGCGATTCCAGCCAAATAGCCGAAGAACGCTGCTGGGGGGCCTTCCCTTTTGAGTTCCATAAAGCATCATATTGCCAGTAACGTGCGGCTTCCTTTAAGCCCGCGGTGCCGACCCGCCCTATAATTCCGATCTCCGCAAGGAGAGCGAGGGCGTGACGCCGCGTCAATGTCTCCTACCGGTTAGCGGCCGAAGACTAAGCCCGGAACCCGATTCTCGACGTAACTCAGAACTTCCCGGTCATTCGCCATGATTCTGATTTCTCCCTGGGCATTGCCGAGCATCACCGTGCACACCCAGGCTGCTGAGAGATTCTTTGGGACACGGGCCGTCCGCTCGCATTCGACCCCTTCAACGCCTCTCTGCGCGCCGATTATCTCCTCCACTTCACCCGTTCTCCAGGCCCGGCCCCCTCGGGGTTTCGGCGGAGGGAGCTTCACCGCTCCTTCTCCTTGCGGTGAAATGGCTGGCCTATGTTCGGCCTGAGTGGTGGAGTCCGAGTCCCCACCACATCCTGCTAGCAGGAGAAGGAGAAAGGCAGTGATGCATCGGGCGATGTTCGGGTTATTCATAGATTCTCTCAGGGGGGCGGCGGCCACTTGTCCCTGCGTCGGGTGGTCGGCAACATCTTACAAGTCCCCGCCGCAGATCCAGCAAGCGAGAATCTCACGCACACTTCAATACGAGCAAAGCCATTCTGATTGAAGTAGTAGCGACGCAGGGTGAAGCTGCCTTCTGCACCAGCCCCCTTTGGCCGTGCTGGCTGTGCCTGTCCATCAACCTTGATCCAGGCTTGAACGCGCACCTTTGCCGAGCAGCTCCATGAGACTCGCGCAGTGACCGTGTGTTCTCCGTAATATTCGAAATCAGCAGTCCATCCCATTTCGTCCGTGACAGTTCCCCCAAAGTTGCATGAGGGTCCAGGTACCTGTATTGGGCGAGGGCTCGCAGACTGGGCTGGGCAGTGTTTCGTCGAACAGGTACCTTCCACGTCGAAGTTGTTGACTGGATCAGCATCGCCATAGTCGTACCGATTTGCCGATCCTCCGGGATAGATGTCCATGGAAATGAATCGCCCGATTCCAGGGACGTAGCTACGCAAGCCCATTTGAATCACCCCTGATGGAAGTTCCGTGCTGCGCTGCTTTCCGCCGAGCCAGCCGAAGCGGCCGGCTTCACCTGAGACTGGGTTGCCGAACTCATCGAAGCTGAAGGTGGCTTTCAGTTTGGTCACCGTGGCGCTGAGCGCTGCGGTGGCGACAACATCGCCGTGAAGGTTGCTCAGCTGCAGAACGGGTTCGGAGCCGCTTTCTTGCACTGCCGCTAGTTCGCCCCCGATGCCGGCGATGTTTCGGGTCCAGGTCGATCCACGCTCCGTCCAGGCCGGAGAATCGCCAGGAGCGGCGTAGTGGAAGACTTCGGTTCCTTCGAGCCCTCCCGCCTGCAGGCGCTGTCGTTGCCTAAGCGTCGAGTCGAGCTGGAACGTATTCGTCACACCGTTCTGTGACTGCGTCGCCACCATGTCGTTGCTGAAATAGGTGGTCGAGAGCGTTTTTCCTCCAGCGAGGTTCGCCGGTAGATTCGTGATCCGGCCGAAGCTGTCATAGGTCAGACCTTCGCCGAGAAGGCGATCAGCGGTGTCGTAGCTGTATTTCTGAGTGGTTCCGCCTGAGCTGGAACACACCGCACCCATGCCGGGGGTCGACGTCATTTCTTCACGGTTCGAGTTTTTGTCGTACTTGTAAGTGCGGGTCGTACAGGTGCCACCGGTAGGAGTTTCCCGCGCGGTGGTCAGCCGCCCGAGCTTGTCGTAGTCGTATTCGTCTTTTCCGAGCGTGCCGTCTTCGAAGAGGATCTGGCCACGCGCGGAGCGGTCGACCTCGAAGCTGAGCCATTCGCAGCTCGTACCGCAATTGCTCGCCTTGGTGTAGGTGAGCCCGACGGGCGAGCCCGTCTCATCGAAGCTGGTTTCGGCAGTCAGGCCGTTTGGTAGACCGCGTTTCACAAGCTGCCGATCAGCGTCGTAGCTCGCAGAGAAGGTGCCCGCGGCCGAATCTTCGAGTTCGACCATTAGACCAGTGACGGCGTCGTATTTCATCGTCTGGGTGCCTTTACCGTCATTGAGGGAAGCCAGCCTGCCGAGAAAGTCATAACCGGCGGTTGCAGTGTTGCCGTCTGCATCTTTGTAGCTGGTTACACGGCCGAGCGTGTCGTAGGTGGAGCTCGTTACTTGCGTGTCACAGCCTGGTTCGGACCCCGGGCACACGAACTGTTGGGTGGTTGGCAAGCCCAGGGTTGGGCTGTAGAGGGTTTCGACCTTTGGAATTGAAACACCGCCGCCGAGGATTTCCTCCGTTTTCTCACGCCCGGCAGCGTCATAGGTGGTAATCGTTTTTCTGACGTTTTCCGTCCCTCCGCCAGGGGCTTCCGTGACTTCCGTCGGTAGGCCGAGCTGGTTGTACGAGACGAACTTTCTAACAGGCATCTGCGGCTGCCCCGCGGTGCCTGGCTGCGCTGCCGGTTCGATCTTGCACGGCAGGCCGGCATAGGCGGCGGTTTCACAACCACTGATGCCGGACCAAGGTTTGTAGTAAACGATCTTCGTCGTCCCGGCCCCGCCGCCTCCAGAATTTTTCGGCTGGCGTCTCTCGGTCGGCAGGCCGCTTTCTTCGTTGTAGATCCTGACCGACTTGGTTTCTTCCGATCCTTCCGGATCGGAGATGGTTTCGGTGGCCTTACGCAGTTTCCAGTTGTAGCGGTATTCGGTCGAGCGTTGGTCGACAAACGAGCCGCCGGCAATAAGTGCGCCGGTCGTTTCGCTGGTAGGCAGATGTGGCTTCGTTTCGCCAGTGGACGGAGACGTCGTGCCATTCAGGTATTTGAAGTTCGCGTCGTACTGGATCGTGCGGTACGAGCGCGCCTGCGTGATAGTGCCTGACGGAAGCCGCACCTGATGCATAGGACCCTTTTCTTCCTGCAGCTCCGTGCCGTCTTTGGAATAGAAGAACTGGGTGTCGAGTTCTCGGGACTTCGCGACCGACCCGGTGCCTTCTGCGAGAGCTCGGAGCCGGTTCTGGGCGGTTAGTTCGCGTGCCACGTTTCCGAACTCGTCGGTCTCGGTAGTGGTGATCGAAGGCGCCGAGGTCCCCGCGCCCGCTGGCGTAGCGACGTTGATTGCTTGCCCTTCGGCGTCCATGTAGTAGACGGTCGCCTTGGCGTAGCTCGAGGGCGGACTGGCGGGCACTTCGTCAGGCGGGAAGATCGCCGTCGCATCGGTCGGTAGGTCTTCCTGGCCCCATTTCGAGACCTCACTGCCTTGCATGTCGTAGGGACCACCACTGGCTTTCGAGAGCGGCACCTCGTAGGCGATCGACGTCTGTGCGATTGGGTTGCCGGCGACCAAAGTGGCACGTTTGACCGAGATCAGCCTGCCGATCGCGGTTCCGCCGGGGATGGTCCCGTAGCTCATCGTCCAGGGTTCCTGACCGGGCGGCGTTACGGTGGCGACCTGGCCGGTTGCGTTGTAGGTGTAGGTCTCTTTGAGGTTCGGGGAGATGCGCGGGTCCCAGGCGGCGATCAGCCGGCCCGTCGAGTCATAGCTGTACTGCTGCACTTCCCATCCGAAGGGAGCCCCATATCCGGCCGCCCAGTAGGTGATCTTCGACAGACGGGCTCCCGCGCTTTCCGGCGCCCCCCAATTGGTTGCGCTTTTGTAGCTGAAGCTGAGGACTCGGCACCCATTAATGCCGGTCGAGCCTTCGTCGGGACAGCTAACCCCGGGCGGAGCTGGTGCAATGAGTTCTTTCAGCCGGCGGGTGCTGCCCGCAGTTTCGTAGATCATCCGCGACTTGTTGCCGGGGCCACCCGTCATTGCAACCGACTTCGGCAGGTACTCGCTGCCCGAGCCGTTGTTGGAGAAGACGGTCCGGTTGCCTTCGGAATCGGTGAAAGCGATTTCGGTCTTTTCCGAGTTCAGCCAGGCGAGCACGTAGCCGCTCAGTTCGTCCGGGGTGACGAATTTGCCGCTTTCGTCTTCTTCGAAGGAGAGTTCGCCGCCTTCGGAATGAACGAGGGTGGCCCACTTGAAGGTGAAAGGTTCCCCTTCGAAGTCTTCGGTCAGCGATTCGATCTTCAGCTTCGTCCAAGAAGCGCCCCCCGCTTCTTCAAGTGGGGTTGCGGGTTTCCAGCCCGGCCCGAGCACGCCGGTTTGTTCAATGGTCGCTTCGCGCGAGCTGAATGAGCGTGAGAATTCAAGCGTGGAGTTGAAGCCGGGGACCGAAACGTCATTTCGCGAGATCGTGAAGTTGCCCGTCATAAGGTCGACGCTGCCCGGGCCGACTGGTGCAGCTGCGTCCTTTGGACCTCCGGTGTGCTTGTTGATTTCGGCGGCGACCGGATCGGTGTAGCCGCCAGTCCCGGGAGCGCCCGCAAGGACGGCCCGGATCTGCACCTTTTTCGCAGCAAGTCCCGCCGTGACGGTGGAGGCATCCCAGTAGAGCGGTTTAGTTTCGCGTTCCCCCGGTTCCACTTTCGTGGGCCAGGTCACCGTCTGGTTTTTCTGGTCGATGACCTGGCCCTGCGGGATGTCGGTCCATCCCTTGTCGGTCTTGTATTGGAACGTGACTTTTTCGACTCCGCTGTGATCCCAGGCCGAAGTGAGAAGAAAGCGTTTGGCGGTCTTGGTGCCGTCGGTGGGCGAGGTGACCTTGCTGTCGGGTGACGCCGGCATGATCCACTGGACTGCGAGTTTTGGCTTGTTGGTCCCAGCGCTTGATTGCCAGACAACTTGGCGCTGTATGCAGCAGACCCGCGGGCTCTCTTCGGCAAGCTTCAGCAACAACCCGTTGTTGTTGACCGCTTCTTTGCTGGTGAAGGAGTTGAAGAGCCAGCGCTGCACGAGCCAGGCCAGGTCTTTGCTTTCGAATTCCCACCACCCTGCTTTGTTGCCTTGCTGAGTCGCCGTGAGGCTGGTTGGGGCCGGCATGTATTTGCCGTAGTCGCCTCCGGCCGCGGACCAAAGGCCAATCCCGTCGTAGCGATCCCACTTGACGTTTGCCGTCCAAGACCTGCTGACGTCGTAGAGGTCGACTTTCGTGACGTTGACCGGCGCCGCCGGGGCGTAGAGGCCGAGCGTCGCGGAGGTGATCGAGGCTTCGGCGGGAATCGGTTTTTCGCCGAACAGCGGTTTTACGTCGAAGTTCAGGAGGGTGCGGTCGAAGATGTCCGAGCCGCTCGATTCGTATTTGGCGTTTACATCCAAGGTGGGGTAGCCCGAAGTACCGCAATTGGTGATGTACCCGCCTGGGAAGCCAGTTTTTTTCGCGTTCGAGATCGTGCAGTCGCGCGTCGGCGTCGGGAAGGTGTAGCTCGGGTCGATCGACACCGGGAAACTTCTACCGTCGGCGTGCAGCCATTTGGGGTCGGCTTCAACGGCGAGCCTCCAACCGCCCTCGCCGTCCTCCGCAAGGCTGTACTTCACCGACCCGCCGGGGGCTTCGACGCCGGAGCTGTCGACCATGAACGGGGCCGGCACTTCGGACACGACCTTTTCGTCCTGGTCGCGGAACAGAATCGAGCCGTCTTCTTCGAGGGCAGGCACCACTCCGGCCGATGCGTCGACCTGGAATCGATAGGTCGAAGGCGCCTCTGGGCCGGACAGCACGATGGTCTCCTTCAAACCATTGGCCAAGCCGTTGAACTCGAAGTCGACGGCCCCATCGGCGGTCGAGTAGCTAGCCGTCCCGTCCTGCTGCAGGTCCGCGGTGGCGGTCTCGACCCCGAGCGGCATCTGCGAGACCCACTCCTCAGCCAGAGCGACGCGAACTGGCCCATCGTTCAAATCCTCGGGAAGATGAACATCGAAGCTGTTGGCGCCGTTGGTGATCGTCCCGCCAGGGAGTTCCGCCAGTTCTTCATCGATCGGCTTCCAGTCTCCGCTTTCGTCCTGGTAGTTGACCGGGACCTCGAAGAGACGGGTTTCGAACTGGCCGTTGGACAGTTCGAAAGTGCGGGAGGTGACCGTTCGGCGTGCCGGAAGTTCGCGAACCGGAGTTGCGTCGGATTCGGCGACCGGGGTCGCCGAGCTACCTTCCGAGTCCTCGCCGCTCGCGGGGCCAACGGCCAAGGCCATGATCCCCACGGCACAAATCACGACAAAGAGGGCACTCAAGAAGCGCTGTCGATTGCGGTCGAGTGCTTCATGGTCGTGCGAAGGGGATTGGCGGCGCAAGGTATTCCTTCCGTTCTGTTGGCGAGACAAAACCGGCCGCGAGTACTGGTGCGTACCGGTCGACGGCGCGCATCCTGCACAGGTGAGAGGGTGGAAGTCAAGTCATCAGTTTTTGGTGACTTTTGCGGAAGGGGTGCCAGATTCGACCGTGTACGAACTCGACACGGTGACCAGCAAGGACTGCCGCTCCTTAGCTTTCTTCGAATAAATCTGACGCGGAATAGGCAGCGGACTATGTACACGATGACCAAGTGATAGGTCGCTGCCGCATTTGAGCAATCTGCTTTGTACAAAGGAGTGCCTTACTACCGGTAGAAAAGCCCTTCTTTACTACAAAGGAAGCCCTTTTTGACTGAGGGGGATTCCGTCCAGTACCGTGCAAAATGTCAAGCGATCTAATTCCCTAGATCGTCTGACATTTCCACGATGACGCAGAACACGCCACACCCAAGGCCGTCCATCTTCCCCACGATCGCGACGCTGCCCCCTGACGCTCGCACGAGGGCACGATGGACTTGACGGGGGCGACGGCTACGGCAGGGGTGGCCGTCGCCCACCGTCACCGCGAGGTGGACTGATGTCACTCTTTGGACACGATCGAGGTCGGCTCAATCCCGACCTCACAGATGCTTTCGGTCACCCAGTCAGGGTCGCCATCCTGGCTCTATTCACAAGGGACACAGATCGGTCACTCGCCGCCACTGATCTCCGAGACGCCCTGGTGGCCGATGACGCCGCCGCTTTCGAGAAATACGACGTCGGCCAGGTCCTCTACCACCGCGCACGCCTACAGGCCGCGCACTTGCTTCCGACCTGATGACGGAGCAACCACGCAAGAAGCCTCGCGACGAGGAGGAGGCCGCCTCCTTCAAGGGCATGGGCCACGCCATCACCGCGATCCGCGAGCGCCGCGGAATGAGCCGGGAGGAGCTGGCGGGGAAGTGCGACCTGACCCCGGCCGAATTAGAGGCGGTCGAACGCGGCGAATTGGATGAGTCGTGGGGCATTCTCCGACGGATCGCCAAGGCGCTCGGCATGTCGCTCCAGGCGCTGATGAGCGAGGCTGAAGAATTCGCTCCTGGTCCTGGCGGCGAAGCCTGGCGAAAGGGCAGTAGCGAACTCGAAGGGGACGGCGCCATCCGGGCACCGCGGAGCGACGCGGCCGAAGGCCGGCAGCCGTGACGCCCGTCGTCACCGAAGACTACGAACGGCAGCTTTGGAAGGAGCTCAACTCACTGCTGCCCGAGGTCGTGCCGGAGGGTGCGACGGAGGCCGCGGCCGTCGACGCCATCGCGCTTGCGTTCATGGGCCATGACGAAGAGATTTCCGAACTCTACGAACAGGTGAAGAGGCTGGCCCGCGATAAGCCTGGCTATCTCCGCGAACGCCTCGAGGAGGACAACCCTATTTCGAGGGCTCGGCGTCGTCTCTATGGAGACCGGGCGTGAAGACGATGACGAAGGAGAGGAAGTTCTATCCGATTGCACTGATCCGCAAGGGGAGCTGATTCGCTTCAGGTGAGCAGCAGACCTAGCGGACGCCGGGGCTCTGACTGGTTCTTACGGC
>JBIOTO010000038.1:0-12444 GCA_044865945.1 Solirubrobacterales bacterium
GCACGGTCCTCGCGTCGGGGGACGACGTCGAGCGGGTCGCGGTCGGCGACCGCGTCCTCGGCACCTTCCACACCGCCTGCGCCACCTGCGACTCCTGCCTGCGCGGCGACTACCACCGCTGCCGCAAGCAGCGGACCTTCGGCCACGGCTCCCACCTCGGCGACCTGCAGGGCGCCCAGGCCGAGCTGCTGCTGGTGCCGCGGGCCAACCTGACCCTGCGGCGGGTGCCGGAGGGGATGTCGGCCGACGTCGCCCTCTTCGCCGGCGACGTAATGGGGACCGGCTATCACGCGGTCGCCCACGCGGGTATGCGGTCCGGCGACACGGTCGCGGTCCTCGGACTGGGTCCGGTCGGGCTCTGCGCGGTGCAGGCCGCGCTCGCCGGGGGCGCGGTCCAGGTCTTCGCGATCGACACCGTCGCCGAACGGCTGGAGATGGCCGCGCGCTTCGGCGCCACGCCGTTGCACCTGACCGAGGCCGACCCGAAGAAGGCCGTGCGCGCCGCGACCGAAGGGCTGGGGGTCGACGTCGTCGTCGACGCGGTCGGCGACCCGGGGCCGCTGGCGCTGGCGGTCAGCCTCGCCCGCGACGCCGGCACCGTCTCCGGGATCGGCGCCTACGCCGGCAAGGGCGAGGTGCCGCTTGGTCTCGCTTGGCTGAAGGGCTTGCAGCTGCGCCTCGGGCTCGCCAACGTGATCGCCCACGTCGATCGGGTGCTGGCCCTGATGGAGGCCGGCAAGCTCGACCCGGAGCCGCTGGTCACCCACCACATGCCGCTCGATCAGGCCGACGAGGCCTACCGGGTCTACGACAACCGCGAAGCGCTGAAGATCGTCCTCACGCCTTAAGCGGAGCAAGCAGTGTGTTAGTTGACTCGCACAGTGCCCCGAGATACTGTGCGAGGTGGTGGCACAGCTGGAGGCGAACCCCTTCGCGACCGACCCGACCGACGAGGTCCCTGTCGGGCTGCAGCTCGGCTGGCGTCTTAGGGCACTGATCCGCACCGGTGAGCTGGGGGCGGGGGAGCGGCTGCCGAGCTTCCGCCAGCTGGCCGAGTGGGCGGGGGTCAACGTCGGCACCGTGCGAGCGGTCTACGAGACGCTCGAGGCCGACGGTCTCGTCGTCACCCGCCACGGCCAGGGAACCTTCGTCGCCGCTGGGGTCGAGGCGGCGCCGCAGCTGGAGGAAATCGCCTCCGACGCCCTGCGGCGGGCCGAGGAGGCCGGGCTCGGTCCGCGCGAGCTGGCGATCGTGGCGATGGCCTGCGCGGGGCTGCCCGGCGAGGAAAGCGAAGTGCTCGAGGTGCGGCAGGAGCTGCGGCGGCAGATCGCCCGGCTCGAGGCCGAGCTGGCGAGCTACACGCGGCACCTACAGGCGGACCTGCCGACGGCGCCGAAGCGGGCCGTCGCCCACGTTGCCGGGGTCGAGGAGCTGGAGCAAACGCGCGACACCCTGATCGCGCAGCTGGCGGCGGCGCAGCGTGAGAGCGAGCAGGAGGTGCGGCGGCGGGCAACCAGCCGCGGCCGCCTGGGCAGGGCGATGAGCCGCTGGCGGGCCAGACGATGAGCCGGGGGCTGCTGCCCGTCAAGAACGTCTTCGAAGAGGTGGGGGTGATGATGATCCTCACCGTCAGGACGCTGATCTCGGCGGTCAAGCCCCCCTACCCATACGGCGAGGAGCTCGTCTGGCAGTTCCTCTTCGTGTTGAAGCTCTCCTGGTTCCCCCTCGTCATCTCCACCTTCGCGCTCAACTTCGGCGCGCCCGGACTGCAGGCGGCCGGGATCCTCTCTCTGATCGGCGGCCTTGACCGGCTCGGCGGCTTCTTCGTCGTCATCGCGATCCGCTGGATCGGGCCGGTCGTCACCGCGGTCGTGGTCGCCGGCGTCGCCGGCACCGCGATCACCGCCGACCTCGGGGCCCGGAAGATCCGCGAGGAGCTCGACGCCCTGCAGGTGCTCGGCGTCGATCCCGTCAAGAACCTCGTCGTGCCGCGCTTCTTGGCGCTGGTCGTGATCACCGGGTTGCTCGACCTCTTCGCGATCGTCATGGGCCTCAGCGCCGGAATCGCCGCCGAGCTGCTCTACCACCAGTCGCTCGGCGGCTTCTTCGCGACGCTGTTCAGCAACGCGACGATCACCGACCTCTGGTCCTCGGTGATGGTCTGCACGATGTTCGGCGCGATCGTCGCGGTCGTCTGCTCGTACAAAGGCATGTCGGCCTCGGGCGGGGCGGCGGGCGTGGGACGCGCCGTCAATCAGGCGGTGGTGATCTCGCTGATGGCGGTCTTCTTCTTCCAGTTCGTCGTCAGCTCGATCCTGTTTGCCACCAACCCCGAACTGCAGGCCGTGCGGTGATCGGCTGGCTTGACGTCCCCCGCTCCTGGCTCGACTCCTTCGGGGAGATCGGCCGCTTCGGCCTCCACGTGGCCGGGCAGGTCTACTCGGGCCGGGCCTTCAAGTTCTTCGGCGAGAGCGTGCGGCAGGCCGGCATCCTGATCTTCGGCTCGGCCCTGATCATCTGGGCCTTCTGCTTCATCCTCGGCCTCCAGTGCGGCCTGCAGGGCGCCTACTTCAACCGTTCGATCGGCGCCCCCTCGCTGGCCGGTCTCTTCGCGGCCTACTGCGACCTGCGCGAGGGCCTGCCCTACGCCTTCGGCTACATCCTCGCCGCCAAGGTCGGGACCGGGATCGTCGCCGAGATCGGCGCGATGCGGATCTCCGACGAGATCGACGCGCTCGAGGTGATGGGGATCCAGCCGATCACCTTTCTCTGCGCGACCCGCCTGCTGGCGGCGTGGATCGCGCTCCCGTTTCTCTACCTGGTCGGCATCGCGATCATCTACGGCGCCAGTTACTTCTCGGTCGTCAACCAGGTCGGCGACGTCTCCTCTGGCGGCTACTTATTGATCTTCTGGATGTACCAGAGCCCGCCCGACCTGATCTTCAGCCTGATCAAGGGAATGGTCATGGCGACCGTGATCGTGCTGGTCGGCTGCTACTACGGCTACACCGCCACCGGCGGGCCGATCGGCGTCGGCACCGCGACGGCCAAATCGATGGTCTTCAACATCGTCGCCGTCCATATCATCGGCATGCTCGGGACGGTCGTCTTCTGGGGCGCGAACCCCAGAGCGCCTATCGGCGGGTGATCAAAAGCTCCTGGTGAGAAGGACAGAAGCGAACGTCAGCGCGAGTCCGAAGCCGATGCGAGTGAGAGTTGCCTGCATCGACGCGACGCTCTGTTGAATAGAAGCAACGCTCTTCTTCAGGTCCTTGACGTCTTCTTCGACGTGGTCGAAGCGGCGGTTCGTCTCTTCTCTGCCCTCGGTGATCCGGCGGTCAGTTTCCTTGGCGGTTTCTGCTACGCGCCTGTCGACGGCGACAATTCGTTCGTCGAGTCGCGCCAAGCGCTCAGCGGGTGCATCTTCGGGCGGTGCCATCGTCTGCATGAAAGCAGCCTAGTCGAGAAAATGCAACATATTGTCTGAGAACGTAAATTCTCTGAAACTTCTGCTCAGCTACGACGGCGGTGCTTGCGGAAGGTCTCCTCGACCCACTGATAGCCGCGGCGGTCTTTGAGACTGTCGCGGAAGCGCTCGAGGGCGGGAGGGCGCGGCAGGTCGGGCGGCAGCGGACCCTCGGGCGGGACCACCAGGGGGTAGAAGAGGGACGCGGCCGTCAGGTCGGCGACGGTGAAGCTGTCGCCGACGAGGAACTCGCCCTCGCCCCGCTCCAGCTCGGCCTCGAGCTTGTCGAGCGCGGCGACGATCGCCTCGCGGGCCTGCTCGGCCGCATCGCCGTCGTTTGCGCCCCAGCGGATGCTGGTGTAGGCGCGGGCGTAGGCCCCGACCACCGGCTTCGCCTTGCCCAGCGGCCCCGGCACCGATTCGGCCGCGACCTCGGCGAAGAGCTCGGGCTCCTGGATCAGCTCGTAGAAGGGGAGCAGGCGGGCGTGCGGGCCGAGGTTCTCGTCGAACCAGTCCTCCAGCTCCAGCGCGCGGGCCCGATCTTCAGGATCGCCGGGGTAGAGCGGCGGGTCGGGGTACCTGGCCTCGAGCGCGGCGATGATCGCGGTCGAGTCGCCGACGTTCTTGCCGTCGATCCGCAGCACCGGCATCGTCGGCTGCGCGCCGCGGGTCAGCACCAGGGCGAGGGGGATGTGGGTCCCCGGCAACACCGAGCGCCGGCGGTGGTCGACGCCCTTGTACTCGAGCGCCCAGCGTGCCTTCTCGCTGTAGTGCGAGATGTCGATCTGCCAGAGAGTCGGCCTTTGCCCGGTTTGCGTCGCCATCGTTCGGCTGCCAGCATATGCGCGTGGCGGTTCTCGGTGACGCGGAGATCGAGGAGAGGCTTTCCGGCCTCTCCGGCTGGCGCCGTTCCGGCGAGGCGATCGATAAGGAGTTCAAGCGCGACGACTTCGTCGGCAGCGTCCGCTTCGTCGACAGCCTGGTCGGGCCGGCGGAGGAGATGAACCACCACCCCGACCTCTCGATCTCCTGGGACACGGTGACGGTCACCCTCTCCACCCACTCCGAGGGCGGGCTGACCGCGGCCGACTTCGAGCTGGCGGCGAAGATCGACGCCCTCGCCTAGGTCCACGTGGCGAAGCGGAAGAAGCAGCGACGGCCGCGCGAGAAGGCGCCGACGATCGACTACGTCGACCCGGAGGGCAACGTCCTCACCCTGCGCCAGACGCTCAGCGCCGCGACGATCGCCAAGCTGGGCGAGCCGCCGGCCGGCGCGGCGGCCTCGCAGGACGATGCCTGGCGCCGTCGCTCAGAGGCCCTCTTCGAGCGGCTGGTCGTGCGCTGGGAGATCGCCGAACTGCCGCTGACCGAGCAGAAGATGCTCCTCGGCCGCTACCGGATGGCTGATGCCGAGACCCAGCGCTGGGTGCGGCAGACGATCGCCGAGCACCTCGAGCGCCACATCCCCGACCTCTCCGGCTGACGGTGGCCGACGAGCTGCGGATCGACGAGCGGCTGTCGCTGCCGCTGACCGAGGTCGAGCTGCGGACCAGCCGCTCCTCCGGCCCCGGCGGCCAGCACGCGAACGTCACCGCCTCGCGGGTCGAAGCGGTCTTCGACGTCGAGGCCTCGCAGGCGCTCGACGAGCGCCAGCGGACGCGGCTGCGCGAGCGGTTGGGGCCGGTCGTCACCGCGGTCGCCCAGGACGCTCGCGGGCAGTCGCGCAATCGCGAGCTCGCCCTGCAGCGGCTGGCGGCGAAGATCGCCGCCGGGTTGCGGGTGCAGCGCAAGCGCCGCGCCACCCGGCCGACCCGCGCCTCGCGCCAGCGGCGGTTGGAGCAGAAGCGGCGCACCGGCGAGAAAAAGCGGGGGCGGCGAAAACCACCGCTAGAGTGAGAGCGGATGCTCGGCGACAAGAAAGCCACCAGCGGGTTCGCGGTCAAGGACATGGACGCGGCCAGGGAGTTCTACGAGGGGACGCTCGGCGTTGAGGTCGAGGTCCTGACCGAGGAGTTCGGCGTCACGGCGCTGAAACTGGCCGGCGGCGACGTCCTGATGTACCTCAACCCGGAGATGACCCCGGCCAGCTACACGATGCTCAACTTCGAGGTCGACGACATCGACGCCACCGTCGATGGCTTGGTCGAGCGCGGCGTCAGCTTCAAGCGCTACGACGGCTTCGACCACGACGAGAAGGGCATCGTCCGCGCCCCTGGGCCGCAGATCGCCTGGTTCCAGGACCCGTCGGGCAACGTCATCTCGGTGCTGCAGCAGTAGCCAGCTCCCGCGCCACAGCCTCGCGCCGGTAGTCGAAGATCTGGCGCAGGTCGCGCCGCACGAGCAGCCGATTGGCGAGCTCGCCCAGCGGGCCGAGGGGGATCGAGTAGCGGACGCGGTCCTCGATCACGGTGGCCCCGGGCCCATCCGCCTCGAACGTGTGGGTGTGCTCCCACAGCGAGTACGGCCCCTTGACCTGGGCGTCGACGAACCGCTCCGGTGGCTCCCAGGCTTCGATTCGCGTCCGCCACCGGACCGGCACCCGGTGCAGGCGTAGCCGGTACTCGATCAGCGCGCCGGGCCCCATCTCGATCGGTGCCGGCGTCGTCACTTCGAAGCCCAGCCATGGCGGCGTGATCCGCTCGAGGTTGCGGGCGTCCCCGTAGAAGGCGAAGACCTCCTCGATCGGGCGCTCGATCCGCTGGCGGCGCTCGAGGATGTGGACCCTGCCCATCGGCGCAGGGTAGAGGTCGCCGTATCGGTAGCGTTGCCGGCGATGAGAGGTCGGATCGCGCCGCTGCTCGCCTGCGTCGTCGCCATCGCCGTGGGGGGCATGCTCCTCGCCGGCTGTGGCAGCTCCGGCGACGGGGAATCCCGTCCCGCGCCCGCGGCCTCCGAGTTCCCGGCCGCCAAGGGGCGCAGCCTCGCCGAACTCGCGCGGCTGCCGGAGGCGAAGCTGGTCGTAGCCCCGGCGGGGCAGGTCGTCGACGTCGGCGTCAACCGCCTCGCCTTCGGGGTCTTCACCCTGGGCGGCGAACAGGTCGACGACGCCGACATCGCCCTCTACTTCGCCCACGGCCCCAACGGGCCGGCCCAGGGTCCGTTCCCGGCCCGGGTCGAATCGCTGAAGACGCCGGCCGCCTTCCGGGCGAAGACCACCTCGCAGGATCCCGGCGCCGCCACCTCGGTCTACGTGGTGCCGCGGCTGAAGGTCAAGCAGCCGGGCGAGCTGGCGATGCTCGCCCTCGTCCGCCGTGACGGCAAGCTGGAAGGCACCCGGCCGCCCAGCCTGGTCGCCGGCAAATACGAAGACATCCCGAACGTCGGCGACAAGGCGCCGCGGATCCACACGCCGACCGCCGACGAAGTGCGGGACATCGCCGAAATCGACACTCGCATCCCACCCGACTCGATGCACGACGTCGACTTCGCCGAAGTGCTCGGCAAGAAGCCGATCCTGCTCGTCTTCGCGACTCCCCAGCTCTGTCAGAGCCGCGTCTGCGGCCCGGTGGTCGACATCGAGGAAGAGGTCAAGTCGCGGATCGGCGACCAGGCGGCCTTCATCCACATGGAGGTCTACAACGACAACGAGATCGACGAGGGGGTCCGGCGACAGCTCCGCGCTTTCAACCTGGAAACCGAGCCCTGGGCCTTCGTCATCGGCCGCGATGGCCGCGTCGCCGCCCGCTTCGAGGGCGCCTTCGGCGCCGAAGAACTTACCCAGGCCGTCGAAGCGGCGATCAAGCGGCCCGCCGGCCCGTAGGCTCCCACGCCGCGACGATCCGATCGACGACCGCGTCCAGGCCGTCGCGAAGCTCGCTCTCCCAGACGCGGATGACGGTCCAGCCTTCCGATTCGAGCTGGGAGGTGACGTGGCGGTCCCGCTCCATGTTCCGGCGCAGCTTCGTGACCCAGCGCTCGCGGTTCGCGGGGCGGAACTGGGCCTCCATCGACTCGAAGCCCCTCCTCGACCAGTCGTCCGGGTTGCCGTGCCAGAAGTCGCCGTCGACGAATATCGCCAGTCGCTTCGAGCGATTGACGATGTCCGGTTTTCCCACGACTCCCCCGGGATTGACGCGGAAGCGAAGGCCGCGGCGATGCAGCGCTCGGCGCAGGGCCAGCTCCGGGCTGGTGTCGCGACCCTTTACGGCAGCCATGATCCGCGAGGTCACGGCGGGATCGCGAGGCGCGGGGGGAGGCTTAGGGCGCCTTGTCGAGTTTGAGTGAGCCGGCAATTGCCTCTCCCATTATCCGGGCGAGGCGGACTGGCACGGCGTTGCCGATCTGTCGAGACGCCTCGCTCCTCGGGCCCTCGAACACCCAGGAATCAGGGAAGGTCTGAACCCTTGCGCACTCTCGCACGGTCATGTAGCGATGGCCGCCGCCATCCAGGCAGATCACATGCTCTCCCCCGGGGACCCCATGGACGCCGGCCTTGATCGTCTTCGCGGGCCAATCCAGGGAGTTGCCCGAATGCCCCTTGTACAAGCGCGCCCCGGGAATGCCGACGTGCTGGCCGATCTCGGGCGACTCGACTCCATCCTCCGGCTCGGGCAGCGAGATGAAGTCCTCGCCGTCCAGTCGCCCTCGCAGCCCGTCGCGCAGCGTCCGCCAGGGCAGGGCATCGCCTTGGTCCCGCGCGGCATGTACGGCTGCCTCCCGGGAGCGGGGCACCTCGACCGCCCGCGCTGGGATCTCGTGGGCCTCCCAGTAGTCGCCGAACAGCTGGTCGGCCAGGAGGGCGTCCTTCGAATGGGTGGGGGACGGCCAGCTCCACCGCTCTCCAAAGGCCGCGTCGTGCCGCCAGTCGGGGGCCTGGTCGGCGCGAATCGCGACGACGAAGAGGCGGTATCTGAGCTGGGGAACCCCGTAGTCGGCGGCGCAGACCACCCTCCTGTCAACCAGGTAGCGCTCGTCCTCTGGCGGGTTCCCCGTCGAGAGCTCGCGCTTCAACCTCGCGTGATGTCGCGACCAGCTCTCGCCCTCGGCTGGCGGCACATGGGGGAGGCTGAGCCAATCGCAGATGTAGTCGAGGTAGGGCAGAAAGGCCGGCCGGGTCAGGCCGCGGACGTTCTCGCCAAGCGCCGCTCGCGGCCGCGTCTGTCGGACGACGTCGATGAAGGCGGGCCACAGATTGCGCTGGTCGACCTCGCCTCTATGGACGCCGCCAAGGCTGAACGGTTGGCAGGGGGCGCCGCCGGCGCAAAGGGTTACCTCGTCCCTGAACGCGCTCCACGGCTGCTCCCGCACGTCTCCCGGCAGCAGCGGCCATGCCGCTTCCTCCCCTAGATACGAGCCGTTGAGGTTGGCCGACAGGGTCTCTAGCGAGCGAGCGTCGATCTCGTTGACCGCGAGATGCTCGAAACCCGCCTGGTGCAGGCCGAGGGCCATGCCGCCGCCACCCGTGAACAGCTCGATCGAGGTCGCGCCCGACGATGCCGAAACCCCGAGCGGGACCGCTCGGTTTGGTTCCGTCACGGTGGTCGCCATGACGGGACAGACTAGTAACCGAATCCGGACGGAATCGGCAATGGCAGGCGCAGAGCGAACTCAGCTGCTCGCGCCGATAATTCGGCCGCTCGGGTAGTCCCGCTCCTCGCGATACACGATCACGTAGCCGGGTAGCGCCGTCACCTGATAGTCGGGTAGCGCCTCCGCGACCAGCGTCAGCAGCGCTTCCGCGTTCATTCCGTCGGAAGGGACCTGGATGTCCACGTCTCCATAGTTCCGCTGTGCCTCTGGAGTGTTCTGGTATCTGAGGACGAATGGCAGCGCCGCCTTCAGCTCGGCCAGCAGTTTGGCCGCGCTGCGATTTCCACTCGTGATCGAGTCACAGGACCATTCGATTTCGATCGGGTAGAGCGCGTCGAAGTGTCCGGCGGAGACGTGGGATTCGTCTCGCCGCCGCCCCGGGTCGTTGTTGCCAAATCCGTTGGTGTTCCAGGGGGCGGCGCCTTCGCCCTGGAAGACCTTGATCAGGCGATCCTCGGGGGCGAGGACGGTGAGGTCCTCGTCCACGTAAAGACAGGTGAAGGCGACTTCTTCGATCGAGATGCTCCGCCTGCCGCCGATCTTCCGCAGGTGCTGCCCGAGTCGATGCGGCAAGGTCCTCGACGCCGAGCCGACGTAGACCAGCTTGCCGTCTTTGTAGAGCTGATAGACGCCCGGGCGTTTCTCCAGAAGCGCCAGGTTCCCGGCCGTCAAGGGCTCCGGCGTCAGCTCGGCGAGATGCTCCCTGAGTTGATCCGTGAGGGCCCGGCTGATGCTGAGCTTGAATTCGCCGCTGGCGGGCATCGGATCGATCGTTTCAGATGATGGGCACGGCTGGTTTCGAACCAGCGACCTCTCGCGTGTGAAGCGAGCGCTCTCCCACTGAGCTACGCGCCCGGGACGGGGATTGTACGACGGGGGTGGGGCAGGGGTGCTGATCGGGCATCTGTCCAGAGGCCGCATATCTGCGAACTGGTGGGTACTAAATACTGAGTATTGATGACCTCCCTGAACTCTTCAGGGAGGAGACCAGTCTTTGAAAGGAGTTTTGAATGCGAACCTGGCGAGGAGGACTCGTGCTGGCCGCCGCTCTGCTGGCCGTCGGGGTGCTTGCCGCTCCGGCGAGCGCGGCTTCGAGCGTCTACCCCACTGGCGCCGGTCAGTTCAACGGTGGTGCCGAGGGCTGGCAGGTGAACGAGGCGAGCTGCAACGTGCCGTTGCTCTGCTCGGCCACTGGGGGCTACGAACCCGACGACGGCAGCCCCGCCGGTTCGCTGGCGGCGAACACCAACGTCGCTCTCAACCTGCTCACGCTCTTCCAGTCCACGGTGACCCTGCAGTCGCCCGACTTCAAGGTCGGCGATGGCGGCGCCGCGAGCTTGCGCCTCGACCGGCGTTTCGCCTCGGGCTCGCTTGTCGACCTGGCGCCGCAGCTCGACTACACCGCGCGGTTGGTAGACCGCACCAGCGGCAAGGTCTCGACCTCGATCGCCGGGTCGGTTGGCGGCGCCTCGGGCTGGAGCGGCGTGGACGGCGCCGCCACGGTCCTCGCCGGCCACACCTACGCGATCGTCCTCACCGCCCGCACCTCCTCGACGGTGGCCGGGACCGGACTCCTGGCCGGCTCGACCAGCGCCCGCTTCGACAACGTCGCGCTCACCGTCGGCAGCGGAGGAGCGGGTGAGGGCGGCGGCAAAGGCGATGGCGCTGGCAGCTCGATTGCCGCCCGGGTCGCGGCGCTCGCCCCGGCCACCCTCGCCGGCCCGGCGACGCTGAAGGGTCAGCGGCTCGCGGTAAAGGCACGCTGCCCGGCGAAGATCGGCCGCGCCTGCCGGATCACCGTCCTCGGCCTGCTCAGCAAGCGCAAGCCGGCGACCGCGCCGCGCCGCGTCAAGGTCGCCAAGGGCAAGACCAAACGGGTGGTGCTGAAGGTCAAGCCGCGAACCAAGGGCAAGGTCGCCGCCCGCAAGCGCCTGCTGTTCAAGGTGAAGGTCCGCGCCGGCTCGGCCGACGCGACCGCGTTTAAGCGGTTGCGACTGCTGCGTCGCTAGATGACTCGCCGCGGGAGCGTTGGCGCAGGGCCATGCCGACGAATGGGTAGATCAAAGTCGAAAGCATGGCGGCGCCAACGAGCCCGGCGGCGGTCGAGGCGCGCATCTTGTCGGCGTCGATCGCGATCGTCGTGATCGCCACCACCAAGGGCAGCTCGGTGGCCGAGTAGAAGGCCAGCGCGGCGCGATCGCGCACGCTCAGCACGCCGCGGTAGAGCAGCATCGCCGGCACCCCGCGGACGACGAGGAAGAGCGCGAGGAAGAGGAAGAGCTTGGCGATCGCTTCGGCCGAGCCGAGCGCCGCGAGGTCGAACTCGATGCCGCTGGTGACGAAGAAGAAGGGGACGAAGAAGCCGAAGCCGACGGCGGTCAGCTTCGACTCGAAGACCTGCAGCTCGTGCCCCTTCAGCGCCAGCCGGGTGATCATTCCGGCGACGAAGCCGCCGAGCAGGATGTCGAGGCCGAGCGTGCCGGCGAGCAGGACGAGGCCGAAGACGAGGACGACGGTTACCCGCACCGCCAGCTGGCTGCTCGCCTCGAAGGTGCGTTCCAGCGCCGGCCAGCCGCGCCAGGCGTAGCGGACCGAGACCAGCGCCAGGACCAGGGCGAGGGCGACGAAGGCGAGCAGGATCGCCGCCTCGCGGAAGGGGTTGGTGGTCGAGAGGACCAGCGTCACCAGCAGGATCGGCCCGAACTCGCCGGCGCCCCCGGCAGCCAGCAGGTGGGTGCCGAAGCGGGTCTTCAGCTCGCCGTTATCGCGCAGGATCGGGATCAGCGTGCCGATCGCCGTCGTCGCCATCGCCGAGCCGGTGTAGAGGAAGGAGACGACGACGCCCGCCGCCGCGAGGGCGCCGCCGAGGCCATAGGCGAGGATCACCGAGAGCAGCCAGCCAAAGGCCCCGAGCCGCAGCGGCGCCCCCTTGATCCGCTGGAAGTCGATCTCGTAGCCGGCGAAGAAGAAGAGCATCCCGAGGCCGAGGTTGGAGAAGAATTCGACGAAGTCGTCGCTGTGGGCGAGGCCGAGGACTTCGGGGCCGATCAGGATCCCCATCATCAGCTCGATCACGACGACCGGTGGGGCGAAGCGTTTCGGGACCGTGGCGACGGTGATCGCCGCTATCGCGGCGACGGTGACGATTGCGAAGAAGGAGCCGGAGTCGACCTCTATCGCTGCGGTGGGCAAGGCGAGCAAGGGCGACATCCTATGGTCGGGCCGGTAGGATCACCAGCGGACCGTGCTAGGTGGGGAATCAGCGGTGCCCTGTCACCCGAAATCCGCTTAGCGGGGCCGACTACCGTTCCGAGGGACTGGCCGTCGGGGTCAGTGCGTTGTGGCGGCGTTGACGGCCGGGTCCTGCGCGACGTGGGCACGCGAATCAGGTCAGGTCCGGAAGGAAGCAGCCTTAAGCGGATGCCGCGGGTGCCGCAGGCGAGCCCGGC
>JBIOTO010000039.1:0-9373 GCA_044865945.1 Solirubrobacterales bacterium
AATCTCCGATGCGCGGGTAGGGTCAAGCCGATGCGGCGGCTTCTCCCCGACCCCGGCCCGACCACGGTCTCCGAGCAGCTGGAGACCTACCGGCCCTGGGAGGAGGAGCGCGAGGGACGCCCGTTCGTCGCCGTCAACTTCGCCGCCACCGTCGACGGGCGGGCGACGATCGGCGGCGTCTCGGGCCCGATCGGCTCCGAGACCGACACCGCGATGCTGGCCGGCCTGCGCAAGCGCTTCGACGCGGTGATGATCGGCGCCGGCACGATGCGGGCCGAGCGCTACGCCAACCTCGACAAGCGGCTGGTCGTGGTCGAGAGCCGCGGCGGCGAGTGGGCCGACCCGGCAGATCTGCTCGGCGGGCTGCGCGAGGAAGGCGTGCGGGCGGTGATGTGCGAGGGTGGGCCGACCCTGCACGGCTCGCTGCAGGACGCCGGCCTCGTCGACGAGCTGTTCCTGACGATCGCGCCCAAGCTGAGCGGCGGCGACGCGGTCCCGCGGATCGTCGAGGGGCCGCTCTCGGAGACGATCGCGATGGAGCTGGTCTGGCTGCTCGAGGAGGACGGCGAGCTCTTCGCCCGCTACCGCCGGTCCTGAGGCGTTCTATCGATTAGCGTTGTTCCTCAAAAGAGGACGAGGAGAGAAACCGATGGACTTCACCCCCAGCCCCGAGGTCGCCCAGCTGCGCGAGCGCGTGCTCGACTTCATGGACGACGAGATCTACCCGCGGGAGCGCGAGCTGATGGAGGCGCTCGACGCGGAGGTCGGGCCGGGGGTTCCCTATCCCGCCAACCTGACCGCGGTCCGCGAGAAGGCGAAGAACGACGGGCTCTGGAACCTGTTCATGCCCGACGAGCGCTTCGGGCCGGGACTGAAGAACTGGGAGTACGGCCTGCTCTGCGAGGAGATGGGCCGCAGCCCGATGGCGGCGCCGATGGCCTTCAACTGCTCGGCCCCGGATACCGGCAACATGGAGATCCTCGCCGAGCATGGGACGCCCGAGCAGCGCGAGCGCTGGCTGGAGCCGCTGCTGGAGGGGAAGATCCGCTCCTGCTTCTCGATGACCGAGCCCGAGGTCTCCGGCTCGGACCCGACGCTGCTGCAGGCCAAGGCGACCCTCGACGGCAACGAGTGGGTGGTCGAGGGCCACAAGTGGTTCACCTCCGGCGCGGTCGGCGCCGACCTGGCGATCGCGATGGTCGTCACCGACCCCGACGCCCACCCCTACGCGCGCGCCTCGATGATCTGCGTCCCCACCGACACCCCCGGCTTCAACCTGGTGCGGCCGATCTCGGTGATGGGCCACGACGGCGGCCCCGGCCACTGCGAGATCCGCTACGAAGAGTGCCGGGTGCCGAAGGAGAACCTGCTCGGCGAGCGCGGTGCCGGCTTCGCCGTCGCCCAGGACCGGCTCGGCCCGGGCCGCATCCACCACTGCATGCGGGCGATCGGGACCGCGGAGCGGGCGCACGAGATGATGTGCCGCCGGGCCAACGAGCGCACCGCCTTCGGCGGGCCGCTGGGCGAGAAGCAGTTCGTCCAGGAGGCGATCGCCGCCTCGCGGATGGAGATCGACCAGGCCCGCCTGCTGACCCTCTACGCCGCCTGGAAGATGGACACCGAGGGCAAGCGCGCCGCCCGCCAGGCGATCTCGGCGATCAAGATCGTCGCCGCCAACATGGTCATGGACGTCCTCGACCGGGCGATCCAGATCCACGGCTCACTGGGGATGACCGACGACACGCCGCTGGCGATCATGTGGCGTTTCAGCCGCATGCTGCGCCTCGCCGACGGCCCCGACGAGGTCCACAAGATGGTCCTCGCCCGCCGCGAGCTGAACCGCTGGGCAAAGCGTGCCGAGGCCGAGGCTGAAGGCAACCTCGAGCCCCGGCACGCGGCCAGGATGGTCTAGCTAGCCGACGGTCAGGTGACCGCTGAAGGCGCAGGTGTTCGGCGGCGTGTTGTTGAAGGTGTCGTAGTCGTACCCGAGGGTTCCGCTGACCACCGTGCCCGGCGTGGTGGCCGCGTAGAAGTTGGAGATCCCGAAGCCGGCGTCGCCGCCGACGTCGGCGTAAGCGTCGACCACGATGTCTCCGCCTTCGCCCGGTTTGCTGCTTTCGTAGTCCTGGGTGTTTTCCCCTCCCTGGTCGCCAGGCACGCCGCCGGCCTCCATCACGAAGCCGGGGCCGGTCGGGCCGTCGACCCTGAGGTCGGCGTCGTCGACGCCGCAGCTGGCGACGAAGCTGAAGTCCGCGAGGGTGGCGATCTGCACGTTCGACTGACCCTCGGTCAGGGTCTTGAAGATCTTGATCACGGACTGACCGCTGACCGTGTTGGCGTTGTCCGCGCTGGTGGCGTGGGTGGCGTTCGGAACGACCCCGAGGGTCGCGGCGTTGACCTTGGCGCCGGTCACCGCGCCTTTCCTGATTTTCGCCGTGGTGATGGCGTTCTTCTTGATCTTCGCGGTGGTGACGGCGTTCCTCTTCAGCTGCTTGGTGCCGACGCTGTTCTTGCCCAGCTGGTTGGCGGCAAGTGCCGCCCCGCCGCCGAGGACGAGGAACACCGCGATCGACGACATCACGTTCGCGTACGTGAGTCGCTTGCGTATCTGCTTCAAGGGAATCTCCTTCCGAGTACGCCGACCCTGGCTCGGTCGGATCGATCAAGCCTTGCAGCAATGGAAAGGGCCGGCAATGCCGGCCCTTTCCTGACGGGTGTTGTCAACGCGTTCCTGATTCAGGGCCCGTCGGGCTCCAGGTTGAGCGAGGCGCTGCCCAGCAGGACCGCCGAGAGCATCGCTTCGGCGATGTAGGTGGTTCCCGAATCCTCGCTGCATTCGAATGCGAATGAGTGAGAGCCAGCCGACAGCGGGCCCGTAATCCAGTTCATCGAGATGCTGCCGCCCTCGTCTATGCCATGGGTGGCAGTGTTCTCGCCGAAGCTGATGTCCCGCGAGATGGGGTTGCCATTCACCGACAGGCGGCAGTCCCCGGCGTCCGGCGGAGTGGAGTTGTCGTCGTTGTCCCATTCCGCGGAGGCGATCAGGAGCACGTTGCCGGAGGACGGCAGGTTGACCGACCCCGTCGACGCACACACCTCGTATGGTTCGTCGAGTTCGCCGCAGCCGCCGTTGCCGAAGGCGCCGAAGCTCGGACCGGGGGCGCCTTTGTCGCCTTTCGGTCCGGCGGGAAGCTGGCCAGCGGCGAAGTTCGACGCTTTCAGTGAGCCGGCTTTCACTTTGGCTCCGGTAACCGCGCCTTTTTTGATTTTTGCCGTGGTGACGGCGTTCTTCTTCAGCTGTTTGGAACCGACGCTGTTTTTGCCCAGCTGGCCGGCGGCAAGTGCGGCGCCACCGCCGAGGACGAGGAACACCGCGATCGACGACATCACGTTTGCGTACGTGAGCCGCTTGCGTATCTGCTTCAAGAGATCTCCCCTTCGTTGACTGAGTGCAGCTCCACCCTTTCAAGTGGAGCCGACGCCGTCTAGACGGAGCGCTCGGCCCGCTCGGCCTCTTCGGCCAGTCGCTCGACCAGCTTGGCGAAGGCGTGGACGCCCTCGTCGACCTTGCCGTAGCCGCCGGCCACATAGCGGGCGTAGACGCCCTCGAGGATGATCGCCAGCTTCCAGTAGCCGAGGGCGACGTAGAAGCCGAGGTCGGAGAGGTCGCGGCCGCTGCCCTCGGCGTAGCGATCGGCGATCTCTTGCTGGGTCGGAAAGCCAGGGGCGAGGTTGGCGGGCATGCCGAGCGCGACGACGTCGTCGCCGCGCTCGGGCCAGTAGGCCATCAGCAGGCCGACGTCGGCAAGCGGGTCGCCCAGGGTGCAGAGCTCCCAGTCGACCACAGCCGCCACCGCGCCGCTGGGACTGAGGATCATGTTGTCGAGCCGGTAGTCGCCGTGGACGATCGTCGCCGGACCCTGTTCGGGGATGCGGGCGGAGAGTGCCGCGTGGACGCGGTCGATCGCCTCCAGCTCGCGCGTCTTCGACTTCTCCCACTGGCCCTGCCAGCGGCGCAGCTGGCGGGCGACGTAGTCCTCCTTGCGACCGAGGTCTCCGAGCCCGGCGGCGTCGGGATCGACCGCGTGGATCTGGACCAGGGTGTCGGCGACGCGCTCGCCGATCGCCCGCCGGTCCCCTTCGTCGGGAAAGATCTCCGCCTCGGCCAGCCCGCGCAGGACCGGCCCCTCGACGAACTCCATGACGTAGAAGGGGGCACCGTTGACGCTCTCGTCCTCGCAGAGCCCGACCACCGGCGCGACCGGCACCTCGGTCCCCCCCAGGGCGGAGACGACCTTGAACTCGCGGCCCATGTCGTGGGCCGAGCCGAGCCGCTTGCCGAGCGGCGGCCGCCGCAGCGCCCAACTGTGGCCAGCCGCGTCGGTGGCGCGGTAGGTGAGGTTGGAGTGGCCGCCGGCGATGCGCTCGAAGCGCAGCGGCAGGCCGGCCGCGGGGACGTTCTCGCCGAACCAGGCTTCGAGTCGCTCCTGGTCGATTCCGTCCGGAGCCGCGACGGTTCCGTCTTGCTCGGTAGCCTCGTCAGCCATCGGGGCTCAAGCATATTCACGATCCAATCGACGGCTGAGCCCGTCGCTCGCCAACCGGCTGCGGATCGGATTCGCCGTCGGCTTCGCCGTGCTCACCGCGATGGCGGTGATCGGCGTCGGGCGCTTCATCCAGCAGCGCCAGGACTTCGAGGACGCGATCGCCCGCTCCTACCAGACGGAGATGGAAGCCCGGGTCGAAATCGCCCAGGGCACCGGCGGCAAGGCGGCGCGGGAAGCGGTTCACCAGCAGATCGACCGCCGCGAGGAACTGCAGGACGAGATCTCCGGCGACACCCGCGACACGGCCCTGCTCGTCGCCGCCGGGCTGATCGCCGGCCTGACCGGCGCCCTGCTCCTCTTCAGCGGCCTGATCTCCTCGATGCGAAGACCGCTCGAGGAGCTGGTCTCCGCGGCCGGGCGGCTGGCATCCGGCGACCGCAGCGCCCGGGTCGAGGTCGGTGGACTCGCGGAGACGGCGACCCTCGGGGCCGCCTTCAACGAGATGGCCGAGGAGCTGGAGCAGGAGGAAAGCCGGCGCGAAGAGCTCGACCGGCTCAAAGACGAGTTCGTCCTCACCGCCTCGCACGAGCTGCGCAGCCCGCTGACCTCGGTCCAGGGCTTCGCCGAGCTGCTGATGCTCGACCGCGACTCGCTCACCCCGCAGCAGGCCGAGACCGTCGAAATCATCCTCGACAACTGCCGCCACCTGGTGCGGCTGCTGAACAACCTGCTCGATCTGGCCCGCTCAGACGTCGGCCGCCTGGCGATCCAGCCGCAGCCGACCGAGGTCGCGCCGCTGATCGAGGACGTCGTGCGTACGATGCGCGCCCAGACCGAGGCGGGACACCAGTCGCTGCGCGAAGACGTGCCGCCTGGCCTGCCGCCGATCGAGGTCGAGCCGGACCGGATAAGACAAATACTTGTGAACTTGCTTACGAATGCGCATGAGTACTCGCCCGAAGGTGCGTCCATCGTGGTCGCGGCGCGGCCGGTTGGCGCCGAGGTGGAGATCAGCGTGAGCGACAACGGGCAGGGCATCCCCGAAGACCAGATCGGCCGCATCTTCGACCGCTTCACCCGCGGCGACGCGGGCCTGACCCAGCGGGTCGGCGGCACCGGCCTCGGCCTGGCGATCTCCAAGTCGCTGGTCGAGCTGCACGGCGGCAGCATCGCGGCGGAGTCGACGGTCGGCGTCGGCTCGACCTTCCGGGTGCGGCTGCCGATCGTGCCGGGGCCGCCGCTGGGCGGCGACGCCGGCCAGGGCCGGACCGCGGCGGAGGCGAGCTGATGGCGACGATCCTGGTAGCCGACGACTCGGAGACGATCCTGCTGCTGATGCGAACCCGGCTGGAGATGGCCGGGCACACGGTCGACACCGCCGCCGACGGCCAGGAGGTGCTCGACCACATCGCGAATGGCGTCGTCCCCGACGTGCTGCTGCTCGACGCGATGATGCCGCGCAAATCCGGGATCGACGCCCTGCGCGAGCTGCGCGCCGCCGGCTGGGAGGTACCCGCCCTGATCGTCAGCGCCCACCAGAACCCCGGCGACGCCGACGCCCCCACCGACGACCTCGGCATCGAGGCCTACATCACCAAGCCGATCGACTTCGACCGGCTGCTGGAGACAATCGTCGAGCTGACGGCGCAGCCGTCCTAGCAGCGAGCGACAGCGGTTTACACACTTTTCGCGTTAGGTTCGGTTTGGCCCGAGCGGGTACCCGACACCAAGGTGAGATTCCGCAGACTGATCGCCTTGGCGGCTCTGCCGTGCAGCGCATTCTTGGCGATACCCGCCACCGGCGCCGCCGCCCCGAGCTGCGCTGAAGGCCCGGAAACGGCTGGCGCCACGATCATCGGCACGCCCTGTGCTGACGTAATCCGCCTGCCACGCAACGTCACCACCGTCTTCGGCGAAGGCGGCGACGACCTGCTGTATGGCCAGCGCGGCAACGACACCCTGTTCGGCGGCGAAGGCGCGGACCGGCTCTACGGCGGCGTCGGCGACGATCGCCTCAGCGGGGGGCCCGGCGACGACCGGCTCTCCGGGGGCTTCGGCGCCGACTCCCTCGACGGCGAGGGCGGGGACGACTTCGCCCGTGGCGACGCCACGATCGACGCGATGGGCGACAGCGGTGGTGGCACCGACACCATCAGCTTCGCCACCGGGGCGACGCCCGGCTTCCCGAACAGCGGGTCGTTTTTCACCGATGCCGGCTTTCCGCCGACCGCCGAGGGGCGCGGCGTCTACGTCGACCTGGGGCAGGACTTCGCCAACAACGGCGCCGCCCCGTCCGGAGGCGGCTTCGACATTCCCTACGCGCCCGCGACCGACTTCAGCAACTTCGAGACGGTCGTCGGCACGGCCTTTCCCGACTACATCGTCGGCACCGGCGGAGCGGAGACCTTCTACGGCGGAGGGGGCGGCGACCTGATCGACGGCGGCGGCGGCACCGACGTCGCCCACGGCGGCGCCGACGGCGACGGCTGTGTCGACGTCGACGTCGACGACTGCGAGTCCGACAACGAGGAAATCGACCTGCGCGATCCGGGGGCGATCGCCGTCGGCGTGATGGCGCCCGGCTCGGGGACGCCGCCCGGCGTCTACCTGACGGGGAGCGACGAAGACGACCGGGTGACGGTCGGCTACGGCAGCGGCGCGGTCACCTTCACGCTGCTGGCGGGTAGCGAGGGTCAGTTCGAAGCCGGGACGGCGGGTGGCTGCGACGCGCCGAGCGGCAACACCGTCTCCTGCCCGGTTCCCGAAGCCCCTGACTCGATCTTGCTCGCCGGACTCGACGGCAACGACGTCCTCCTCGCTCCCGGGCTGCCGGAGGCGGTCTCGGCGGTCCTGCTCGGCAACGGCGAAGACGACCAGCTAAACGGCGGCGATACCGAAGACGCTCTGGTCGACGGCGCCGGCGAGGACGTGGTCAGCGCCGGCAACCGCGACGACGCGCTGCCGAACAACGGCGGCGGCGATCAGCTCGACGCCGGCGCCGGCGAGGACCTCTTCATCTCCAACGCAATCTGCGACGGGGACAGTCTCGACGGTGGCCCAGATCGGGACAACGCCAACTGGGCCAACTTCGAGTCAGGGGTCGCGATCGAGATGGGTCAACAGATCGCCGGCCTGATCGGCCCCGAGGGAGAACCGCGCTGCGCCAGCGCGGCGGAGCTGACGAGCCTGGAGGAAATCGAGGACGTCGAGGGCACCAACGTCGGCGACAACCTGGTCGGCGACGCTGGGCCGAACCAGCTCCTCGGCCGAGCCGGGCCGGACAACCTGCTGGCCGGCGCAGGCAACGACATCATCCTCGCCAACTCCGGCGACTCCGACCCGACGGTCGACTGCGGCGAGGGCTTCGACACGGCCCTGATCGATTTCGCTCCGATGAATACCGACGGCCCGCCGGTCGGCTGCGAGTCGATCGAAGAACGCGCCCCGAACAGCTTCCGCCCGCCCGACACGCCGCCAGATCCCGAGCCGGAACCGGAACCGGAAACCCAGCCTCCACCGCCGCCACCCAAACCACCGGAACCGAAGCGGCCACAGCGCGACCTCACGCCGCCGGTGACCCGCCTCGGTCGCCACCCCAACCCTCAGCTCTTCACTCCGCAGCCGCGCCGCCGTGTCGTCTTCGGCTTCAGCGCCACGGAGAAAGGGGGGAGCTTCCGCTGCCGGATCGACAGCCGGCCATTCGGCCCCTGCCGCTCACCGCGCACCTACCGAGTCTCCCCCGGCCACCACACCTTTCGCGTCTTCGCCATCGACGCGGCCGGAAACCGCGACCGGACTCCGGTTGCCTTCGGCTTCAGGGTGCGCCCCCAGGCGTAGAGCAGGAGTGGCTACCGCGATGGAGCGCTAGCTCTTGGCGATCTCGAGGCGGATCTCCTTGCCCTCGAGCTTGGTGCCGTCGAGGAACTCGACGGTGCGCTCGGCCAGCTCGGGATCGACCTCGACGAAGGAGAAGCGGTGCAGGACGCGGACGTCGTGGATGGCCTCCTCGGGGAGGACGGCGCCCTCGCGCAGAGCCCAGCGCAGGGCCTCCTCGTTGATGCCGCTGTTCTCGCCGCGGTTGACGAAGAGCTTGGTCGTCGCCGCCTTCTCGCCGTCGCCGCTGTCGCCGTTTGCCTCGGCGGCCGCCTTCTTCGCCGGCCGCTCGCGGCCCTCACCCCGCTCGCGCTCGCGGCGCCGCGGTCGCGGCGCGTGTTCGAGCCGCTCCTCGGGGGTCTCCCACTCGCCGATCGTGGTCTTCACGTCGCGCTCGATGCGGCCGATCTCGTCGCGCTGGTCGGGGGTGACGAAGGTGATCGCCCGCCCGGTGCGGCCGACCCGCCCGGTGCGGCCGATGCGGTGCACATAGGTCTCCGAGGAGTTCGGCACGTCGTAGTTGATGACGTGGGTGACGTGCTCGACGTCGAGCCCGCGGGCGGCGATGTCGGTCGCCACCAGCAGCTTCACCCGGTGGTCCTTGAAGGAGATCATCACCCCGTCGCGGACACCCTGGCTGAGGTCCCCGTGCAACGCCTTCACGTCGAGGCCTTTGTCCTTCAGCGTCTTCTCCAGCTTCGAGGCGCCGATTTTGGTCCGGGTGAAGATGATCGCCTGCTCGGGTTCTTCGGTCTTCAGCAGATCGACCAGGCGCGAGGCCTTCTCCTTGGCGGGAACCTCGACGAAGGCCTGGGAGATCTTGTCGACCGTCAGCTGTTTCGGGGTGATTTTGATCGTCACCGGGTCGTACATGTAGCCCTCGGCGAGCTTCTTGATCGGCGGCGGCATCGTCGCTGAGAAGAGCGCCGTCTGGCGCCCGCTCGGGCACATCC
>JBIOTO010000040.1:0-4248 GCA_044865945.1 Solirubrobacterales bacterium
TCGGCTGCTTCCTGCTGGGCGACCGACGCGAGCCCCGAGGAAAGGGCGAGGAAGAGCGGCGCGGCTACCACCAGGCCGATCAGCTGGGCGCGAACCCGGTCGCTGCGAGCGGCCGCCGCGCGGAACAGGTAGACGAGGGGGAAGGCGAGGAGCACGAAGGCGGCTGCCTGCATCAGCCCGGAGACGATCACCGAGCTGCCGTTTTCGTCGACCGACCGCAGGACCTCGGCGGCGCCGTCGCCGCTGACCGAGTCGACGAAGCTGGTGCCGATGATCAGCGCCACCGCCGCGAACGTCGCCAACGCCACCGGAACTGCCCAGCGGGACTCCCGTTCCAGAGCTGCCTCTCGCCTCACTTCATCCCCTCTCGTGGAAGTAGAAATGGGGCAGGGCCCCGTCGATCACGCCATGGCGCACGGCGCGTACGCTACCCGAGCATGAGCCAGGCAGAGCCCACCCACGTCGTCCCGCTCGAGGCCGGCGCCGGTCCCGACAACCCCCCCTGCCCCGCCTGCGGCGAGCCGCTCTTCGGCTGGGTCGGGGCGAAGCGAGGGCTGGCCGGCCCGGTCCGCCGCTGCGAGAGCTGCGGCCTGGGGGTCGTCGGCGACCCGGCCGGGGCCGAGGAGGCGCTGCGCGAGCTCGACCGCCTGCGCGACGGCGAGACGATCCGGATCGAGAACCGCGCCGGCTTCGCCTGCTCGCTCGGCGGCGCCGGCTGGTCGGGCCTGCGGCCGGACGCCCGGCACCTGTTCACGGTCGAGGCGGTGCGCCGGCTCGTCGCCCGCCGCGACCAGGTGGTGAAGAAGAGCCGCTGGGTCCCGGGAGCCGGCCTCGCCGCGACCTGGCAGACGCTGCTGAACAGCGTCACCTTCGGCCGCAACGTCGCCCTCGGCGCCCTGCGGGGAGCGCCCTCGGTGCCCGCCGCGGAGCCCTGGCAGCGCCGGATCGACGCCCTCGCCAGCATCGTCCTCGCGATCCCGGCGCTGGCGGTCGCGATCCCGGTCGAGCTGGCCGGCGGCCTCAGCGGCCGCGGCGCGGTGATCAGGATCCGGCTCGAGCTCTTCTGAGGCTCAGCTGAGACCTTCGCGCGCCTCGCGCACGAGGGTGACGGCCTCGGGAAAGAGGACGCGGATCGCGTCGCGGACCTGCATCGCCTGCTCGTCGGCGCTGCCGGTCAGGTCGAGGCGGTTGATCGAGGCGACGGTCATCTCGACCGCCAGCTTGATCGCGTTGTCGGCCCAGGCAACCCGCTGCGAGGACTGCATCTGCTCCGAGAGCTCCTCCATGCGAGCGCGGAACTCCTCGGGGTCGCCGAACAGGTTGAAACCCTCCATGACCGGCATGTAAGCAGAACCGCGACACCGCCGGGTGAGAGTCGTCACCTTCCGCGCGCCACGCGTGCGCTCGCGCCGCCTAGCGTCGCCGTCATGGGGAGAGTGGACAACCGGGAGCGGGGATCGGCGACGGTCGAGCAGGCGGCGCTGGCCGCCCTCGTCGCCCTGCTGCTGATCGCCGGCATCGCCGCGGTCGCGGCCGGCGGCGAGGTCGACGCGGGACGCCGCCTCGCCGGCGCGATCGCGAAGAAGATCGGCTGCGCGCCGCGGCTGCCCGACGGCTGCCGCCATCACCCGCTGGTTCCCGCCTACGGCTGGCCGCTGGCGCGGCTGGCGCGAGCGCTCGCGCCGGCGCCGGTCGGGCTTCCGGGACCCTCCGGCCTGCCGCTGGCGCCGGTCGACTTCCGTCGCTGCCGGCGCGAGAGCTGCGCCGTCGCCGCCGGGTCCCACCTGACCGCGTCGGGCCGCCGCACCACCGCCTTCGCCGAGCTCGTCGACCGCCGTCGCAGCGCCGGCTGGGTCGAACTCGTCTACTGGCTATACCGCCCGACCCTGGGTTGGGAGCGGCTCGCCCGCCGCGCCACCCAGGCCGACGTCGAAGCGGCGGCCGGGGTCGAGGTCCGGGCCGAGGACGACCCGGCGCTGGTCCCGCTGGAGACCCTGCCCGGCCGCAACCACTACGAGTTCCCGCCCGGCGAGCAGCCGCCGTGGCAGTGGCGCGTCACCGGCCGCTATCCCGGCTGGTCCAGCTAGGGGCTCGCCGTCTGCGCCGCCTTTTCGCTCTCCGCTTCGGCCTCGGCCTGTTTGATCAAGCCGCGCCAGTCGGTGGTGCGGAAGACCAGGATCATCGCCAGGAAGCCGA
The DNA here is from genome assembly GCA_044865945.1 of Solirubrobacterales bacterium. Lineage (GTDB taxonomy): Bacteria > Actinomycetota > Thermoleophilia > Solirubrobacterales > 70-9 > VAYN01. The sequence goes on from JBIOTO010000040.1 coordinate 2,197, forward strand.
GGACCACCGACCAGGCCGCCATCGCGATCTGGGTGCCGACCGAGAAGGAGAGGACCGCGGTCCGGGTCGGGCCGTGCAGGGTCGCGACCAGAAGCGCCTGCTGGGCGCCGGCGCCGCCGGGGGTGAAGGGAACGACGTTGGCGATCGCCTGGCAGCTCATCACCAGCATCACGCTGCCGATCGAGCCGCCGATCCCGAACGCCTCGAGGAAGAACCAGAAGGCGGCGAAGCGGCAGATCCAGCCGACCCCCTGCCAGGCGAAGACCTCGCGCATGTAGCGGCGCGGCTCGCTGAGGATCACCAGCCCCTGCCGCACCCGCGCCCAGAAGCGGCGCACGTGGTGGGCGAGGTAGAAGATCCCGACCGCGATCGCCAGCAGGGTCACGCCGACGGCGATGAAGAAGTAGGTCGGGTTTTCGGCCCAGAAGGAGATCTCGAAGGCGGGCAGCTCGGGGATCCGCGGCAGCGGCGGCAGTAGGCCCTGGGTGATCGCGTAGAGCAGGACGAGAATCCCGACCGAGGTGTCGAAGACGGTCTGGACGAGGAAGGAGGAGGTGACCGCCGGGTAGGAGGAGTCGGGGATCTGGCGTTTGACCAGGAAGACTTTGGTCACGTCGCCCGCGTGGGCGGGGATGATCGCGTTGATCCCCGCCCCCGCCAGGTAGGAGGCGGCGACGCCCAGGTACGGGATCCGCTGCTCCGGATAGGCGGCCTGGAGGACGTTGCGCCAGGCCCAGGCGCGGGCCAGCTGCATCGCCAGCAGGCAGAGCAGGGCGATGCCGAACGCCGTCCAGTCGATTTCCGAGAGATGACGGAAGAACTCAGCCGCGCGGCTGAAGAACGCCTCGAAGTTGCCTTGAAGATCAGCGAAGACCATCGCAGCTAGACTAGCCACGCTCGTGCCGGACACCGACACGCACACCCTCCCCAGCGCCGCCGCACATGACCCCGCCGACGTGGCGATGTGCGACCGCGCCCGCGAGCGCTACGCGGGCGACCGCAAGAGCCGCTGGCGGCGCCGGCGCAAACGCCACGCGCAGCTGCCGAACCTGATCATCATCGGCGGGCTGAAGTGCGGGACGACGAGCATCCACCACTACCTCGGCCTGCATCCGGAAATCCAGATGTCGAAGCCGAAGGAGCTGAACTTCTTCGTCGAGGAGCTGAACTGGGACCTCGGTCTCGACTGGTACGCGAGCCGTTTCGACGACCGCTTCAAGGTCCGCGGCGAGTCCTCGCCCCACTACACCAACCTGCCCCGCTTCGAGGGCGTCGCCGAGCGGATCAAGCAGCACACTCCCGACGCGCGTCTGCTCTACATGGTGCGCGACCCGATCAAGCGGATCCTCTCCCACTGGGTCCACGCCACCGGCGCCGGGTATGAGACCGGCGACCTGGTCGAGGTCCTCTCGCGGCCCGACACCTCCTACATGAACCGCTCCAAGTACTGGATGCAGCTGCAGCCCTACCTGGAGCGCTTCGACCGCGACCAGATCGCGATCATCACCCAGGAGGAGCTGCAGACCGAACGCGACGAGACGATGCGGAAGGCGTTCGCCTTCGCCGGCGTCGACGAGAGCTTCAGCTCGGAGCACTTCGACCGCGAGTGGGAGAAGTCGAGCGCCAAGGAGGGCGACAAATACCAGCTGATGGAGAAGCTGGTGAAACTGCCCGGGCTGCGTTCCTTCGACCGCAATTTCGACCGCCTGCCGGAGTCGATGCGCTGGATCGTCGAGAAGGTCGTCCACGACCCGGACAAGCCGCCGGCGCCGAAGCCGAAGCTGCCCGACGACCTCTTCGAGACGGTCCGCGGGCGCTTCACCGAGGACGTCGCCGAGTTGCAGAAGTTCGCCGGCCGCGAGTTCGCCGGCTGGCACGACTACAGCTGACGGCGCTTCCGACTTTCACCCCACCCCACTGGGGTGAATCTCCGATGCGCGGGTAGGGTCAAGCCGATGCGGCGGCTTCTCCCCGACCCCGGCCCGACCACGGTCTCCGAGCAGCTGGAGACCTACCGGCCCTGGGAGGAGGAGCGCGAGGGACGCCCGTTCG
>JBIOTO010000041.1:0-3922 GCA_044865945.1 Solirubrobacterales bacterium
GCGCCAGCATCAGCGCTCCCGGCAGGTCGGGGAGGCGGCTGTCGCGGAGCGCCTGCTGCGGCAGCAACTGCCGTCCGGCGACCAGCAGCGCCGCGCCGAGCGGCAGGTTGACGAGGAAGACGAGGCGCCAGCTGTCGAGTTCGACCAGGGCAGCGCCGAGACTGGGACCAATCGCCGCCGCGGCCGCGGCGGAGGCACCCCAGAGGCCGACGCCGGTGGCGCGCTTCTCGGCCGGGAAGCTGTCGAGGATGATCGCCAGCGAGGTCGGCGCGATCGCCGCCGCGCCGATTCCCTGGACGACCCGGAAGGCGATCAGCGTCTCGAGCGAGGGCGCGACCGCGCAGAGCAGGCTGGCGGCGGTGAAGCCGGCGAGCCCGGCGAGAAAAACGCGCTTGTGGCCGAAGCGGTCGGCGAGCCCACCCATCGGCACCAGCAGCGCGGCGATGACGACGAAGTAGCCGTCAAGCACCCAGGAGAGGAGCCCCCGGCTCGCCTCGGGAAAGGAGGCGGAGATGTCCGGAAAGGCGATGTTGGCGATCGTCGTGTCGAGGAAGACGAGGAAGGCGCCGGTGCAGGCGATTAGGACGCTCGCTCTATGCCCACGGTCATACATCGTGGCGGCGACTATACTATGTCCGTGGGCATAACGCGCATAGCCGATGCCAGGGCGGTTGAACCGACCCGTCGCGATGGCCGCGACCGGCTCCTCAACGGGGCCCGCAGGCTGCTGGCCGAGAAGGGCTACGCGGGGATGGAGCTGCGCGACGTCGCCGAGCGCGGCAAGGCGCCCCGCGGGTCGATCTACCACCACTTTCCCGGCGGCAAGCGCCAGCTCGCGATCGAAGCGGCCGAACTGGAGGGGCGCGAGATCCGCGCCGTGATCGAGAGCTCGCTCGAGGAGCTCGGCCTGGCCGAGACGCTCAGCACCTTCGGCGAGATGTTCCGTCGCCGGGTCAAGGACAAGCCGGAGCACCTCGGCTGCCCGGTCGCCGCCGCGGCGCTGGCCCGGCCCGAGGACCCCGCGCTCGCCGCCGCCGCCACCCGCGCCTTCGAAAGCTGGGAAGCGCCAATCGCCGCCGCTCTGCGCGATGAAGGCGTCGGCTCCGAGGACGCTGTGAGCTTCGCCGGCCTCGTCGTCTCGACGATCGAGGGCGCGCTGATCCGCGCGCGTGCCGCCGGCGACCAAGCCCCCCTGGACTCAGCCATCGCCGGCCTGCACCAAGCCCTCGAGGCGCTGCTCGACCCTGTTAGTTAGGGATCTTTGGGGATAGGCTCGATCCGATCGCCTCGACCAAAGGGAGAAAACAGATGAGGCTCAAGCTCACTACGGCCGCAATCGTCGCGGCCATGTCCATCTCGCTGCTCGGCGCCGTCAACGCGTCGGCGGCAACCGAAGTGGGAAGCAACTGCTTAGGCAACATCGCTGGAGGCTCCAGCACGTTCGTCGGCACCGCGACCGCATCGGGCCTACCGGCCACCATCCCAGCGAGCGGCGTCGTCACCCGCTGGACCTACAACGTCGTCCCCCTCCCACCCAACACCTACAGCACCGCGCTGAAGATTTTCCGGAGGACCGGAGGACCGGAACAGTTCCAGGTCGTCGCCGATAGCGGCTTTGCTTCGCTCAACGGCGGGCTCAACACCTTCTCGACCCGGATCCCCGTCCAGGCCGGTGACCTCGTTGGCTCGTTCGGGCAGCAGATGGGGAGCCCGTTCACGATCGCCTGCAGTACCGGTAATTCGGGAGACAAAGCCGCCGTCCTCGAAGGCAACCCATCCGTCAACTCCACGGTGACTGCCCTCGGCGAACCCCCAGGCCTCCAGATCCCGGTCACCGTCTCGGTCGAGCCCGACGCCGACAACGACGGCTTTGGCGACGAGACCCAGGACGCCTGCCCGCAGAGCGCGGCCGTCCAGGTGGCATGCCCGCCGGTCGTGCTCTCGACCAGCACCCAGGTGAAGAAGGGCTCGGTGACGGTGATCGTCACCAGCAGCGCCGCGGCGCCAGTCAGCGTCAAAGGCGTTGCCAAGTTGGGCAAAGGCAAGAAAGCCAAACTCAACGGCGGGATCCAGAACCTGATCCCGGGCACGCTCGCCAAGTTCAAGCTGTTCTTCACCAAAGGCCTGAAGAACAAGCTGAAGGAAACGAGCCCGAAAAACAAGGTGAAGCTGAAGGTGACCGTCTCGGGCACCAGCGTCTCCGGCGCGGTGACGACCAAAACGCTGAACCTGAAACTCAAAGGCCAGGCGAAACCCTGACCCGGAACGACAAGTCGTAGGACGAGAGGCGGGCCCGCGGGCCCGCCTCTTACGTTTAGACAAGACCTCTCGCGGGCAGCTTTCTGATGCGCCCCTCCCTCGCGGGACGGAGCGCGGGAAATGGAGAGAAGACCGTGAAATCCGGGAGGGCGACGCGCGCCCTCGTCTGCCTCGCTGGCGCGGCGCTGGCGGCGGTCGGGCTGGTTGCCTGCGGCGGCGGCTCCGAGGAATCGGGCTCGCGCGATCTCACCTTCTTCGTCGCGATCCAGCCGGGCGGGACGATCGAGGAAGTCTCGAAACGGTGCTCGGAAGAATCGGACGGCAAGTACACGATCACGCCGGAATTCCTCCCCACCGACGCCAGCCAGCAGCGCGAACAGCTGGTCCGCCGGCTCGGTGCCGAGGACTCCTCGATCGACATCGTCGGCATGGACGTGATCTGGACCGGCGAGTTCGCCAACGCCGGCTGGGTCGAAGAGTGGACCGGCCCACAGAAGCAGCAGGTCACGAAAAACGTCTTCGCCAACGTGATCGAAACCGCCTCGTTCGACGGCAAGCTCTACGCGGCGCCGTTCAACACCAACACCCAGCTGCTCTGGTACCGCAAAGACCTGGTCAAGAAGCCGCCGGCGACCTGGGACCAGATGATCGAAGAGGCCGAAGGGCTGAAAGAAGCCGGCACGATCCAGGTGCAGGCCAACCGCTACGAGGGCTACATGGTCTTCGTCAACGCGCTGATCGAGAGCGCCGGCACCGAAATCCTCTCCGGCCCTGAGGAAGTCGACCTCGAACAGCAGCCGACCGAAAAGGCGCTGGAAGTAATCGGCAAGCTGGCCAGCGGCAGCGCCGCCCCGCCGAGCCTCTCGACCTCCGACGAGGACAGCGCCCGGCTCGGCTTCGAGGCCGGCGAATCGGCCTTCATGACCAACTACACCTTCGCCTACGCCAGCGCCCAGGCCGAAGCGCCGGACATCGGCAAAGAGATGGGCTTCGCCCGCTTCCCGCGGGTCGACGCGAACACCCCGAGCAAACCGCCGCTCGGCGGCTTCAACCTCGCGGTCAGCGCCTTCTCCGAAAACAAGGACGTCGCCTTCGAAGCGGCCGCCTGCCTCGCCAACGACAAAAGCCAGAAAACCGCGGTCGAACTCGACGGCCTGCCCCCCTCGCGCTCGGACCTCTACAGCGACAAAGCCGTGACGAAAGCGTATCCCGGCTTCGCCCAGCTGGTGAAGGAATCGATCGAGTCCTCCGGGCCGAGGCCGACGACGCCCGCCTACCAGGACGTCTCGCTGGCGGTCCAGCGGGCGCTGCACCCGCCGGACAAGATCGACCCCGAAGACACGGAATCGATCTACGACGAACTGAAGGAGAACGTCGAAGACGCGGTCAAGCGGGAAGGGCTGCTCTGATGGAGGCGCACGCGGCCAAGACCTCCTCGCGGACCCGCTCGGAACGCAAACTCGGCTGGATGCTCTGCGCGCCGGCGGTGCTGGCGATGCTGCTCGTCACCGCCTATCCGATCGCCTACGCGATCATCCTCTCGCTGCAGAACGTCGACCTCCGCTTCCCCGACGAGAACAGCTTCGCCGGCCTCTCCAACTACGTCACGGTCCTGACCTCCGACCTCTGGTGGACGGACGTCTTCAACACCGTCTTCCTGATG
>JBIOTO010000042.1:0-22630 GCA_044865945.1 Solirubrobacterales bacterium
GAGGGACGGGTGCCCCTCTCCCAGAGGCTCCTGAGACCACATTGGCGCCCAGCACTTCGCCCCATCTGCGCGACGGTCTCTGGGAGAGGGGCACCCGTCCCTCCCCACCACTAAGCCGCTGCGCGGAGCTGCACGTGCGCGTGGTGCTCCAGGGTTTCGTTCACTGCTCGCTCGACCTGGCGCAGGGCGCGGAGGTCGGCCTCCGGCGCCTCGCTGAGCGGCTTCGACAGTCCCTCGACCATGAACCGGTGCGCTTCCTCGCTGAGCGGAAAGGAGCCCGCTTCGCAGCCGGCGCAGACGACACCGCCCGCGGCGCCGGAGAAGCCGACCAGGTGCTCGGCTTCGCCGCAACGGGCGCAGGAGGCGAGCTCGGGGGCGAAGCCGGCGGCCAGCGCCAGCTTCAGCCGGAAGGCGAGGGCGGTCTCCAGTCCTCCGGCGCGGGGCTGGCCGGGATCGTCGAGCAGCGCCAGGTAGCGGCAGAGAAGGTTGTAGCCGTGCGGGTTCGGCCCACCTTCGGCAAGCAGGCGCAGAACCGCGTCGCAGCCGCGAGCCCCGGCGGTGAGGGCGGCGCCGGAGGAGCGCAGGCGCGGGTAGCCGTCGACGGTGGTGGCGCTGGTCACCGTCATCAGGTCGCCGCGGCCTTCGTGAAGGATCAAATCGAGCCGGAAGAACGGCTCCAGGCGCCCGCCGAAGCGGGATTTCGGCTTGCGCGCGCCCTTGGCGATCGCCCCGATCCGTCCCTGCGTCTTCGAGTAGAGATGGAGGATGCGATCCGCCTCGCCGTAGCGGATGCTGCGCAGGACGACTGCCTCGGTCTTGACCGTGCTCCCGGCCACGAAACCAAAGATGACCGACGGATCGGACGCTACTTCCGCGCCCGGCGCCGTTTCGGTCGCTACCGCAGCCGCACCTGGCAGCCTGGGCAGAAGTAGGTCGAGCGACCGCCGACGACGACGCGGACGATCGTCCCGCCGCAGCGCGGGCAGTCCTCGCCCTCGCGGGTGTGGACGAGGAACTCTTCCTGCATCGAGCCCTTCTCGCCGCGCGCGTCGCGGTAGTCGTCGATCGAGGAGCCGCCAGCCTCGATCCCGGCCTCCAGCGCGGCGACGACAGCGTCGCGCAGCGCCTCCAGGTGCTCGGGCTTCATCGAGCCGGCGGGAGAGAGCGGGTGCAGCTCGGCCCGGAAGAGCGCCTCGTCGGCATAGATGTTGCCGACCCCGGCGACCTTGGACTGGTCAAGCAGGAACGACTTCAGCGGCGCGGTGCGACCGGCCGCCATCTCGCCCAGGGCGACGGCGGTGAACTCCGGCGAGAAGGGCTCGACCCCGAGCTTGGCGAAGCGCTCGTCGAGCCTGTCGTCGGCGAGCAGGAACGCCTCGCCGAAGCGGCGTGGGTCGGTGAACCAGAGCTCGCGGCCGTCGTCGAGGACGAACCGCGCCCGCAGGTGCCGTTCCTCGGTCGAGCGCTCGCTCTCGTACAGACGGCGCCCCTCCGAAGGGTCGATCACCTCGTCTCCCTCGCGCAGGACCAGGTTGCCGGTCATCCGCAGGTGCATGACCAGCGTCCGGGCGCCGTCCAGCCTCATGAGGATGTACTTGCCGCGCCGGCCGAGGCGCTCGATCGTCGCGCCGCTGACCGCTTTGCCCAGCTTCCCCGGCGGGACGGGGCGCGACCAGCGCGCGTCCAGCACTTCCAGCCGCTCGATCCGGTGCCCTTCGACCTCGGGCTCCAGTTGCCGGACGACGGTCTCGACCTCGGGCAGCTCGGGCATAGCCCGAGTTCTATCTACTCGCTGGCGCGGGGGTGCGCCTGGAAGTAGACCTCCTTGAGGCGGTCACCGCTCAGGTGCGTGTACATCTGGGTGGTCGAGATGTCGGCGTGGCCGAGCATCTCCTGCACGGCGCGGAGGTCGCAGCCGCCGGCGAGCAGGTGGGTGGCGAAGCTGTGGCGGAGCGTATGCGGGCTCATCTTGCCGGCCAGGCCGGCGTCGCGGGCGTGGCGCTGGACGATCTTGTAGAGGCCCTGGCGGGTCAGCGGCCCGCCGCGGAAGTTGACGAACAGCTTCGGCTCGTGGCGGTCGCCAACCAGCTTCGGCCGGCCGCCGCGCAGGTAGCCGTTGATCGCCGCGATCGCCTGCCGGCCGAGCGGCACCAGCCGTTCCTTCGAGCCCTTGCCGCGGGCGCGGAGGAAGCCCTCGCGCAGCTCGACGTCTCCCAGCTCCAGCCCGATGGTCTCCGAGGCGCGCAGCCCGCAGGCGTACATCACCTCCAGCAGGGCGCGGTCGCGCAGCGCCGTCGGCTCGCTGCCCGTCGGCGAGGCGAGCAGCTTCTGCACCTCGGAGTAGTTGAGGACGTGGGGCAGCTTCTTCGCCCGCCGCGGGGCGCTGAGGTGGGCGGTGGGGTCGTCGCCGATCAGCTCGTCGCGGCGCAGGTGCTTGTAGAAGGAGCGCAGGCAGGCGGCCTTGCGGTGGATCGTCGCCGCCGAACAGGCAGGCCGCCCCTCGCCCGTCGCCAGCTCGGCGAGGAAGTCGGCGACGTCGGCGCCGCTCGCCTCCAGCGCGTCGCGGTGGTGGGCGCTGAGGTATTCGCCGTACTGCAGCAGGTCGGTCCGGTAGGCGTTCAGGGTGTTGCGCGAGAGACCCCGCTCCAGCTCCAGGTAGGAGAGGAAGTCGAGGACGAGGCTCTCGAAGCGGGCGTCGGCGCCGGGCTTGGCGGCAGGGGTCGGCGCCTGCGGCTTGATCGCGATGGCCATGGGCGCAGGGTTCTCCCCGCGCGTTTACAAACCTCTGCCCGCAAGAAAGGTCCCGGCGGCTAGCGGGGCGGAGAAAAACAGCGGGTCGTCTTCGAGGGTCCGGCCCATGGTCTTCGTCGGCAGGCCGGAGGCGGCGTAGCCGTCAAGGTCGGCCGGTGCGTTGTGAAGGCGGTGCTTGGAGTCGCCTAGAGAGGACGCGATCTGGTCCTCTCCCTCTGGCAGCACGACGTCGACAGGTGCCAGGAGGAGGTCTAGGACCGTCTTGGTGTGGTGGCTGAGGCCGCGGTGGCGGTCGCGGGGGTCCGAGGAAGAGAGGCGTGGGGAGATCGTGGTTGGCAGGTTGAGGCTGAGGGCGGCGTGGGCGTTGTCTAGGGCGGCCATGCCGCCGTGGCCGTAGGCCGTGTCGGAACCGATGATCCCTGGGCCGGGGCCGGCGAGAATCGCGTCCCAGCCGAGATCGGCGGCGGCGTCGAGGGCGCCGACCACGCTCAGCGCCTCCTGCTCACCCCCGTAGGCCGGCGCGGCGGTGACGTGCCCGGCGAGCAGGCCGCGCTCCCGAAGCTCGGCCACGTCCCGCGAGAGCGACCCCGGCAGCGCCCCTCCCCCGGTCTGCACGTAGCCGACCCGCGGTCTCGAGGTCGCCTGAGCCAGCGCCCATGCCGCGGGCGCGAGGTGGCCATGAAGCGGCAGCATTAAGCAGGAGGTAGAGGAACGAGGGTTCGTTTCGCTTCGCTCCGTCGGCTCTACCGGATGCTGGAGTGAGGTGTAGTTCAGCTTCATCACGTGGGCGTCGCCTTCCACCCCGCGTCCGTCTAGGCCGCGGGTGAGGTTGACGTGGACGACGTCGAAGCCTCCCGAGCCCAGGCCGAGGTCGAGGGCGGCGACGTTGACGACGACCTCGTCGCCCTCGCGCGTCTCTCCCAGCAGCACCTCGTCGGCCCATGCTGGCCGTTGCTCGCCAGCTACCTCGACCAGCAGCGGTTCGGTGGAGACGACGGTGCCGCGGCGCAGCTTCAGCCGGCCGCGCACTACTCCGCCGCCGTCGGCGCGGCCGCTTTCAGGATCCCCTCGCAGACCTCGAGCATCTTGTCGAGGGCCCGCGCCGGCACCATCTCGTCGGAGGTGTGGACCGCGTCGGTGCCGTTGGAGAGCAGAACGCTGTCGAAGCCGTCGCGGCGAAAGACGTTGGCGTCGCTGCCGCCGCCGATCGCGACCCGCCGCGGCTCGAGGCCGGCGGCGCGCAAGCCCTCCTCGGCAAGACCCAGCGCCGCTGAGTCCTTCGGCACCTGATAGCCGCGGAACAGCTCTTCGATCCGCACGTCAACGTCACAGCCGTGCTCGCTCGCTCCCCAGGCGCAGGCGTCGGCGATCTTTCCCGCCACCTCGGCCGCGCGCTCGGTGTCGAGACCGCGGGCCTCGGCGTGGATCGCGCAGTGACCGGGCACCACGTTGCCGGAGGTACCGCCGCCGATCAGGCCCACGTTCGCGGTCGTGTCCTCGTCCAGTCGCCCCAGCTCCATGCGGGAGATCGCCGCCGCGGCCGCGGCGATCGCGCTGCTGCCCTCCTCCGGCTTGATCCCGGCGTGCGCCTCGACGCCGATGAAGTCGGCGAGGATCTTCTGCTGGGTCGGGGTCGAGACGATCACCTCGCCCACCGGACCGGCGTGGTCAAGAACGAAGCCAGCCTCAGAGCGAAGCCGCGAGGTGTCGAAGGCCTTCGCCCCGCGCAGGCCCTGCTCCTCGGCCACGGTCAGCACCAGCTCGACGCCCACCGGGCCCGGCCGTTCGACGTGGCGCGCGATCAGCTCCATGAAGACCGCGACCGCGGCCTTGTTGTCGGCGCCGAGGATCGTCTCGTCGCGACTGCGAAAGACCCCTTCGTCCTCGACCACCTCGACCTGACCCCGGTGCGGGACGGTGTCGATGTGGGCGCAGAACATCAACCAGCCCTCCCCCGTGCCGGCTGAGCGGGCGAGCAGGTTGCCGGCGCCGGCTTCGGCCGCCTCGGCACCGTCGTCTTCGCTCACCTCGAGGCCCATCGCCCGCAGCTCGGCGGCGAGGGTGTCGGCGATCTCCCGCTCCTCCCCGGTCGGGCTACGAACCTCGCAGTAGCGGACGAAGCGCTCGTGCAGCCTGGAACCCACGGGCCGAAGGCTAACCCGGGATCGGTTCGACCGCGCTCAGACCCGCTCAGGCGGTGCGGCGGACGCCGACGTCGCCCTCGACGGGCTCCTCGACCGAGTCCAGCTCGGCGCCGTCGGCGGGACGTTCGCCCGCCTGTCTGGCGGCGGCGCCGACGAACTCGCGGAACAGCGGCTCAGGCCGGTTCGGGCGCGAGTTGAACTCGGGGTGGTACTGCGAGGCGACGAAGAACGGGTGGTCGGGAAGCTCGACCATCTCGACCAGCCGCTCGTCGGGCGAGGTGCCGCCGCAGACCAGGCCCTCGTCCTCGAGCCGGCGCCGCAGCTGATTGTTGACCTCGTAGCGGTGGCGGTGGCGCTTGTAGATGACCGCCTCGCCGAAGATCTCACGGGCTTTCGTGCCCTCGTGCAGTTTCACCGGGTCGGCACCGAGCCGCATCGTGCCGCCCATGTCGGAGACTTCCTTCTGCTCGGGCAGCAGGTCGACGACCGGGAACGGGGTCTCGGGGTCGAACTCGGCCGAGTTGGCGCCGTCCATGCCGGCGACGTGGCGGGCGAACTCGACGACGGCGATCTGCATCCCGAGGCAGATCCCCAGATAGGGGATCGATTTCTCGCGGGCGATCCGCGCCGCTTCGACCTTGCCCTCGATCCCGCGCTCGCCGAAGCCGCCAGGGATCAGGATCCCGTCGCAGCCCTCGAGCTTCTCCGGGTCGAAGTTCTCGGAATCGACCAGCTCGACCTCGACGTCGACCTCGTGGTGGAAGCCACCGTGCTCGAGCGCCTCGATCACCGACTTGTAGGCGTCGGCCAGCTGCACGTACTTGCCGACGACGGCGATCCGCACCTTGCCGGTGGCGTTGTCGGCGCGGCGCACCATCTCCTCCCACTCGCCCATGTCCGGCGAGGGAGCCTCCATCCCGAAGTGGTCGAGGACGAGGTCGTCCACGCCCTCGGCGCGGAAGACGAGCGGCACCTTGTAGATGTTGTCGACGTCGTGGGCGGAGATCACCGCGTCGACGGGCAGGCTGGCGAAGAGGGCGATCTTGCTGCGGATCTCGCGGTCGAGCCTGCCTTCGGAGCGGCAGACCAGCGCGTGCGGCTGGATCCCGATCCGGCGCAGCTCGTTGACCGAGTGCTGGGTCGGCTTGGTCTTCAGTTCACCCGCATGGCCGACATAGGGGACCAGCGTCAGGTGGATGAACATCGCCCGCTTCGGCCCGATGTCCGTGTAGAGCTGGCGGATCGACTCGAGGAAGGGCAGCGACTCGATGTCGCCGACGGTGCCGCCGATCTCGGTGATCACGAAGTCGACCGACTGCGACTCGGCGACGATGAGGATTTTTTGCTTGATCTCGTTGGTGATGTGCGGAATCACCTGCACGGTCGCGCCGAGGTAGTCGCCGCGCCGCTCCCGCTTGATCACCGAGTTGTAGACCGCGCCAGCGGTGACGTTCGAGGCGCGCGTGGTGTTCTCGTCGGTGAAGCGCTCGTAGTGGCCGAGGTCGAGGTCGGTCTCCGCCCCGTCCTCGGTGACGAAGACCTCGCCGTGCTGGAACGGGCTCATCGTCCCCGGGTCGACGTTGATGTAGGGGTCGAACTTCTGCAGCTGGACCCGGTAGCCGCGGGAGACGAGGAGGCGCCCGATCGCCGCCGCGGTGATGCCCTTTCCGAGTGCCGAAACGACGCCGCCGGTGACGAAGATGAACCGCGTGTCGCCTTTGTTCCCTGGACTCATGCTCTGCCGAGCGAGTCTAGCCAGCGCAAAGGCGGAACCGATTCGATCGTCTTCGAAATAGACCGCAACTCGCCGTAAATCGTCAGCGCGACGACGACCGCCAGGGCGACCAACCGCGCGTCGGCACCGAGGACGGTCAGCAACCAGACCCCGGCGATCGCCCCGATCAGGTTGGAACCGGTATCGCCCAGCATCGCCCTCTCCCCCAGCGTCAGCCAGGCGCCGACCAGCACGGGGCCGACGAAGATCCCCAGCAGCTCCAGCGGATAGAGGGTCCAGACGCCGAGGCAGAGCCCGGCGCCGAGCAGCACCAGCGCCTTCTCCGCCCGCCCGGGCCGCAGGTCGAGCAGGTTGCCGAGGTTGGTGGCGAGGATCAGCAGCGCCACGTCGGCGACGTAGCGCCAGTCTTCGAGCCCGCGGCCGGAGACGACGTAGGCGGCCAGCGCCAGCGCCCCGATCGCCTTGATCGCCCCGGTCGAGAGCGAGCCCTCGCGCAGCGCCCCCCAGTGCCCGCGCCAGCCCCGCGGCGTCGCCGCCCGCTCCCCCTGCCCCAGCGCGTCGTCGAGGAAGCCGAGGAAGGCGATCCCCAGCAGGTAGGGCAGCCAGCGGCGCAGTTCCGGCTCCAGCAGGTCGAGGTCGGCGCGGTCGTCGAGGAAGGCGAGCGGGGCCAGGGCGACCAGCGCCGCGGTCGCCAGCACCGCCCCCAGCGGGAAGGCGAGCGGCGCGCCGCGGTAGTTCTCCCGCGTCAGGCCGGCGTCGCGCAGCCCGCGCGCCCCCGCCGGGACCAGGAACAGCGAGATCGCCACCGCCAGCGGCAGCCCGACCCAGTACACGCCTCAGTCGCCTTCGGCGAGCAGGTCGGGCAGCAACTGGTCGGCACTCCCCTTGACCCCGAAGCTGCCGTCGGCGCCGAGCAGGGCGAAGACCATCGCCAGCTGCCCCGCCGTCAGGTCGACGTCGTCGACGCTGGCCATCCCGTTCGACTGGAAGAAGGGGACGTTGGACGTGTCGTCGGTCGAGGTCTCCACCCCGACCGCCGGCACCCGCGTGGCGGTGATGCCGCTCGCCAGCGCTTCCTCGAATTCGTCGGTCTTTTCATCCTGCACCGGGCCCATGTCTTCGGGCTGGTCGCGGACGACGATCACCCCGTCGAGCCCGCCGAAGCTGCCGCTGGCGCGGGAGAAGAAGTGGCCGCGGACGACGTCGGGGAGGGTGCCGCCGCGCACCAGCTGGCGTCCCAGGCCGGTGCCAAGTTCGGTCAGGGAGTCGGGATCCGTGCGCAGGTCCGCGAAGCGGGTTTTAGCCAGGTCCTCGGCGAGGCCGTTGACGTCGACTGGCTCGCGCACCACCCCCACCCCGACCAGGCGGCCGCCGGTCGGCGCCAGCGCCTCCTCGACTTCGCCGGTGATGTCGCTGGGCAGCCCGCCGAGCGCGAGGATCGCGAAGCGCTTGTCGTCCAGCCTTTCCCGCGTCAGCACCGGGTAGACGCGCGAGGCGAACTCGTTGGACTTGTTGAGGTCGCCGTTCAGGTCGTTGACCTGCGAGCGGGCGTCCTGGAGGTTGCCGACCAGGCTGCGCTCGAGGTCGCGGCGGGTATTGGTGAGGGCGTCGCCGCCGAACTCGGCGCCGATCAGGATCCCCACCGCGAGCGCGATGAAGACGGCGATCAGCGAGGTGGCGTGGTAGCGCGCGGAGTACCCCATCGACGTCGGAAGGCTAGTGCCTGCGCCGCGGGGTCAGTCGATGCCGAGCCAGATCCGGATCTTCAGCCAGACCAGTTCGAAGACATCGTTGAGGGCCGGGGAGGTGATCACCAGGATCGTCAGCAGGACCAGGAAGGCGACCGCGAAGAAGGCCAGCGGCGCCAGGGTTGAGCTGGGGTTGTAGAGCCGGCTCACGCCCTTGGCGTCGACCAGGCGCTCGCCGATCTTCAGCCGGGTGAGGAAGGTCGAGGACATGCCGCCGCGCTTGCGATCGAGAAACTCGATCAGGTTGAAATGGGCGCCGACGCTGACGATCAGCGCCGCCCCCTTCTCGTGGGCCATCAGCATCGCCACGTCCTCGCTGGTGCCGGCGGCGGGGACGACCTGGTGCTCGAGGCCGGCCTCCCGCAACCGCTCGCGGCCCGGCGCCCGCCCGTCGGGGTAGGCGTGGACGATCAGCTCGGCACCGCAGCCGAGCGCCGCGTCGCTGGCCGAGTCCATGTCACCGAGGATCACGTCCGGCTTCAGGCCGGCTTCCAGTACCCCGTCGGCGCCGCCATCGACGGCGACGATCAGCGGCCGCACGTCGCGGATGTAGGCGCGCAGCGCTTTCAGGTCGCGGCGATGGCGGTCGCCCCGGACGACGATCAGGGCGTGGCGGTCGCGGAAGGAGGCGCGGGTCGGCGGGAAGGCGACGTTGCCGGTCAAAAGATCGGTCTCTTCGCGCACGTGGGCGACGGTGTTCTCGGCGAATTCAGCCAGCGCCTCGTCGATCCGCGCCCGGTGCTTTCGCATTTCCTCTTCCAGCTCGGCGACGCGCAGCACCCGCCCCCGCGCCACCTCCTCGTCGCCGACGAAGATCGCCTCGTCGACGATCCGCACCCGGTCGCCGTCTTTGAGGCACTCGAAGAGACCCGCGTCCGGAGCGTCGATCAGCTTGATCCCCGCCCCCGCCAGCATCAGCGGCCCGGCGTTCGGATAGCGCCCCTGCGAGGAGGGTGAGGCGTTGAGGACCGCCACCACTTCGGCTTCGATCAGCTCCTCGGCGGCGATCCGGTCGATGTCGACGTGGTCGATGACCGCGATCTCACCGGGGCGCAGGCGCTTGACCAGGTGCTTGGTCCGCTCGCCCAAACGCGCGGTGCCCTCGATCGGCGCGTCGGGCCGCGCGCCGTTCCGGCGCCCGAGCAGGGCGGGAAGGCGACGACGACTAGCGGTGGCCACGAGCCCAGGTTAGGCGAAGGGCGGCGAAAACCGCAAGGAAAGCCGGTCAGGCGGCCTTTAGGAGCTCGCGGGCGTGCTCGGTCGCCGTCTGATCCGAGCTCTCCGCCCCGAGCATGCGGCGAATCTCGGCTACCACTTCCTCCCCCTCGAGGCGCTCGACGCTGGCCAAAGCCTTCTTGCCGGCGACGTCCTTTTCGAGCCGGAAGTGGACGTCGGCCAGCGAGGCGACCTGTGGCAGGTGGGTGATGCAGAGCACCTGGCGGTCGCGGCCCAGGGCCTGCAGCCGCTCGCCGACCACCCGTGCCGTCTTGCCGCCGATCCCGGCGTCGATCTCGTCGAAGACCATCGTCCCGGCGCTCGCCGCCTGGCCGAGGCCGCTGAGGGCCAGCATCACCCGCGAGAGCTCACCACCGGAGGCCGCGTCGCGCAGCGGCGCCGGCTCGATCCCGGGATTGGGGGCGACCCGCAGCTCGACCGTCTCGCGCCCGGAGGCGCCGTAGCCCTCGGGGTGCGGCTCCAGCACAACCTGGAGCGAAGCCCCAGCCATCGACAGCCGCTCCAGCTCGGCCGCGACTCGCTCCTGCAGCGGCCCCGCGGCCGCCTCGCGTCCCGCGCTCAGCTTCTTGCCCAGCTCCTCACGCCGCGCTTCGACCTCGGCCAGCGCCGCCTCGGCTTCGGCGCCGCGCTCCTCGGCTCCCTCCAAGCGGGCGATCTCCTCGCGACATCGCTCGGCGTGTGCCAGGACCGCCTCGACGCTGCCGCCGTGCTTGCGCTCAAGCCGGTCGATCGCCTCCAACCGCTCCTCGATCGTCTGCAGCGAAGCGGGATCGGCAGCGAGACCCTCGGCGTAGTCGCGCAGCTCCGAGGCAGCGTCGGCTGCCTCGACCACGAGGGCCGCGACCCGCTCGCTCAGCGCGTCGAGCACCGGATCGAGTCCAGCGGCGCCCTGCAGGGCAGCTTCGGCCTGTGCCAGCGCCGCGGCGGCGCCGCCACCGTCCGCATCGGCACCGGCCAGCCCGGCATGGGCGTTGGACGCGGCTTCCCGCAGTCCCTCGGCGTGGCGCAGCCGCTCGCGCTCAGCGGCGATCTCGGCCCGCTCCTCGGGCACCGGCGCGACCGCCTCGATCTCGGAGAGCTCG
Organism: Solirubrobacterales bacterium; assembly: GCA_044865945.1. Classification (GTDB taxonomy): domain Bacteria; phylum Actinomycetota; class Thermoleophilia; order Solirubrobacterales; family 70-9; genus VAYN01. The sequence continues at coordinate 10,697 of JBIOTO010000042.1, forward strand.
TAGCGGTAGAGGTCGAGGTCGCGCTCCCGCGACCCTTCGCGCTCGCGGAGGTCGGCCAGCTCGGTCGCCAGGCGGCCGCGCTCGCGATGGGCGTCCCGGTAGGCGCTTCGCAGCTTCAGGTGCTCCTCGCCGGCGAACCCGTCGAGGATCTCAAGCTGGGCCGAGGAGATCGTCAGCCGCCGGTGCTCGTGCTGGCCGAAGAAGGCGACAAGGCGCCCGCCCAGCAGTTTCAGGTCGGCGGCGGTGGCGGCGCGACCGGCGACGAAGGCGCTGGTCCGGCCGCCGGCCGAGACCCGCCGGCCGAGGACGACCTCGTCGGCGCCCTCGGGCAACCGCTCGGCCAGCTCCGCCATCTCCGGCTCATCCAGCAGGCCCTCCGGCAGGTCGAAGACGCCCTCGACCCAGGCCTCCTGGGCGCCGGGGCGAACGATCTGCGCCTTCGCCTTGCCGCCCATCAGCAGGTCGAGCGAGTGGGCGAGGACGGTCTTGCCAGCGCCGGTCTCGCCGGTGATCGCGTTCAGCCCCTCCCCCAGCCGCAGTTCGGCCCGCTCGATGAGGAGGAGATTCTCGATCCGCAGCTCACGCAGCATGGAATCTGTGTAGCAACAGGCGCGGACCGACCGATTGCGTATCCACGCCATTTCTGCCCTGCTGTCAGACGAGCAGCGCGGCAGCGATCACGCTGCCGACGGTGCTTCCGGTGATGGTGGCAAAGCCGATGATCATCGTCCGCTGCATCCCGCTGATCTCAAACCTGAGATCGCGAATTTCGCCCTTGACTTCTTTGACTTCACCCTTGACCTCTTTGATCTCGCCTTTGACTTCCATGAAGCCGGTGTCCACCCGCTTCGTCAGGTCGTCGAGCCGCTCGTCGGTCCACGCTTCTCTTGCCATCACCGCCATGATTCAAGCGTACGAAGCTTGTTGTCACGGGTGGCGCGCGGAAAGCAAATTCTTCGTGAAATGTTGGGCGCGAAAGACGCGTTAGCCGCCCGCCGGCTCGCTCGGTCCGTCCGTCGGCTGGACGAAGTCCTCGGAGCGGACCAGCCAGAAGCCGAGGGCGGCGCCGATGAAGGAGCCGATCGCGGCGATCAGGATGATCTCGTTGAAGGCGCCGACGAAGGCGACGTCGGCGGCGTGCACGGCTTTCTCGTGGACCGCCGGCGGCAGCGGCAGTTCGGCCACCGCCCGCGAACCGCCCGAGGCGACCGCTTCGCCGAGCCCGTCGGGCGCGTTGGGGAGCAGGTCGCCCAGCTTCGAGTCGACCCGTCCCTGGAAGACGGCGCCGAGGCCAGCCACGCCGGTGGCGATCCCGACCTGGCGGAAGGTGGTGTTGATTCCCGAGCCCATGCCCGATTTCTCGACCGGGACGACGGCGATCGCCGCCTGGCCGATCCCCGGGTTCGTCGTCCCGATCCCGATCCCGGCGAGGAGGAAGCCCGCCAGCAGGGTCGTCCAGGTCGAGTCGACCGACACCCCGCGCATCAGCAGCAGCCCGACGCCGACGATCGTCAGACCGGTGCCCAGCAGGATCCGGATCGGGACCCGGTGCGAGAGCGCGCCGGAGATCGGGGCGACGACGAAGCCGAGGACGGTCAGCGGCAGGAAGCGCAGGCCCGCCTCCAGCGGCGAGTAGTCGAGCACGCCCTGCATGTAGATCGTCAGGTAGAGGAAGAGCGCGAACATTCCGGCGGAGAGGAAGAAGGCGACCGCCGAGACGCCGTTGAAGGCGCGCTTGCGGAACAGGGTGAGGTCCAGCATCGGGTGTTCGCCGCGGCGCTCGATCGCGATGAAAAGCGCCAGCAGCGCCCCGGCGCCGATCAGGCAGGCGAGGATCAGCGGGCTCCCCCACCCCTCCGGGTTGCCGCGGATCAGGCCGAAGATCAGCAGGAAGAGCCCGGAGGAGAAGGTGACCAGGCCCGGCACGTCGATCGGCTCGGGGTCCTGGGCCGAGACGTTGACGATCTGGCGCTCGGTGAGGACCATCGCCGCGATCCCGATCGGCACGTTGACGAAGAAGATCCACTCCCAGCCGAGGTTCTCGGTGAGGACGCCGCCGACCAGCGGTCCGACCGCGACGGCGCCGCCGACCGTCGCCCCCCAGACCCCGAAGGCGGTGGCCCGGTCTTTGCCGTGGAACTCCTGGCCGATCAGCGCCAGCGAGGTGGCGAACATGCCGGCGCCGCCGATCCCCTGCAGGCCGCGCGCCAGGTTGAGCAGGGTCGGATCCTCGGCGATCCCACAGAGGAACGAGGCGAAGGTGAAGACCCCGAACCCGATCGTGAAGACGCGCCGCCGGCCGAGCCGGTCGCCGAGCGAGCCCGCGGTCAGCAGGAAGGCGGCCAGCATCAGCGAGTAGGCGTCGACCACCCACTGCAGGCTGGAGAGGCTGGCGTTCAGTTCCCGCTGGATGTCGGGCAGGGCGACGTTGACGACGGTGACGTCGAGTAGCAGCATGAACGTCGCGATCGAGACCAGGACGAGGGTCCACCACTTGCGCTCCATGCCGCGCAACCCTAAAGAACCGGCATAGCCGGCCAGCTATGCCGCTCTAGACGGCCAGGTGGCCGAACTTCTCGCGGATTCGACCGTAGAAGCTCGTGCCCGGCAGCTGCGCCAGGCGGCTGACCGAATCGACAAAGCGGACCTCAAGCGAGTCTCCGGCATCGAGGTCGGCGACCTTGACGCCGTCGACGGCGACTTCGACCGGCTCGCGCTCGGGGGCGTTGCCGACGTGGAGAACGTCGGCCGGGGCGACGACCAGCGCCCGCGCGGTCAACGAGTGCGGCGAGATGTAGCTGACCACGTACCCCTTCACCCCCCAGGCCAGGATCGGCCCCTGGTTGGCGAGGTTGTAGCCGGTGGATCCGACCGGCGTGGCGGCAACGAGCCCATCGCAGCGGACGTGCCCCACCTCCTCGCCGGCGATCCGGTAGCTCAGCTCGGCGACCCGATCGTGGGGACGCCGGGTGAGGGTGATGTCGTTCATCCCCACCTGCTCCTTGCCGTCCACCTTCACCTCGAGGCCGGGCAGCGGCACCGTCTCGATTTCACCCCGCAGGGCGCGTCGAATGCCCTCCGCCGCCTCGTCGCGCTCGACCGCGGCGAGGAAGCCGACGGTGCCGAAGTTGACGCCGAAGACCGGGACCTCGGTGTGGGCGTAGCGGCGCAGGGCGTGGAGGATCGAGCCGTCGCCGCCGAGCACCAGGCAGATCTCGGGCAGCGTGTGTTCGGCGGTGACGTCGACGCCCTCGCCTGAGGCGCCGTGCTTGGCCAGCTCCTCCTCGGTCGCCGCCAGGCGCCAGCCCAGCTCGTGGGCCACCTCGGCCGCCACCGCCACCGCTTCCGAGGCGCTCGGCGGGTGCGAGTGGGTGATCAGCGCCGCGGTCTTCACTCGTCCCCCTCGACCGCGGCGACGGCGGCCTCCAGGTCATCGACCCCGGGCCCGTCTCCCCCGCACCAGACGAAGGTCTCGCGGTTCCCCTTCGGTCCCGGCAAGCCGGAGGAGGCAAAGCCCCGGACCGCCAGCCCCAGCTCCCGCGCCGCGCGAGCGACGTTGACGATCGCCTCGCGGCGGTCGGCGGCGTCGCGAACGACCCCCCGTCCCACCCGCTCGCGGCCGAGCTCGAACTGCGGCTTGACCATCGCCAGTGCCTCACCCCCCGGCGCGAGGCAGCGGGCCACGGCCGGCAAAACCTTGGCCAGGGAGATGAAGGAGACGTCGACCGTGGCCAGCGAGGGCGCGAACGGCAGATCGGCCGGCGCCAGCTCGCGCGCGTTGAGTCGCTCGATCACCACCACTCGCGGATCCTGGCGCATGCGCACGTCGAGCTGGCCATAGGCGACGTCGACCGCGGCGACCTGGGCGGCGCCGCGCTGCAGCAGGCAGTCGGTGAAGCCCCCGGTGGAAGCGCCGACGTCGAGGCAGTCGCGTCCGGCTACGTCGATCGCTAGCGCCTCGAGCGCGTTCTCCAGCTTGGTACCACCGCGCGAGACGTAGCGGGGACCCTCGTCGACGACCAGGCTGGCATCGGGCTCGACCAGTTGGCTCGGGCGCAGCGCCACCGGCCCGTCGGTGCCGATACGAACTTCGCCCGCCCGCACGGCGCCCGCCGCCGCCGAGCGCGAGGGGAAGAGACCGCGCTCGGCCAAAACCGCGTCTATCCGGGACTTCTTCACCCGCCGAAAGCTACAGCGAGGTTCCCGGGCTGACCTTTTATTCGGGCTTCAGAACGAAATGCGACATTGATCAGGACCGCCGGCAGGACCGGTTACCGAATTTGATCTAAACGACTGCATCAAATCGGGTAGTGATCCCGGAGAGACCGTGATTTGCAGCGTCTCTGTGACCCCACTCACACACAAGTCGCACATACGTTCGTACGCTGTTCAAGAATTCGCAAGAGGAAACCGATCTAGGAGATCAGGAAAAGACTTCAAAGGCTGAACCCCGCGTCGACATATCGCCTCGCTGCTTCCCACAGCGACGCACTCGACACTAACCGGGCTCACCTACCTCCCACGGATCCACACATATATAGAGATAAATATCTCTCCTCCCTGTAGTAACCCCAGAAGCGCCCCACCACCCCCGGTGGGGCGTTTTCTGTTGTGGGGCTCTAGGAAGCCAAACGCCTACATACCGGCTGTACGGAAAATGCAAGCCTTGGAAGCCGGAACGGTCTGATGCGCCAGTCAGCCGATGATCCGCATCAAAGCCATGCTCAAACTAATGCTCGTCGGCCTCCCCTTCGGCTTCGTCGATCTCGTTTGCGCAGGTGAAGTCGTTATAGACCGCAGCCAACGCCTCATATGCCGCTAGCGCTAGGTCGACTGCCAAAGCGAGCCGAGACCAGCCTCTCGCGCCGCCTGCAAGCGGATCCGCACTTTCCAATTGGAGCTGGCCGAGGCGCGGGCGTTCCGGCGAACTCGCCGGGACGCCCGTTTGTGACTAGCCCTGCTTGGTGATCGAGACGGTCGGGACCGTCGTGTCGACGCGCTGCATGATCATGCCCTCACTCCTTCCTACGAGTCGTTTACAACCGGCTCGTAGGATTGCTTAGGGCGCTTCGACTAATCCAGTCACCTGTTTCGGTTCAGTCAAGAACCCGTTAATACTCTCGTTTCATCGGCTTGGAGTAGACCTCAACCGAAAGGATCGAGAACAGTGCCCCCTCGCAAGAAAAAGCGGCCGAAGACGGGTCGGGTCCCACGTCTCGATAAGCGGCTGGCTCGGGCGCTTAACCATCCGCTGCGGACCGAGATCATCGCCATCCTCAGCGACACCTGTGCGAGCCCGCGGGAAATGGCAGACATGCTCGATGAACCCCTGTCGAATGTCAGCTACCACACCAGGGAGCTGCTCAAATTGAAGTGCGTCGAAGTGGTTGCCGAAGAACGGGTGCGCGGTGCCACGAAGACCACCTACCGCGCGACGACGAAGATGCTTCTCGATACCCCCGACTGGGCACAACTCGGTAAGGCGGTCCGGGCCGGCGTCAGCATCAACGCCATGAACGAAGTTAGCCGTCGAGCCGCAGATGCGATGGAGGCGGGCACCTTCGACCGGCGAATCGAGCGGACCCTGATCACGATGAAACTCGATGTGGACGAGCAGGGCTGGCTGGATGTCAACGATGCCCTGCGGGTCGCCTATGAGCGGATTGGTGAAGTTGAAGTGGAGGCTGCGGTGCGCCAAGCGGAAGGAGCAGAGACCTTTCGCATGACTGCCTCCTTGCTTGGCTATGAGTCTCCGACACAGGGAGCCGAGTAACCGGATTTCAGAGGCAGCCCTGCGGCGCCTAAGCGCCACCAGGGCGCCCGCCACGACGCGAAGAGGAGTTGCGCATCGGGAAAGTGTGGATAGCAAGGGGTCCAGTCAAAGAAGGCACCGTGTCTAATGACAACCTGTTTCGCCAGCGACACGCGTCGCAGGGAAAAGATCTCCGCCTTAGACAGGTAGTCCGAAAACCGCTTAGCGGGATTTAAGGCTAATTTTCGGTATTCCAATACGCCCCTTTCTCCTGTTGGGTACCCAACCGTTCACATTGAACACCTTTCGGGCGTTACTCGAAAGAACCGTCAGATCAAGCAACAGGGGGCATTGGTGCCAGATCAGCAGAAGTCCTATTCCGGCGTTCGAAGGGCAATCAGCAAACAGACGTGGTTGATCTGCGCCACCCTCCTTCTCCTTCTCTGTGTTGGAGGACCCCTGGCATTGGCTGCCGGCTCAGAGGACCAAGAACAGGGCGGTGAGGAGGCGACGGCAGCTGCGGCCCCAGAGGCCGCTCCTGTTCGTGAACTGCCGCAACGACGCAGCAGCAACTCAAGCACGTACGAACTTTCGAATGGGCAGTACGAAACGCGGCTGTCCCAGGCTCCCGTCAACTATCTCGACCAGGGTGGAGACTGGAAGCCGATCGACGAAAGCCTCGAAGAACCCGCAAGCGGCGGAGTAACGAATGCAGCAAACAGCTTCGACCTCCAGCTTCCCGACCAAATGGGCGCTGGGTCAGTACGACTGTCTATTGCTGACGAATGGCTTTCCTATCGACTCCTCGGAGCGGCTACCGGGCAGGCTGAAGTGGAAGGTGCGACCGCAACCTACGACTCCAACGATGGGGATCTCTCCTTCGAACTCCACAGCCTCGCCAATGGCGTCAAGGAGGAGATTGTCTTGGCCGACAGCTCCCAGCCGAGGCGCTACAGCTTCTCCCTCGACTTTTCCCAGGGCCTCAGCCCGCACCTCCGGCAAGACGGCTCGATCACCGTTGAAGACCCCGACGGAAATCTGTTTGCGACGATTCCCGCCCCGACGATCTCCGACGCGAGCGGAGCCCCCACCGCGGACGCCGTTCATTACGACCTCCAGCAAGACTCGGAGGGAGGTCGCTGGACGCTGGGCGTCGAAGCCGACGAGGCGTGGCTTTCTGACCCCGAGCGCTCTTGGCCGGTGACGATCGACCCTTCGGCTTTCCTCTCCACCGACCAGAACTGCTCAATCGGCAGCACGCCCCTTCCAAGCGGATGGACCGCATGCGGCAACAACGGCGCCACCGAATTGACCACTGCCTACAGCCAGAAAGAACAGCAGCCGGTCCGAACCTACCTTCGCTTCAAACTCACCAACAACGTCTTCCAGCCGCTCATTCCCTCGAACTCCTATATCAGCAAAGCGACCGTGAGGCTCTACGCGCCCAAAGCCGCCGAGAACACCGTCCCGGGACTCGAGACCAGAAGGGTGACGCGAGACTGGACGACGGACCTCAACTGGCAGCAGTACAAAAAAAGCGCCATCAACCAATACAAATGGACGACGCCTGGCGGCGACTTCACCACCGAAGGCAAAGCCGAAGTCCTGACCAGCCAGCGCGGCTCGCAAGCAGGCTGGTGGGACTTCTCCTCCGAGAGCTTGCGTCAACTGGTGCAGGGCTGGTTCGAAAAATTTGGAAACTTCAGCGGCGAAGGAATCGCTAATCAGGGCTTGGTCGTTAAGCAGATCGACGAGACCCGGACCGCGGAATGCATAGCCAACCCGGCCAACTGTCCGCGCCGCTACGTCACCTTCAACTCCAGCGCAGCTGCTTCGAATAAGCCCGAACTTTCCCTCATCTACTTTCCGAAGGCGCCCGCCAGCAACAAGCTGATCTCGCCGACCGAAGGCACGACGACCGCGCGCCGGCTGATGCTGCGCTCTGTCTGGGCGCCCGGCGTAACGGGCGTTCGATACCAGTACCGCGCCGGCAAAAAAGGGCCCTTCACGGATATTCCTCCAGCGCTCTTGCGCAACGCGAAAGGTGAAGCCATCGAAGAACTCGCAGTGAGCGAAACCTGCTGTGAATCAGAGCGCCTGTACTTCGACGCCGCCCACGTCACCAGCGAAATACAGAGCAAAGGCGGGACGATCCAGGTTCGCGCCCTCTTCCAGGGCGGGGTTGGGGCGGGCTTCAGCGAGCCGGTCGAAACTGAAGTCGACCGCTATCTCGGCGGTCCCCAGGATGAAGTTGCCGAAGTCGGTCCGGGCACGCTGGATCTCCTGACGGGGAATCTGACCCTGGGCGGGACCGATGTCTCAATCGGCGGGTACCGTCCTCTCTCGTTCTCCCGCTCCTACAACACCCGCGATCCGGGAACCCTCGGCGAGAAATCCATTCTCGGCCAAGGCTGGGAGTCGGCCGCAGAACTCGACGGCAGCGGCAGTTGGCTCAACATCGTGCTCACCACCCGAACCGAAACCATCGAAGGAGAAAGCTATTCCTTCGAATACGCAACCGTGAACAGGCCCGATGGAACGTCGGTCTCCTTTCAAAAGGAAGGAGGCGAATACCTCCCCCCGGATGAACTTCCCGAATACGCGCTGGCTGTCTCCGAAGGCAAGTTCGTACTTACTGACCCCGGCGGCACCAAAACGACGTTCAGCAACGAAAACAGCGGCAACGGCGCCGAATACCTGCCGATCTCGGTTACGGAAGCGGGCGGCAGCTCCACGGCGATGACCTGGGCGGTCGTCAACGGCCAGCGCCGGCTGGTGCGGCAGATCTCCCCGACGCGTGTAATGAGTCCCGCTGCCTGTGCCGAAAACCCGACGGCTAACGGCTGCCGCACCCTCGAATTCACCTACGCCCCGGCCAGCACCTGGGGCGCTCCCTCCGGATACGGCGACCGTCTACAGAAGATCACCTTCAAGGCGCCCGGTGAGGGTGGTCCGTGGGATGTGGCCGCCTACTCCTACGACAACCTCGGCCGCCTTGTCTCGGCCTGGGATCCGCGGATCGGGTCAGGCTTGAAATCCACGTACACCTACGAAGGCGAAAAGCTGCGAAAAGTCGCTGTCCCCGGCCAGGAACCGTGGATCCTCGAATACGCCCCCAACCTCGACGGCGAAACCGGGCCGGTCTCACGGCTGAAGGCGGTGAAGCGCTCGAATCTTCAGGGAGGGGAAACGACGACGTCGATTCGCTACGAAGTCCCGCTCAGCGGTAGCGGTGCCCCGAACGACATGAGCGCTTCCTCGATCGCCACCTGGGGCCAGTCGGACCTTCCGACCGACGCGACGGCAGTCTTTCCGCCCACCGAAGTTCCCGCCGAACCGGCGAGCTCCTACGCGAAGGCGACCGTCTACTACATGGACTCCGAAGGCTTCGGGGCCAACACCGCAACGCCCCAGGGAGCAGGGATGACCGGGGTCCCGATCTCGACGACCGAAACCGACGATTTCGGCAACATCAGCCGCGAACTCAGCCCGCAAAACCGTCTGCGCGCGCTGGCCGACCCGGAAGGCAAAACGGCTGAACGCTCTCATCTGCTCGAGAGCAAGTTCACCTACTCGGCCGATGGGACCCTGTTGCTGGATGAACGTGGCCCGCTGCACAAAGTGAAGCTTCAAGAAGGCGAAGAAAGCGGAAAAGTCGTCGAAGCGCGCTTCCATCGCACGATCGCCTATGACAACCCTGAAAACCTCGACCCCGCGCCGCTCTTGCCGACCAGAGAAGAAACCGGCGCAATCTTTCCAACCAAAGGCACCGAAGCCGACCAGCGCACCACCGAAACCAAATACAACTGGTCGCTCCGAGTACCGATCGAAACGATCACCGACGCCGGCGTGGGCCACCTGAACATCAAGCGCAAGACCACCTACAACCTCAAGGGACAGCAGATCGAGGTCCGCCAGCCGAAAGCATCCGAAGAAAGCGGCAACGTCCCCGGAGCCACCAAGACGATCTACTACGGAGACATCGGGGATACGGATTGCTCGTTCATCACGGTATGGGCAGGGCTGCCTTGCAAGACGAAGCCTGCCGCGCAGCCCTCAGAAGGGCTGGCAATTCCTGTCACCTGGATCAAGTCCTATTCGCCTCTCGGCAAGCCCACCGAAATCGTCCAAGAAGTTCCCGGCGCGGGGGAAGCCGGGATTCGCAAAACCGTGATCACCTACGACTCGGCCGGCAGGCAGACCTCGAAGAAGGTGACCGGCGGCGGCCAGGCGGTCCCGAAGGTCGAATTCCTCTACAGCTCCGCCAACGGTATGCCGACGACCCAGAAATTCGTCTGCGAAACCGGCGAATGCGCCGGCTTCGACACCCAGGCATCCACCACGAACTATGACGCTCTCGGCCGCGTCACTTCGTATGAAGACGCGGACGGAAACAAAGCCGAAACCACCTTTGACAGCTACGGCCGTCCAACTTCCTTCACGGACGGCAAAGGCAGTCAAACGATGGAATACGACTCGCCGACTGGCCTCCTGACGAAACTCACGGACTCGGCGGCCGGTGCCTTCACCGCCAGCTACGACGCCGATGGCAAGATGGTCAAACGCGGTCTTCCGAACGGCCTTACGGGGGAAGCCACCTACGACGCGACCGGCGCCGCGGTCGGCCTGACCTACACCAAGGCATCGGGCTGCGGCGCAAGCTGCACCTGGCTCACCTTTAGCGCGGACGAGTCGATCTACGGTCAGACCCTGTCCGAAGCGGGAAGTCTCGGTACCGACCGCTACGCCTACGATCGCGCGGGCCGTCTGGTTGAAGCTCAGGAAACCCCCGCCGGCGGCAACTGCACCGCTCGAAGCTATCTCTACGACAAAAACTCCAACCGGCTTTCGAAGACGACGAATGCCGCGACGCTCGGCGGGGCCTGCGGAACCGGTTCTTCAACCGAAAAGAAATATAGCTACGACAAAGTCGACCGCCTAGTCAACTCCGGCGTTGTCCACGACAACTTCGCCCGGATTACCACTCTCCCTGCGGCCGACGCTGGCGGCCAAACTCTGACCACCAGCTACTTCGCCACCAACACGGTCGCTGTTCAGTCGCAGGGCGGGGTGACGAACACCTTCGAACTCGATGCCACCGGGCGACAGCGCTCACGGCTTCAGGGAGGCGCTGGCCTCGAAGGAACCGAAGTCTTCCACTACAACAATCCTGGGGACTCTCCGGCGTGGACCGAACGCGGCTCGACGTGGACGCGAAACATCGTCGGCATCGGCGGGAACTTGGCGGCGGTACAGGAAAGCGGTAAAGAAATCACGCTTCCGTTGACCAACCTGCATGGAGACGTGGTCGCGACCGCTGCGATTAGTCCAGGAGTTACGGCACTGAAAGACACTTTCGCCTACGACGAGTTCGGAAACCCGACCTCGGGCACCCCTGGGCGATACGGCTGGCTCGGAGGAATGCAGCGCCGGACCGAACTGCCTTCGGGCATCATCCAGATGGGAGCACGCAGCTACGTTCCCGCGATCGGCGCGTTCTTGTCTCGCGACCCAATTGCCGGAGGCTCGGCGAATGCCTACGACTACGGAAATGCCGATCCGGTGAACCAGTTCGATCCCTCGGGGATGAAGCCGTACGACAACGATTGTGATCCGAGCATTGTCCTCGGCCTCTGCAAGGTGTGGCTCCACATCAAGATGTGGTCCCCGAGGGGCGGCCGCATGGGCGTTAGAATGATCTACAAGTCGAACACGGTACTTGGAATTAGGAGAATCGCTTTCGAAATCTTCTACTGGGTAGACGAGAAAGACGACGTCTACAAGGAAGGTTTTGTAGAGATGAGTCCTCCTCACTACATCAATACCTATCCGGGAGTGCCAGATAGCTGTCGGGGGACCGATCCTTGCGCCAACAACCATGATGGCAGAGGAACCTTTGCATGCCGCCCCGGAAACGAGTATCAAATCCAAATAATCTTCAAGTATATGTATAAACTTGGGGAGGGATTCAGCGAGGCCAAGACCCTAGAAGTCGAGGCTCAGGAGTTCTGCACCTATTCGTAAGAGAGGAAAACCGTTGAAGGCTCTCGTTGTTGCCATATCAATGTTCGTCTTGGCTGGGTCTTCTGTGGCGTGCGGTCAGAGTGACACCCAGGCTGCTGTGCGCCAGAATCTCGATCAGGTCGTACCCAGACTTCCAAGCGGTCTTTCGATAGCCGAAG
>JBIOTO010000043.1:0-2803 GCA_044865945.1 Solirubrobacterales bacterium
CTGGCGAACCAGGTGATCGCGGCGAAGAGGATCACCACCCCGACCATCAACGGCGCGTAGTTGAACGACTCCCAGGTGAATTCGTCGTTCCAGGGCACCGCCAGGGGCGTGAACGGAAGGCAGAAGATGATCGTGATCAGCCCGACCCAGAAGGTCGCGAAGGGGTTCATCCACCTGTACTTGCGGCCGTTGGTCCAGGGGCCGGGCTCGAAGTCGTCGCCCATCCGCCAGCGCAGGAAGATCGGGATCACGTAGGCGATGTAAAGGCCGATGACGGTGATCGAGACGACCGCGAAGAACGCGAATGGCACGTTTTCGCCGTTCCCCTTCAGCGCCGGCAGGGTGATGATCAGCGCCGCGGCGGCCATTGCCAGCACGGCGTAGATCGGCACCCGCTCCGAGTTCACCCGCGAGATCACTCCCGAGGCCCGGTGGCCGAAGCCTTTGTCGCGGGAGAACGCGTAACACATGCGCGAGGCGCTGGTCAGGCAGGCGGCGCCGCAGAACAGCTGGCCGACGACGGAGATGATGAGGACGAACTTGCCCCATCCGGTCCCCAGCGCCTCGGTCAGCAGGGTGGGCGAGAAGCCGAGCGCTTCGTTGGCGGCGTCGACGTTGGTGACCGCGAAGGTGATCGCCAGCAGGACGATCCAGCCGATCACCGCCGAGTAGAAGATCGATCTCCAGACTCCCTTGGCCGCGGTCTCGGCGGCGCCGTGCGTCTCCTCGGAGATGTGGGCCGAGGCGTCGAAGCCGGTGATCGTGTACTGGGTCAGCAGGAAGCCGAGCGGGAGGATGTAGAACCAGTACATCCCGTCGCTGAAGCCGCTGTTGTTGATCCGCTCGGTGAAGACGAAGTCGACGCTCTGGTGCGTGTCGGGGACGATGATCAGGACCAGCACGATCGCGGCGACGCCGAGCACGTGCCACCAGACCGAGACGCTGTTGACCAGCGAGAGCATGTGCGTTCGTCGGATGTTGACCGCCGTGTGCAGCAGCAGGATCAGGGCGAACAGGAGGAAGACCTCGGCCAGGATGTGGACTTCGTCGCCGAAGTTGACGCCGAAGATGTTCACTTCGTAGAGGCCGAGGACGACGTTGAGGAAGGTCGCGCAGGCGTAGTCGACCGAGGCGACCACGGCGGCAAGGCCGATCAGGTTGAACCAGCCGGTGAACCAGGCCCAGATCGGTCCGCCCAGCTTCCCGGCCCACCAGTAGATGCCACCCGCGGTCGGGTAGGCGGAGACCAGCTCCGACATGCAGAAGCCGATGATCAGGATCGGGATCGAGATCAGGGGCCAGCCCCAGGAGATCGCGATCGGGCCGCCGTTGTTCCAGGCCTGGCCGTAGGTGGTGAAACAGCCGGCGAGAATCGAGATGATCGTGAACGAGATCGCGAAGTTGGAGAACCCACTCCAAGCGCGATTGAGCGACTGTTTGTAGCCGAGCTCGGCCAGTCGCTGTTCGTCACGACTGGGGGACGAAACGTTGCTCTCCATCAACCCTCTCCCTTCCAGAGCCTTCCCAAGCTCATGGATAAAAGGTTTAGCGAACCGACCTATAAGGTTGAAAGCGAGCCTAGAACCGCTTTTCACCCCTGTCAACCTTGACCCGCGGCGCTGGCGGTAGAGAATCCCTTTCTAACGCGATGGCACCACTCGCAGACATCCTCGGCCCGATCTCGGCCCGCCTCGGCGAACTCGAAGGCGAGCCGGTCGCCCTCACCGGCGGCATCACCAACCGCAACTACCGGGTCCGCTTCGCCGGCTCCGACGTCGTCGTCCGCCTCCCCGGCAAGGACACCGAGCTGCTGGAGATCGACCGCGCGGCGGAGAAGGCGGCCGCCGAAATGGCGGCGCGGGCGGGGCTGGGACCGATGGTCGTGGCGATGCTGGACGACCCGCCCTGTCTGGTCACCGAGTTCGTCGTCGGCGAGCCGATGCGACCGGAGGAGTTGCGCGAGCCGGGGACACTGGCCGAAGCGGCGGCGGCGCTGCGCACCCTGCACGCCTGCGACGAACGGCTGCCGGTCGCGTTCTCCAGCTTCCGCATCGTCGAGACATACGCGGCGCGGATGGCCGACCGGGGCGCCGAGGTGCCGGGCTCCTATGAGTGGGCGACGGCCGCCGCGCACCGGATCGAAGCGGTCCTGACCGGTCCCGAGCATGCGCCCGTCCCCTGCCACAACGACCTTCTCCCGGCCAACTTCATCCACTCTCAGCGCGGGGTGCGGCTGATCGACTGGGAGTACGCCGGGATGGGCGACCGCTACTTCGACCTCGGCAACTTCGCCGTCAACAACGAGCTCGACGAGGCCCAGGAGGCGGAGCTGCTGAGCGCCTACTTCGAGTCCCCGGCGAGCGGCTGCCGGCTGGCGACGCTGCGCCTGATGCGCTTCATGTCCGACTTCCGCGAGGCGATGTGGGGAGCGGTGCAGAGCACGATCTCCGACCTCGACTTCGACTTCGACGACTACTGCGCCAAGCACTTTGACCGCATGCGCTCCTCCGCCGCCGACGGGCGCCTGGAGGAGCTGCTGGAAGAGGCCGGCGGTGCCCCGGGCTGAGCTGCCCGACCGCGCCCGCTGCGTGATCGTCGGCGGTGGGGTCGGCGGCACCTCGCTCGCCTACCACCTCGCCGAGCTCGGTTGGGACGACGTTGTCCTGCTCGAGCGCTCCGAACTCACCTCCGGCTCGACCTTCCACAGCGCCGGGCTGGTCGGGCAGCTGCGCGGCTCGGTCTCGCTGACGAAGATGATGATGCACTCGGTCGAGCTCTACCGGCGACTGAAGGACGAGTCCGA
>JBIOTO010000044.1:0-8209 GCA_044865945.1 Solirubrobacterales bacterium
CGACTTTGAACTCGCGCAGCATCCGGTCGACGATCACCTCGAGGTGGAGCTCGCCCATCCCGTGGATCAGGGTCTGGCCGGTTTCCTCGTCGGATTCGATCCGGAAGGTCGGGTCCTCCTCGCCGAGGCGGGCGAGGGCGTTGCCCATCTTCTCCTGGTCGGCTTTGGTTTTCGGCTCGATCGCGACCGCGATCACGGTCTCCGGGAATTCGATGCTCTCCAGCGCGATCGGGGCATCGGGGGCGGCAAGGGTGTCGCCGGTCCCGGTGTCCTTGAGGCCGACGCCAGCGCAGATGTCGCCGGCGTAGGTCTCGTCGATCTCCTCGCGGCTGTTGGCGTGCATCATCAGCAGCCGGCCGATGCGCTCGGTCTTGCCGGTTTTCACGTTGAGAACCCGGCCGCCTTTCTCGAGCTTGCCCGAGTAGACGCGGAAGTAGGTGAGCTTGCCGACGTAGGGGTCGGACATGACCTTGAAGGCAAGCGCCGAGAAGGGCGCGCTGTCGCTGGCCTCGCGCTCGGCCTCGATGTCCTCGGGCTGGCCCTTGCCAGCGGGGATGACGCCGGTGACCGGCGGCACCTCAAGCGGCGAGGGCAGCAGTTCGACGATCGAGTCGAGCAGGGGCTGCACGCCCTTGTTCTTGAACGAGGTGCCACAGAGGACCGGGGTCAGCTTGGTCGAGAGGGTCGCCTTGCGCAGCGAGTCGATCAGCTTGGCCTGGGGAATCTCTTCCTCGCCGAGGAAGGCTTCCATCAGCTCTTCGTCGTAGTCGGCGCAGGCTTCGATCAGCGCGGTCCGGTATTCCTCGGCCTGGTCGGCGAGATCGTCGGGGATCTCGATTTCCTCGTAAGCGGCGCCGAGCTCGTCGGTCCAGATCAGGCCTTTCATCTTCACCAGGTCGACGACGCCTTTGAAGTTGTCCTCGGCGCCGATCGGCAGCTGGATCGGCAGCGGGTTGGCGCCGAGCCGGTCGGTCATCGTCTGCACCGAGTTGAAGAAGTCGGCGCCGGTGCGGTCCATCTTGTTGATGTAGGCGAAGCGCGGAACCCCGTACTTGTCGGCCTGGCGCCAGACCGTCTCCGACTGCGGCTCGACGCCGGCGACGGCGTCGAAGACGGCGATCGCGCCGTCGAGCACCCGGAGGCTGCGCTCGACCTCGACGGTGAAGTCGACGTGGCCGGGCGTGTCGATGATGTTGATCCGGTGGTCCTTCCACTCACAGGCGGTCGCGGCCGAGGTGATCGTGATGCCGCGCTCCTGCTCCTGTTCCATCCAGTCCATGACCGCGGCACCCTCGTGGACCTCGCCCATTTTGTGGGTGCGGCCGGTGTAGTAGAGGATGCGCTCCGTCGTCGTCGTCTTACCGGCGTCGATGTGCGCCATGATCCCGATGTTCCGAGTTTTCTCTAGTGGAAAGCTGCGTGCCATGAGTCCTAAGTCCAGTAGTGGTGATAAGCCGCAAAAAAAGGCCCCAGGGGGCCCGGCGAAGCGTCCTGCGAAAAAACAGCGAAAACTGCCTGAGCGACGGGCGATGATAGCAGCGCGTCGCCGGCGCGCTGGCTCCCTGTCGGAGCGGCTTCACAGGCGGTCTCGCCAGCTCGACCGGATCGGCAACCGGGGACTGGAGCGGGCCTACCCGACGGTCCGCGTGGCGACGCGACGGGGCGAGCGGGCCGGTCGGCGCGCCTGGGCCTGGCTGTGGCCGCGCCTGCGACCGCTGCTGGGACTGTTCTTCCGCGCGGTTGCCGGGCTGGAGCGCTCAGTGAGACGGGTCTGCGCGCTACTGGCGCGAGTGGCGACCGCCGCCAGCGCGGTGATCACCCCGGGGCGAGCGGCAGCCGCGGTCCTGATTGCCGCCGGCGCCTTCCTCGTCGCCTCCCAGTTCATTGATTACCGCGCGGTGGAGATCGGCCAGCCCGGCTACGCCGGCCTCGGCGACGTGGCCGCCGCCGCTCCCACCGTCGAAGCGCGCACGGCCGGTGCCGCCCACGCCTACCTGCTGGTCCCCGTCGGCATCCTGACGATGATCCTCGGAGCGCTGGCGCTGCGCCGGGAAGCGAAGCGGCTCGGCCTCCTGGTCGCGGCCCTCGGTCTGCTCTCGCTCGCGGTGATCCTCCTCGTCGACCTGCCGCACGGGCTCGACGAGGGTGCCCAGACCTCGCGCTTCGCCGGCGCCTCCGCCGTGCTTCAAGACGGGTTCTTCGCCGAGCTCGCCGCGGCCGGAGGGATGGTTTTGGCCGGACTCCTCTACTATGCGCGGCCGTGCCGAATACGAATCAACTTGTCAGGAAGGGCCGCAAGCGCCCGAAGAAGAAGACCGCGACGCCGGGCCTCAAGTCGGGCCAGGGTCGCAAGAAGCGCGTAGCGGCGCCGCAGAAGCGCGGCGTCTGCACCCGCGTCGCCACGGTCACCCCGAAGAAGCCGAACTCGGCTCTACGCAAGATCGCCCGTGTGCGCCTGACCAACGGCATGGAGGTCACCACCTACATCCCCGGCGAGGGGCACAACCTGCAGGAGCATTCCGTGGTCCTGATCAGGGGTGGTCGCGTCAAGGACCTGCCGGGCGTCCGCTACAAGGTCGTCCGCGGCACGCTCGACGCGGCCGGGGTCTCCGACCGCAAGCAAGCCCGCTCCCGATACGGCGTCAAAGCTTCGTAATGCCCCGCCGCTCCGCCGCACAGATTCGGCCGATCGAGCCGGACGCCCAGCACCGGAACCGCCTCGTCCAGCAGGTGATCAACAAGGTGATGGTCGACGGCAAGAAGAGCATCGCCGAGCGGATCGTCTACGACAGCCTCGCGATCGTCGGCGAGCGCAGCGGCGAGGACCCCGTGGAGACGCTGGAGGCGGCGATCAAACAGCTGACCCCGGTGCTCGAGGTCCGCTCCCGCCGCGTCGGTGGCGCCACCTACCAGGTCCCGGTCGAGGTTCCCGCCCGCCGGGCCCGCACCCTCGCCGTCCGCTGGCTGGTTCAGTTCGCCCGCGCCCGCCGCGAGTACTCGATGGCCGAGCGCCTCGCCGCCGAGATCCTCGACGCCAACCAGCAGCAGGGCAGCGCCTGGAAGCGGAAGGACGACATCTACCGCATGGCGCAGGCCAACAAAGCTTTCGCGCACTACCGCTGGTAGACCTCTTCTCCCATGACTGACCGGCCGCTGCTGGCAGTCGACATCGACGGCGTCATCAGCCTTTTCGGATTTGAGGAGCGGCCGGCGCACACGCAGCTGCAGCTGGTCGACGGGGTTCCGCACTGCATCTCCCTGGTGGTCGGCGAGCGGCTGCTGCGGCTGAGCGAGCGCTTCGAGCTGGTCTGGGCGAGCGGCTGGGAGGACAAAGCGAACTTCTACCTGCCGCAGCTGCTGGGGTTGCCGGAGCTCCCCCACGTCTCCTTCGACGTCGCCGCCCGCGACGGCGCCGCGCACTGGAAGCTGACCGGGATGGACTCCTACTGCGGGGAGCGGGCGATCGCCTGGGTCGACGACAACTTCGACGCCAGCTGTTACGAGTGGGCGGAGCGGCGTTCCGCCCCCACCCTGCTGGTCCCGACCGAGCCGCACCTGGGTCTCGAGGAGGGCCACGTCGAGGCGCTGAACGCCTGGGCCAGCTCTCTACACTGATTCAGGTGACGGGGTTCTGGCCGATCTTCTTTCTGCTCGTGGTGCTGAAGATTCCGGTGCTGGCGTCGATGTGGCTCGTCTACTGGGCGGCCAAGCAGCACGACGAACCGGAGGCGGCGACCGACGAGGACGGCGGCGGCAAGCGCCGCCCGCGTCCGCGCCTGCCGCGCGGGCCACGGCGAGGCGGCCCCCACGGGGGCGGCGCCGCGCTGCCGGTACCTGACTGCCCGCCGGGCGGGCGCACCCGCGTGGTCAAGCCGGCTGCGCAACCCGCTTTCGCTCGCGCCGGATCTCGCGCAGATAGGGATAAAAGTCGACCTCGACCGTATGACGCTTAGAGCTGACGAAGCGCTTCGCCTGCTTCCGTTCTTCGCGCGAGATCTCCCGCTTCATCTCTCCTGCCGGGGGTAGCGTCGAGCGGCCGGCGAGGAGGTCGGCGACCCACTCGCACTGCGCCTCGGCCAGCGGCATGATCGGCCCAAGTGGCTGGATGAAGCCGATGAAGTAGAGGCCCGGGCGCTCGACCGAGACGACGCGCCGATAGAGCGGCAGCCGGTTCTCGGGCGCCGCGAACACCTTCGGGTCGAAGAAGGGGAAGGTGATCTTGTAACCCGTGCAGTAGACGACGAGGTCGATCTCCTCCTCGCTGCCGTCGACGAAGCGCACCGTTTTTCCGCCGGTGTAACGGTCGATGTTGGGCTTGACCGTGATGTCGCCGTGACCGAGGCGCGGCAGCAGCTCCGAGGAAACCGTCGGGTGGGCCTCGAAGAGCTTGTGGTCGGGCTTCGGCAGCCCGTAGGTGGTCATCTCGCCGGCGGCGATCTCCAGACCTTTCATCGCGAAGAAGCGCTGCACCGAGAGCGGCAGGTAGGAGGCCAGCGGGTGGACCGCCTCGTCGATCGGCTTGCCGTTCATGTACTTCGGCAGGACATAGGCCCCGCGGCGAACCGCGAGGAAGGTCTTGTCGGCGATCCGCGAGGACTCGACCGCGATGTCAACGGCCGAGTTGCCGAGCCCAAGAACCAGGACCCGCTTGCCGCGCAGCACGTCGGGCTCGCGGTAGTGATGGGCGTGGAGCTGCTCGCCCTCGAACTCGTCTGAGCCCGGAAACGCCGGCTCAGGCCAGCGCGGGTCCCAGTGATGGCCGTTGGCAACGATGACGGCCCGGTAGCGGTTGGTCGTCTCTGCCCCGCTCTCCGTGCGCGTGGTAACCGCCCAAGCGCCGTCGGAAGGCTCCACCCTGACCACCTCGGTGCGGAAACTGATCTTCTCTCGCAAACCGAAGTGGTCCGCGTATTCGTCGAAGTAAGCGGCCATCTGGAAGTGGTCGGGGTAGTCGGGGAAGTGGTCGGGCATCGGCAGCGTCTTGAAGGCCATCACCCGCCGCGAGGTGTTGATGTGCAGCGAGCGGTAGGCGGACGACATCCCGTTGTCGTTTTCGAAGCGCCAGTTGCCGCCGATGTACGAGCCCTTCTCGAAGCAGTCGTAGGCGATCCCCTTCGCGCCGAGCACCTGCGCGGCGACGATGCCGGAGCCGCCGGCGCCGATGATGCAGATCTTCTCCGCAGACTCCATGGCGCCGGAATCTACCGGACTGGCTGAGCGGCCAATGAGACCGTCAGGGGTGGTCAGCTTCACCCCTGGGGTCCGTAGTAGCCAGGCCCAATCGAACCGAAGCTGGAGCCATCGGGATTGACAAACGACGAAAGGAGACCCCGATGACTCGCAACACCCGTTCATTCCGCATCTCGCCCGCCCTGGTGATCAGCTGCGTGGCTCTGTTTCTGGCTCTGGGCGGCAGCGCCCTCGCTGTCGGCATCGCCAAGAACAGCGTCCGCTCAGCGCAGATCGTCGACGGCAGCGTCCGCGGCATCGACCTGCGCGACAACGCCGTCAACGCGCCGAAGATCGCGCCGAACTCGGTCGGCAGTGAGGAGATCGCCGAAAACGCGGTCGAATCGCCCGAGGTGGCGCCGGAGGCGCTGACCAACCAGGACCTCGGCGCGGCTTCGGTTACCTCATCGGAGGTCGCCGACCAGTCGCTGACCGCCAGCGACCTGGGGCCGAACTCGGTCGCCGCCAGCGAGCTGGGCACGGTCACCGTCCGCACCAACTCGGCCAAAGTCGCCAAAGACGCCAATGGCAGCGTCAGTGTCGACTGCGCTGCCGGCGAGCAGGTGCTTGGCGGTGGCGGCCAGCCCGGTCACTTCGGCACCGAGATGACCAGCAGCCGCCCCTCCGGCAACGGCTGGCTCTACCAGGCGCTGAACAAGACCGGCGGCGAGGACACCATCACCGTCTACGCCCTCTGCCTCGCCAGCTAGCTCCGCCAGTAACAAGTACATCCAGAAACGCCGAAGGCCGGGGGTGGGACCCGGCCTTCGGCGTCAAGGAGAAATGAAGTACCTCAAGAAGGAAACTCTGATTTTCTTGGGGTATTAAGGATTTACCCATTTCCGGGGGCAGTACACATCCGTACTAACCCACACCGGCTATTTGGTCTCCTCGGAGGTGGACTCGATCTCCTGCGCGAGCTCCTCCAGCTCCTCGGCAAAGGAGGTGCCAAAGCCCTCGACCGGGGCCTCGACCCCGTCGACGCCGAGTTCGGCGGCCAGCTCCTCGTCCTCGAGCAGATCGTCGTCGCTCGGCGCCTCGATCGGTTCGGCCGGCTCGATCGCGACCGTCCGGTAGTGCTTGAGGCCGGTCGCGGCCGGGATCAGCTTGCCGATGATCACGTTCTCCTTCAGGCCGACGAGGCGATCCCGTTTGCCCTCCAGCGCGGCGTCCGTGAGCACCTTCGTGGTCTCCTGGAAAGAAGCCGCCGAGAGGAAGGACTCGGTTGCCAGCGAGGCCTTGGTGATCCCGAGGATTACCTCCTCGCCTTTGGCCGCCGTCCCGCCCTCTTCCTTGACTTTCTTGTTGAGCCGTTTGAGATTGCCGCGATCCTCGAGCTGCCCGGGTAGGAGGCTGGTCGAGCCCTTCGACTCGATCCGCACCTTCTTCAGCATCTGGCGGGCGATGATCTCGATGTGCTTGTCGTTGATGTCGACGCCCTGGGCGCGGTAGACCTTCTGCACCTCGTCGACCAGATAGACCTCGACGTCGGTACGCCCGCGGATCGCCAGCAGGTCTGCCGGGTAGAGCGAGCCTTCGTTCAGCGGCTGGCCGACCTCGACCCGGTCGCCGTCGGCGACGTGCAGGCGGGTCCGCAGCGGGAAGCTGTAGGAGTGCTCCTCGCCACTCGACTCGGTGACGATCACTTTCAGCGCTTTGTCGGTTTCTTCGATCCCGACTTTGCCGGCGGCCTCAGCCATCTGCGCCAGGCCCTTCGGTTTACGCGCCTCGAAGAGCTCGACGATCCGCGGCAGACCCTGGGTGATGTCCTGGCCGGCGACACCGCCGGTGTGGAAGGTCCGCATGGTCAGCTGGGTCCCCGGCTCGCCGATCGACTGGGCGGCGATGATGCCCACCGCGTCGCCGATGTCGACGGTTGAACCGGTTGCCGGCGAGATCCCGTAGCAGGAGCGACACACCCCAGATTCGGCCTCGCACTTGAGGGCCGAGCGGACGGGGACTTTCATCTCTTCGTCGCCAAACGCCTCGGCGATCTCCTCGACGTCGGCGTGGGTGATCTCCTGGTTGCGCTTGAGCAGCTCGCGACCGCGTTTGGTCTCCAGCTTTTTCGCGGCCAGGCGGCCGATCAGGTTGTCGTTGAGCGAGCCGTCGTCCTTGCGGATGACCATCTCGATGTGGTCTTTGGTCTTGCAGTCCTCCTCACGGACGATCACGTCCTGGGCGACGTCGACCAGGCGGCGGGTGAGGTAGCCGGAGTCGGCCGTCCTCAGCGCCGTGTCGGCGAGGCCCTTTCGGGCGCCGTGGGTGGAGATGAAGTACTCGAGAACCGAGAGGCCCTCCATGAAGTTGGCCTTGATCGGCCGCTCGATGATCTCCCCTTTCGGGTTGGCCATCAGGCCGCGCATCCCGGCTAGCTGGCGGATCTGTTTGAACGATCCGCGAGCGCCCGAGTTGGCCATCATGAAGATCGGGTTCAACTCCTCGAGGTTGTCCTCCATCGCCTGCGCGACCTCGTCGGTCGCTTTGTTCCAGTGGTTCGTCACCGCCTCGTGACGCTCCTCGGCGGTGATGTAGCCCTCGTCGTACTGCTGCTGGATCGCGGCCGTCTCCTTCTCGTAGCGATCGAGGATCTCCGCCTTCTCCGGCGGCGAGACGACGTTGTTCTTCGAGACCGTGATTCCGGCCTGGCTCGCGTAATGGAAGCCGAGGTCCTTGAAGGCATCGAGCACCTGCGAGACCGCCGGCGCGCCGTAGGCCTCGACCAGGTCGGAGACCATCTGGTTGATGTCCTTCTTCTTCAGCGAGAAGTTGACGAACTCGAACTTCTCCGGATCGAAATCGTCTTCGAGGGCATCGGCGAGGGCGCGCTCGATCTTCTCGTTGAAGATGATCCGCCCGACCGTGGTCAGGAAGTGCCCGCGCCCGGCCCGGCGGTACTCGGCCTGGTCGTGCAGTTTGCAGCCGCCGTTCTCGTAGACGAGCTCGGCCTCCTGCGAGGAGCGGAACACCTTGACGTTCG
>JBIOTO010000045.1:0-9560 GCA_044865945.1 Solirubrobacterales bacterium
GGTAGCAGTGGGAGATGCCGCGGAAGGAGGCCATCCGGCCGCCGACCTCCATGATCTGGTCCTCGGGCACCTTCCAGACCCCCATCCCGTTGGCCGAGAAGCCGGCGCGGCGGTGGTAGAGGATCGCCGCGACGCGGCGGAGGATCTTGCGGTCGACCATCGTCCGCAGGCGGTCGAGCAGCTCCTCGGTCGAGATCCCCAGCTCCCCCGCGGCGGCGTCGTAGGGGCGGGCGACCGCTTCCATCGGCCCCTGAAGGGCCTTGATCAGGGCGATGTCGTCCGCGTCGTAGGGCTGCGGTTCGAGCTCACGCGGGGGCGCCGCTTCGACCGCGGCGGCCAGCGCCTCGGTTCCCTTCTCCATCTCCAGGTTCATGTTGATCTTGAACAGGGTCAGGGTCGGCAGTTCCCGCATCGACTCCGCCCCGGTCTCCTCCATCAGCGCTTCCAGCGTCCCCTTCAGGCCGAGCTCGGAGTCGGGCGGGGTGGCGATCGTGAACCACATGTTGAAGTCGTGGGTGCGCAGGTAGTTGTGGGAGACGCCGGGGTGGGCGTTGACGATCTTCGCCGCCCGCTGCGGGTTCTCGGCGTCGACTTTGGCCGCCACCAGCATCGACTCGTATCCGAGCGCGCGGGTGTCGAAGATCGGCGTGATCTCGCGGATGATCCGCCCGTCGAGCAGACGCTGGGTGCGGCCGAGGACGTCGTCCAGGTCCAGGTCCGCCTCGGAGGCGACCAGGGCGAACGGCTCGGGGTCGAGCGGGAAGCTCGACTGCAGCAGGTTCATCAGCCGCTTGTCGGTCTCGTCGAGCGGGATCGCGGAGCCGTCCTTGCGGCTGCGCGCCTTCGACTGCGGCACTTTCACCGAAGCCAAGCTGCTGCCTCCTTCGCGTAGTAGGTGACGATCGCGTCGGCGCCGGCGCGGCGGATCGAGGTCAGCGCCTCGACCACGGCGGCGCGCTCGTCGATCCAGCCGTTGGCGGCGGCCGCCTTCAGCATCGAGTACTCGCCGGAGACGTGGTAGGCGGCGACCGGGGCGCCGGTCGCGTCTTTGACCCGGCGCACGACGTCCAAGTAAGGGAGGGCCGGCTTCACCATCAGCATGTCGGCGCCCTCCTCGAGGTCCAGTTCGGCCTCGCGCACAGCTTCGGCGGCGTTGGCCGGGTCCATCTGGTAGCCGCGGCGGTCGCCGAACTCCGGGGTCGACTCGGCGGCGTCGCGGAAGGGCCCGTAGAAGGCCGAGGCGTACTTGGCGCTGTAGGCGACGATCGGCACGTTGGGGTGCCCCTCCTCGTCCATCTGAAAGCGGATCGAGCCGATCCGGCCGTCCATCATGTCGCTGGGAGCGACCGCGTCGGCGCCGGCCTCGGCGTGGGAGATCGCGGTTTTCGCCAGCAGCTCGACGGTGACGTCGTTGTCGACTTCGGTCGAGCCCTCGCGGACGACGCCGCAGTGGCCGTGCGAGGTGTACTCGCAGAGGCAGACGTCGGTCATCACGATCAGGTCGGGGTGCGCCTCCTTCAGCGCCCGCACCGCCATCTGCACGATCCCCTCGTCGTCGTAGGCGCCGGTGCCGAACTCGTCCTTGGCGGCGGGAACGCCGAACAGCATCAGCGCGCCGATCCCGGCGGCGGCGACATCGCCCGCCTCCTCGACCAGGTTGTTGATCGAGAAGCGCTCGATGCCCGGCATCGACGGCACCTCCTCGCGCACCCCCTCCCCCGCGACAACGAAGGCGGGCTGGATCAGGTGGGCCGGCGACAGCTCGGTCTCGCGGACGAGGCCGCGCAGGGTGTCGGTGCGGCGCAGGCGGCGCAGGCGGGTAGCGGGGAAAGCCATCGAGGGCCGAGTTTAGGGAAGGGCCAGTAGCTTTCTCGCGGTGCACGCAGAGGGGCTGGTCAAGCGCTACGGCGAGCGGGAGGCACTGAGGGGAGTCTCGCTGCGGGCGGACCCGGGCGAGCTGGTCGCCGTGATCGGCCCCAACGGCGCCGGCAAGACGACCCTGCTCTCGATCCTCGCCGGGATCGTCCGACCCGACGCGGGTGAGGTCGCCTCCGCCAACGGCACCGTCGGCTGGGTACCTCAGCAGGCGGCGCTTTACCGGCGGCTGACCGTCGAGGAGAACCTGCTGCTGTTCGCCCGGCTGGAGGGACACGAGGACCCGCGCGCCTCGGTCGCGGAGATGCTGGAGCTGACCGGACTCGGGGAGCGGCGCGACGAGATCGTCGCCCGCCTCTCGGGCGGCAACCAGCAGCGGATCAACATCGCCATCGGGCTGCTCTCCCGGCCCGCCGTCCTCCTCCTCGACGAGCCCAGCGTCGGGCTCGACCCGCGGCAGCGGGCGCGGCTTTGGGAGTTCGTCTCCGGGCTCGCCGGTCGCGGCACGACGGTGATCTTCTCCACCCACGACATCCAGGAGGCCGAGCGCTACGGCGGTCGCGTCCTCGTCCTCGCCGACGGCGAGTCGCTGTTCGACGGATCGTCCGGGGAGCTGCGCGAAGCGGTCCGCGGCGAAGCGCCAGAGGCCGCCGACCGCGACTTCGAGACCGCCTTCGTCGCCTACCTGCAGCACCGGGGGCACTGATGCGCGGGGCGCGCTGGCTGCTGCTCAAGGACCTGCAGATCCTGCGCCGCTCGCCGCTGCAGGCGGTGCTGCTGGTCGCCTACCCGATCCTGATCGCGGTCCTGGTCGGCTTCGCGATCTCGCGCGGGCCGGGCGACCCGCGGGTCGCCTTTCTTAACGAAGTGCCGGCGAACTCTCGAATCAACGTCGGCGGCGAAGAGCTGCCGAAGGCGAACGTGAAGAAGCAGATCTGCAAGCGGGTCGAGTGCGTCTTCGTCGACGACCGCGACGAAGCGCGGGAGGTGGTCGAATCGGGGGACGTGCTGGCGGCGCTGATCCTCCCCGCCAACCTGGTGAACCGGATCAACTCGCTCTCGACCCTTACCCCCGGCGTGCCGGAAGTCGAAGTCCTGGTCAACGAGGAAAACGCGGTCAAGGCCGAACTCGTCGACGACCGGATCGCCACCCTGCTGGCCGAAGCGAACCTGCGGATCGCGCGGCGGATCGGCAACGAAGGCGGTCGCTACCTGGGGCTGATCGTCAACGGCGGCGAGTTCAAGGTGCTGGGCGAAACGATCCCGATCCTCGGGCTGCGGACCAGCGCCCGGATCCTCGAACAGGTGACGCCGGCGCTCCCCCCCGCCCTGCGCCCGGCGCTGAAAGAAGTGACCGAGTTCGCCTCGCAGGCGCGCGACAACCTCGACGTCGCCAAACCGCTGATCGACCGGCTGGCGCAACCGATCGAGGTCGACAAGGTGGTGGTCGGCGGCGAGAGCCCGCCGCTGGAAATCTTCGCGATCGCGGTCGCCGCGACCTTCACCCTGGCCTTCGTCGTCGTCCTCCTGGTCGCCGGCTCGCTCGCGCTCGAGCGCGAGGAGAACGCCTTCCCGCGCCTCACCCGCGGGCTCGTCTCCACCACCGGCCTGCTCGGTGAGAAGGTGGTGCTGGGGGTGGTCGTCGGCCTGCTGGTGACGCTGCTGATGCTGGTCGGGATGGCGATCTTCGTGCCGCTCGAATGGGGGCGGGTCTGGCTCTGGCTGATCGCGATCCTCGCCTCCGGGGCGGCGCTCGGGGCGGCCGGGGCGGCGCTCGGGGCGGCGGCCCGCGAGGTGCGCGCGGTCTCGCTGCTGGCCTTCATGGTCACCCTTCCGATCGCCTTCCTCTCGCTGGTCCCCTCGGGCTCGGTCGGCGCCGGCGTCTTCGACGCGATCCGATACCTGACCGCGGTCTTCCCCTTCAAGCCGTCACTGGAAGCGATCACGGCGGCGCTCGACAAGGCCGGCCCGGGGATCGGCGGGCCGCTGGCGCACCTCGCGGTCCTCTTCGTGGCTTACGGGCTCATCGCCCGTCTGGCCCTGCGCCGATTCTCAGCGGTCTGACCCCGCCGCGCTCGACGCAGTCCAAGACGAACTCCGGCAGCGAGAGCTCCGGGCACAGGTGGGAGCGGACGCGCTCGAGGACAGCCGGCTCGTCGAGCTCGGGCAGGGTTCTCCCCGCCGAGCGCACCGCCGCCAGCGCGACCGGGGAGCCATCGAGCTCCAGACAGCCGTGCCTGGAGCGGTAGGCGGCCGCGCCGTCGATCTCGACCAGGTCGTAGTTCGGCTCGGTCGCGGTCAGCAACGCCAGCTGCTCGGCGGTCGGGTGGAGGAGGAAGACCGGGGCGACGGTGCCCGGGCACTCGACCAGCGTCGCCGGCACCGCCCCGTAGGGGGAGACGTGCGCCGAGTAGACGACGTCGAACCCCTCCAGCTCGAACTTCACGACCGGCATCTCGACTCCCGGCAGCTGGCTCAGCTTGCGGCCGAGCGCCTCGGGGGCGGCGTTGGCCCCGTAGGCGATCAGCGGCGTGCGGCCGCTGAGGTCGGCGCCCTCGGCCGGCGGCTCCGTCGCCTCGCCGTCGAGGTAGAGGTAGGAGCGGTCGGGCGTCGCGTAGGGGTACTCCAGCGCCCGCGCCAAGATCGCTGCCGCCTTCGCCGAATCGGCCATCGGGCTCAATCTCGCAGATAGGGTCGGGGCACCATGCGGGTTCTCTTCATCGGCGACGTGGTCGGCAGCCCCGGGCGGCAGGGCCTGCGCGACGTCATGCCCGCGCTGCGCGAGCGGCACGCGCCGGACCTGGTGATCGTCAACGGCGAGAACTCGGCCGGCGGGGTCGGGATCACCGAACGCACGGCCAACGACCTGTTCGACTCAGGCGCCGGGGTGATCACCACCGGCAACCACGTCTACCGCCACCGCGAGGCCTACGACTTCCTCGACTCCGAGGAGCGGGTGGTGCGACCGGCCAACTACCCGCAGGCGAACCCCGGCCGCGGCCACACCGTGGTCGAGGTCGGCGGCATGCGGGTGCGGGTGATCAACCTCAGCGGCGGCGTCGGCCTGCGGGTCGCCCGTTCTCCCTTCGACACCGTCGACTCGATCCTCAGCCACCACGAGCAGGACGCGGTGATAGTCGACTTCCACGCCGAAGTGACGAGCGAGAAGGTGGCGATGGGATGGCACCTCGACGGCCAGGTCGCCGCCGTGCTCGGCACCCACACCCACGTGCCCACCGCCGACGGCCGCGTCCTCCCTGGCGGCACCGCCTTCATCTCCGACGTCGGCATGACCGGCTCCCGCACCAGCGTCCTCGGTGTCAAGCCCGAGCAAGCGCTGCGCTCCCTGATCACCCAGATGCCAACTCGCTTCGAGACGGCTGAGGAGGATGTTTGGGTGATGGGTGCGGTTGTGGAGGTGAACGAAGGGGGTCTGGCCGACTCGTTCGAACAGGTGATGCAGCCAGGGCGATGAGTAACAGGGGATAGAACCACACCACGTACAGGTAGAACCAGTGGTGAAGGGTCAGCTGCAGCAGGAGAATGAGCGCAGCTGAAAGAGCGGCGAGTTGAACAAGTGACTTCTGACGGGGCACGAACGCGAACGCCAGGGAGAGACCACCGAGTAGAACCAGCAGTGCGATGCGAATTGGTTCCAGCGACGGTGCCTGCCCCCAGATGCTGAACGGAGAATCGCGACCTGCTTGGCTCGCAATCGTTCTGTCGTAGAACGTCTTCAGCCCGGGATCAATTGCGGGCCACGCCATCACCACGACGGTCACCGCCACGAACCCGACGAGAAACAGGATCAACTGCCGACGCTGACCCGTGGGTGGCGACGATCGGGAGGACTCTCCCGGTAGGGAGAGCCCCCGATCGGAGACAGGACCCGCGGACCTGTAACGCCAGTACATCGGCACCAACGGCGCCGCTACGAACTTGGCCCAGGTGGCGGTGGCTAGCAGCGCTCCACGGGCCAGGGGCTTCGCGGCGAATAGGAGGGTGGCCAGGAGCAAGGCGGCAACTAGTGAGTCGTTGGAGTTCGACTCCAAGACGTAGGCGGTGTACGGGTAGGCCGCCCAGCCGAAGGCGAGGGTGGCGGCTAGGCGCTGGCCTTCGGGCCCGGGGCGGATGCGGAGGCCGAGGAGGATGAGGAAGGTGAAGACGGCTACGTCGAAGAGGATCGAGGTGGCGTGGGCGGCTGGTAGGTCGTCCCACTCGCCCGAGTAGGGCCATATCCGCTCGAAGGGGAGGTAGGCGAGGTAGTTGACCGGGCCGTAGGTGTCGCCGCTGGAGACGTCGTCGGGGAAGTTGTCGTAGAGCTGTTCGCCGTGGGCGATCCGGTCGGCACCGACCACCCCGGCGTAGCCGACGTCGATCGCGCCCGAATCGGCGACGTTGAGGCCGACCCGGAAGCCCATCAGGAAGAGCGCGGCGACGATCAGGACGGTGACCGACCAGACCGGTCGCAAGCCCTTCCCCCTTCCCCGCAGCCCGATCCAGAGGCAGCGCCCGAGCAGGTAGAGCAGCACCGGGTAGACGAGCGGGACCGAGACGCCGATGTTGGCCCGGTTGAAGAACCAGTGGGAGACGCCGAAGCCGAGCAGGACGAGGAGGTCGAGGTTGGCGACCCGGCGCAACCGCCGCCAGTCGACCAGGCCGACGAGAAAGATCAGGCAGAGCGGCAGGAAGACGTAGGGGGCGTTGAGCTTGTGGCCGAAGGCGCCGGAGTAGCCGCGCGCCATCTTCCAGTTCACCTGGTAGCCGGTCCACGACTCCTCGACCTCGCCGCTGCTCGCGTCGACGACGACCAGCACCAGCTCGTCGCCGTCGGAGAAGTAGGCGACCTCCCAGTTGCCGTCGTCCTCGTCCAGGGTTGCCACCGATGCGAGCTCGCCGTGCTCGCGTTCCTGGTCTTTGACCTTCGGGTCGCGGTCGGCGGCGGCGGTCGCTTCCTCCCGCGTGATCCGCTCCGGCTCCGCCGCGAGCGCGGGCTGCGCGAGCAGCGCCAGGAAGAGCGTGGTGAGGAGAAGGGCGGCAGCCCTCACGCCGCTCCGAAGTGCTCGCGGATCACCGGGGCGACGTCGCGCAGCGTCCACTGCTCGCGCTCGCCGGCCGACTCGGGCCCACAGCCGACGAACAGCAGCGGCCCGAGCGAGTCGCCGGCGTGCAGCGCCCCGTGGCTGCCGCCGCCCGCGTGGCTGACCCCGCCCCAGTCGACCGCCTCGAAACCGGGCGCGAGGGAAACGACGAAGTCGCCGGAGTGCGGCGCGGTCAGCGCCGACCAGACCCGGGCCAGCGGGTCGGGGTAGGTCTCGCTGCGCAACCGGCCGTCCTCGACGCTCGCCTCCAGCGCCTCGAAGTCCCCCTCGACCTCCCAGCTGGCGCCGCGCAGGTCGTCGACCCCGGTGCCGGGACGGAAGCGCAGCCTCGCGTCGCCGCGCTCAACCACCGCCCACTCCCCTCCCCGCGCCGGCATCCCCGGATTTTCTCGCCGCAGGGGCAGGCCGTCGTCCCCCTCCAACCGGCAGACCAAGTCGACTCCCTCGATCACCCCCAGCCGCGCCCCCACCTCGGCCGGCTCGGCCCGCTCGCCCTCACCGGGCAGCAGGTAGACGTGCGCCGCGCGGCCGGTCGGGCTGACCGCCAGCTGCGCCCGCTCCGGCCGCTCCTCGGAGGGCCGCAGCACCGACCACTCGGCGCCCAGCAGCTCGGCCAGCGGCAGGCCGCGGTGGACGTCGGTCTGGGCGTGGTCGGCGAGGAGGATCACCGCGTGGGTGGCAAGGAACTCATCGAGACCGCCAGCCGCCTCGGCGAACTTGGCGAAGGCAGCGTCAGCCTTGGCGATCGACTCGACGCTCGCCTCCGGCCCGTGGCGGTGGGAGTAGTTGTCGTTGTCCGGCAGGGAGAGAAGGAGGAAGTCGTAGCCGTCCTCGCGCAGAAGCTCGGCCCCGCAGCAGGCGGCGTAGCCGTCGCGGTTGCCGGGGATCGAGGTCGATTTGCACGGCACCTCGCGGCTGGCGTAGAGGTCGCCGTAGAACAGCTCGGTCGGGCCCCAGGTGTGGTGGTGGAACTTCAGTTTGGAAACGTCCACCGCGCGGCGCAGCAGTCCCTCCAGCGAGACCTCGTGCCGCTGCCGGCCGCGGTAGATGAGGAACGGCGTGCAGGCGGTCCGCCGGCCCGCGTCTTCGAGGCTCTCGAAGACCGTCTCGACCTCCGGGCTGAGGTGGGCGAGGTTCATGTTGTAGACGAGGTCGTAGAGGGCGCGGAAGACCCCGAAGGCGCGGGTCGCCTCCAGCGAGGAGCCGTACTCGACGTAGCGCCGCTCCAGCCGGTGGTACCAGTTCATGCCGCTGATCCAGTGGCGGTCGGAACCGACCCCGGTGACCATCTCGGCGCTGGCGACCGGCGTCACCGAGGGGAAGCTGGAGACGCAGTCGGGGATCAGCGTCCCGCGCTCGATCAGCGTCCCGAAGGTCGGCGCGCGCCCCTCCTCGACCGCGCGTTCGAGCATGTCGGTGCGCAGCGAGTCGACGTAGGTGAGGACGAGCTTCTTGCCGGTCGGCATCGGTCCAATGATGCCCGGGTTGAGCCGCGGCTAACGGAGGACGCGGAGCCCGGCGTGTTTGCGCTGGGCTCGGCGGTGGCGGGAGATGCCCAGCCAGCCCAGTGCCAGGACGATCACGATCACCGCCGGGGCGAGCAGCAGCGCCAGAGCGATCACGACCAGCGCCGCCAGGCCGACGATGAAGGCCAGGGCGCCGCCGCCACTCCCCTCGCGCCGGCTGGCCCCGTAGACCAGGTCGCTGATCACGATGCAGCCCAGCGCGCCGCCGACCGCGGCGGCCACCGCTCCGGCCGCGCCGTCGAGCAGGAAGCCGGCAATCAGGCCGATCACCGCCGCCAGAATGGTCATCCGCCCACGGGCGGAGCCGTGGGTGCCGGCGGTGCCGGCGAGCATCCCGATCGCGAGGCCGATTCCGAGGTCGGAGAGAAGGTCCACGTGCGAAAACCTAACCGAGCGCGGAGCCGAGGTGTCGATCCGCCACACTTCCGGGATGAGCGAAGTGCCCGAGCCGACCCATAGAAGGCGGTCCCACACCAGCGGTCGCGACCTCGAGCGCTACGCCGGACTGTTCGCCGAGCGGACCGGGGTGATGCGCTCCTCGGCGATGCGCGACCTGATGGCGATCACCGCCCGGCCGGAAGTGATCTCCCTCGCCGGCGGCCTGCCGGACACCTCCACCTTCCCGCCCCAGAGCTTCGCCGCGCAGATGACGCGGATCGCCCAGGAGTCGGCGGCCAAGGCGCTGCAGTACGGCCCGACCGAGGGCTTCGAGGAGACCAAGGACTGCATCGTCGAGGTGATGGGCGCCGAGGGGATGCTTCCCGACCCCGACGACATCATCGTCACCACCGGCGGCCAGCAGGCGATCGACCTCGTCTGCAAGACGCTGATCGACCCCGGCGACGTCGTCATCTGCGAGGCGCCGACCTACCCCGGCGCGATCCCCACCCTCTGCAGCTACCAGGCCGACGTCGTCCAGGTCGAATGCGACGAGGACGGGATGAAGGTCGAGCTGCTGGAGCGGTTGCTCGGCGAACTGCGGGAGGAAGGCAAGCGGCCGAAGTTCATCTACTCGGTGCCGAGCTTCCAGAACCCGGCCGGGGTGACGATGTCCCTG
>JBIOTO010000046.1:0-6753 GCA_044865945.1 Solirubrobacterales bacterium
ATCGTGCGCGGGACGGTCGTCACCGGGATCCCTTCTTCGACCGTGCGCTCGTCAGCTGGCACCTCGGAGACGTGCCGGCGGATCGGTTTCGACGAGCGGCTCCGGTGCGGCACGGTGACGTCGATCCGCGACCGCGAGTTCGGCCGGATCATCCATAGAGCCGCGGCCGACCAGTGACTGAGGACCGCTTCCGGGCCGGAGGCGAGCACGGCCGCCAGCCATCTGCCTTCGCGGGAGATCCTCCGATGGCCGACGGCATAGACGCCTGGGTGTAGGAGATGGAGGCGTCCCGAGCGCACTCTTCTGCCGATCGCGCCCGGCCCGAACCCGAGGCGAACCAGTTGATCCCGGGCCACCACCCCGTACTGGCGCTCGGCAAGCCTCGCGATCTCGGGCTCCGTTTCGCGAGTCCGCGAGGGAGTTCGCATAACGGACTCTGTCGCGGACTCGTTGAGCACTCCCTCACGGTGGCGGGTGACGGCGCGCGCGTGGCGCGCGATTTGTAACCGGACTCGCACGCCTGTGTAGCGCCTTGTGCGTGACTCCCGAGAGACTGGCCTCCTACCACGCCTATACGCGCAAGCACAGCGTCAACTGGCCGCTGTACCACCTTGCGCGGCTCTTTCTGCTGCCTTTCTTCCTGGTCTATTTCCGCCTCGATCGGCGGGGGCGGGAGTACGGGCGGGTCAAGGGCGGGGTGATCGTCGCCGCCAACCACCGCAGCTTCCTGGATCCCTTCGCCGTCGGCGCCTGCCTGCCCTGGCGGCGGCCGATGAACTACATGGCCAAGGTCGAGCTGTTCGAGCGCCGCTGGCAGGGGTGGATCCTCTCCCGGCTCGGCGCCTTCCCGGTCCGCCGCGGCGAGTCTGACGAGGACACGATGCTGACCGCGCGGATGGTCGCCGAACGCGGCGGCGCCGTCTGCATCTTCCCCGAGGGCACGCGCATCCGCCGTGGCACCCTCGCCGACCCCAAGCGCGGCGTCGGCCGGCTGGCGCTGCAGACCGGCGCGGTAGTGATCCCGACCGCCGTGCTCGGCACCGAACACGTCCGCCGCGGCTGGCGCATCCGCCCGCGCAAGGTCGCGGTCCGGCTCGGGCCGCCGATGACCTTCCCCCGCGCCGAGGAGCCCTCGCCGGCCCTGGCTGAAACGGTGACGGGACGGATCTGGCCCAACGTGCTGCTGCAGTGGGAAGACCTCGGCGGCCTGCCACCGATGCGCCGCGCCGCGGTGATCGGCGCCGGCAGCTGGGGTACGGCGGTGGCGGTCCTGCTCGCCCGCGGCGGCCTCGACGTCCAGCTCGGCGCCCGCACGCCGGAGCGGGTCGAAGAGCTGATCGACGACGGCGAGAACCGCCGCTACCTGCCCGGCGTGCCGCTGCCGGAGTCGATCGACGTCCGGCCCGCCTCGGCGATCGAGCTCGCCGGCCTCGACCTGATCTGCCTGGCGATCCCCTCGGCGCAACTGCCGCAGGCTGTGGGGGCGATCGCCGACCGGGTCAGCTCCCGCAGCGCGGTGCTGATGCTGACCAAGGGGCTGATCGCGCCGCAGGGCCAGCTCCCCTCTGACTACGTCAACGAACGAGTGCGGGCGCGCGGGATCGCCTGCCTGGGCGGACCGGCGCACGCCCGCGAGGCGGTATCCGGCTCGGCCGCCCTGGTACTCGGCTCCGCCGACGAGGAGCTGCGGGTCCAGGTCGGCGAGGTCTTCGACCGCGCCGGCCTCGTCTGCGAGCGCTCGCGCGACGTCACCGGAGTCGAGATGGCCGGCGCCGCCAAGAACGCCGCCGCCCTCGCCGCGGCCGCCGCCGAGCCGCACGGCCTCAACGCCGCCGGGATCGCCGTCGCCGCGATCTGGCGCGAGTGCATCGAGCACGCCGTCGCCCGCGGGGCCGAGCAGGAGACCTTCGCCGGTCTCGCCGGGGTCGGCGACCTGACGGCGACGATCATGGCCCCCTCCGGCCGCAACCGCCGCGCCGGCGAGCTGCTCGGCACCGGCACCCCGGCCGCCGAGATCCCCGGCAAGATCGGCCAGGCCTCGGAGGGCCTCGACACCGTTCCCCTGCTGGCCGACACGGTCGCCGCCTCCGGGGTCGAGGCCGTGG
Source organism: Solirubrobacterales bacterium (assembly GCA_044865945.1). Taxonomy (GTDB): domain Bacteria; phylum Actinomycetota; class Thermoleophilia; order Solirubrobacterales; family 70-9; genus VAYN01. The sequence continues at coordinate 2,106 of JBIOTO010000046.1, forward strand.
CGCTGGCCGGACTCGCCGCCCTGATCCGCGGCGAGCTCGACGCCGAGGAGTGGATGGCCAACCTGCGCCAGGTCGAGCGCGAGAGGCAGGCGGCTTGAGATGGGCGCCGGGGTAGGCTTGACGGGTGAGCGGCCCCGAGGAGAACGTCGAGCCGGCCGAGCTGGCTCCGGCGGCCAAGGCGGAGCTGGACCGCGCCTTCGAGGACTTCTACCGTTCGCACCTCCGCGACGTCTATTCCTACGCCTACTACCGGGTGGGGAACCACCACGACGCCGAGGACCTGACCGAGCAGGCGTTCCTGCAGGCCTACCGTCACTTCGACCGCGCCCGCCGCGAGTCCGACGGCCGGCCGCTGCGGCCATGGGTGATTCGCATCGCCCACAACCTCGCCTCGAACTACTACCGCGACCGCTCGCGGCGGCCGCAGACGCCGCTGGAAAACGCCGACCCGATCGCCGCCCGCCACGACACCGAGAAGATCGCCGAGGGCAGGGAGGAGCTGCGGCAGGTGATGGAGCACCTCCAGCACCTGCCGGACGACCGCCGCGAGGCGCTGATCATGCGCTTCGCCCTCGGCATGGACAACCGCGAGATCGCGCGGGCGATGGGGCGCTCCGACGGGGCGACCAAGGTGCTGATCCACCGCGCGATCAAACAGCTTCAGGAGGAGATGGAAGATGAGTGAGCCGCGTGAGACCCTGAGCGGGTCGACCTGGGACGTAGAGGCCCTGCTGACCGACGCGCTGCGGCCGATCGAGCCGCCGGAGCGCCTCTCGGGCCGGCTGGAGGAAACGCTGTCCGCCGTCACCCAGGCCGCCGCCGAGGAGCTCTCCGACTGGGCCGAGGAGCTCTCCGAGGAAGAGCTGCGGGCGCTGCGCGACCCGCGCAACTGGGTGCGGCCGGTGGTCGCGGTCGGTGCCGGCGGGGTGGCGACTGGCGCCCTGGTGCTGCTGGAGCTGCGCCGCCGCGGCCGCGGCAAGAGCCAGAGCGGCCTACGCGCGCTGACCAGCGGGCTTCGCTCGCGGCTTTAGCCGCGGCGTCCCGAGCGCCGCGACGAGCCCGAGCACGCCGACCGCCACGAACAGCCAGCCAGTGCCCCAGCCGACGATCGCCAGCGCCGTGTAGAGGAGGCCGACCGCCAGCGCGTAGGTGCGCGAGGAGACGCCGGCAACCAGCACTCCGACGCTCCCGGTGGCGAGGAAGAAGAGGTTGAGCCAGCCGTTCACCTGCAGGCTGGCGAACGCGTCCTCGTAGCTGTCGAGATCGCCGAACGAGGCGTTGTAGAAGAAGCCGAGGATGCCGAGGACGACGAGCAGCGCGCCGACCACGGTGGCGTACAGACGGGCGGGGCTGGGGGCCTCCATCGGCGGCGATTGTAGGCTGCTGGACCCGATGGCCGAGCACTGTTACCGCCACCCCGACCGCGAGACGGGCGTTTCCTGCTCCTCCTGCGGCCGTCCGATCTGCCCCGACTGCATGACGCCGACCCCGGTTGGGATGCGCTGCCCGGAGTGCGCCAGCCAGCGGACCCGCGTGGTCCGCAACCCGACCGGAACGCCCGGCGGCGGCGCCACCCCGGCCACCTACGCGCTGATCGCGATCAACGTCGTCCTCTTCCTCGTCGAGCTCGCCAACGGGTCGGGGGGCCTCTCCGCCGGGCCCGCCGGCAAGTTCTTCCGCGAATTCGCCCTCTTCGGCCCCTCGGTGGCCGAAGGTGAGTGGTACCGCCTCGTCACCAGCGGCTTCCTCCACGTCAACATCATCCACATCGGCTTCAACATGTTCCTGCTGCTGGTCCTCGGCAGGCTGCTGGAGCCCGCGCTCGGCACGCCCCGCTTCCTCGTCCTCTACTTCGCCTCGTTGCTGGCCGGATCGTGCGGCGCCCTCGTGGTCGAGCCGAACGCGCTGACGGTCGGCGCCTCCGGCGCGGTCTTCGGCCTCGCCGGTGCCGTCTTCATCATCGCCAGGGGGCGGGGGATGGACGCCCTTGCCGGCGAGATCGGCTTCCTCATCGTCTTCAACCTGGTCTGGAGCTTCGTCGGCTCGAACATCAGCGTCGGCGGCCACATCGGCGGCCTGGTCGGCGGCGTGATCTGCGCCCTCGCGATCGTCGCCGGCGAGAAAGGGATGCTCGGCCGCAACCACCGGGCCGTCGAGCTGGCGGCGATGGTCGCCGTCGGGGTGGCCGCCTTCCTCGGTGCGCTCTCCGTCGCCTAACCGCGCTCGTCGGAGAGCGGCCGCCTGTCGTTTGAGGCAGGCCGCGTCACCGGCGCCCGCAGCGTCGTGAAGCCGACGTTTCCCGGCGCGTCGACCAGGTCGGGATGGAGGACGTGGCCGAGCAGCTCGACCCCGTCGACCAGGCGCGGCCCGGGCTCGGCGAAGGCGATGCCGTCGACGGCGTAGAGCCGGGTCGCCCCCAGCGCCGCGATCTGCTCCCAGTGCTCCATTGCCTGCGCCTGGGCGTTCTCGGCCCCGACCTCCGGCATCACCAGGACGACGTCGGCACCCAGGCTGGCCAGCTCCCCCCAGCCGACCGCCGGCGGGTTCAGGCCCGGGTCCCCGGCAACGTCCTCGCCGCCGGCGATCGAGATCATCTCCGGGATCCAGAAGCCGGCGACCCGTACCGGGTCGAGCCGCTGCAGGGCGATAACCCGCGGGGAGCCGGTGCCGGCCACCGCCGCCCGCACGGTCGCCAGCCGCCCCTCGAGCTCGCCGCGCATCTCGTGGGCGTGGTCCTCCATGCCCGTCGCCTCGCCCAGCCGCACGATCTCTTCGAGCATCTCGCTGAGCGTTGCGACTCTCATCGTTCGCTCAATATCTCAAGTCGCGGGGGCGACGCATCGGCTCGCCGCCGGGACGGGTAGCTATATTCACGATGCCGAATGGCCGAAGACGTCCCAGCCCGAAGTACCGGGTCACATAGCCGATGAGTGTCCTGCTGCTCGTCTTCCTGTTGCTGTTGATCGCGGTCAACGGTTTCTTCGTCGCGGCCGAGTTCGCGATCGTCCGCTCGCGCCGCGCCCGGCTTGAGCAGATGCGCGACGAAGGCGTACGTCGGGCGCCGCTGGCGCTCGAGCAGATCGACCACGTCGACCAGTACGTCGCCACCTCCCAGGTCGGGATCACCCTCGCCTCTCTGGGCATCGGCTTCCTCGGCGAGCCGGCGCTGGCCGAGCTGCTGGAGCCGATCTTCGGCGGCGTCTTCTCCCACGCGGTGGCGCTTGGGGTCTCGATCGCGATCGCCTTCACGATCGTCACCTTCCTCCACGTCATCCTCGGCGAGCAGGCGCCGAAGATGCTGGCCATCGGCCGCGCCGAGGGAGTGCTGCTGCGGGTCGCCGGGCCGCTGCGCTTCTTCCGACGCATCCTCCACCCGCTGATCGTCGCCACCAACGTCCCCGCCAACTTCATCGTCCAGCGGATCTTCCGCGTCGACGTCGAGGGCAGCGAGGAGACCTCGCCCGAGGAGCTGCGCCTGCTGATCTCGCGCGGCGCCCAGCGCGGACGCCTCGACCCCGGCGAGGCGGGCATGCTCGGCGGCGTCTTCCACCTGCACGAGCAGGAGGCGCGGGAGGTGATGACGCCGATCCCGGCGGTGATCACCGTCGACGTCTCGGACACCGTCGAGGCGGCGCTGCGGCGCTGCGTCACCTCCGGGCACACGCGTCTGGTCGTGATCGAGGACGACAACCCCGACCGGGTCAAGGGGGTTGTCCACAACAACAGCCTTGCCCGGCTCTACATGAGCGAGGGACCGGAGGCCACGCTGGACACCGTCATCCGCGACGCGCTGATCGTGCCGGAGACGCGCCCGCTCGACGACCTCCTGCATGACCTCCAGGTCCAGCGCACCTCGCTCTCGGTCGTCGTCGACGAGTACGGGCGCACGGTCGGGATCGTCACCGTCGAGGACATCCTCGAGGAGGTGGTGGGGGAGATCGAGGACGAGACCGACCCCCGCGCCGCCGCCGTCCGCCGGCTCGCCAACGGCGATTGGTTCGTCCGCGGGCACGTGTCCCTGGGTGACCTGGAGGACGCCGGCATCGAGCTGCCGGTCGATTCGGACACGTACAACTCGGTCGGCGGATACGTCTTCGGCGAGCTCGGCCGGCTGCCGAAGCGCGGCGACTCGATCGTCGCCAACGGCTACACGATCCGGGTCGAGGCGGTGCGGGAGAACCGCATCGAGGCGGTGCGGATCAGCGGCGGCAGCGGCGATTCCGTCCGCTCGGCCGCCTAACTTCATCGAGCAACCCGCGCCCCCCGCTCGAATCTTGGAGGTACCGCATGTGGGTTGTACGCCTGACCGACAAGCAGCTTGAGGTCCTGAGGGCGTTGCTGCGCGCCGAGGAACACCTCGGCCCCGCGCTCAAAGGGTCGATCGAGGCCCTCGACCTGGCCCGCTGGGACGACCTGCCAGAGGCCGAGCTCCCCTGGGGAGAGGTGGAGACCGTCGCCCGCCGTCAGGGGATCTCAGAGGCCGACGTCATCTGGGACATCAGCGGTAAGAACAGCAAGGCGGCCTAGGGACAGAGCTCGGTTGGTGGGGAGGGACGGGTGCCCCTCTCCCAGAGACCGTCGCGCAGCTGAGACGGAATGCTGGGCGCCACCGTGGTCTCAGGAGCCTCTGTGAGAGGGGCACCCGTCC
>JBIOTO010000047.1:0-4266 GCA_044865945.1 Solirubrobacterales bacterium
TAAGCGAGCAGTGTCTGGAGGGGGCCTCACGACCCTCGCCCCCGCCGACCCAAATAAATAGACTGCGCCGCCGTGTTCCAGAAGGTCCTCATTGCCAACCGCGGAGAGATCGCCATCCGCGTCGCCCGAACCCTGAAGGAGATGGGCATCGTCTCGGTGGCCGTCTACTCGGAGATCGACCGCGACGCCCCCCACGTGCGCGCCGCCGACGAGGCGTTCCTGATCGGCCCTGCGGTCCCGGCCGAGAGCTACCTGAACATCGCCAAGATCATCGAGACCGCGAAGGAGGCCGGTGCCGAAGGGATCCACCCCGGCTACGGCTTCCTCGCCGAGAACGCCGAGATGGCACGCGCCTGCGACGAGGCGGGAATCACCTGGATCGGCCCGCCGCCGGAGGCGATCGAAGCGATGGGGTCGAAGACCCGGGCGCGGGAGATCATGGAGCAGGCCGGGGTGCCGATCGTCCCCGGCTCGACCGAGGTCGCCAAGGACCTCGACGAGGCCCGCAAGCAGGCCGAGGAAGCTGGCTACCCGGTCGCCTGCAAGGCCGCGGGCGGCGGCGGCGGCAAGGGCTTCCGCGTGGCAATGACCCCAGATGACCTCCAAGAGGCCTTCGAGGGGTCCGCGAGGGAAGGCGAGAAGTTCTTCTCCGACGACCGCGTCTACATCGAGCGCTACCTGGAGGACCCGCGCCACGTCGAGGTCCAGGTGCTGGCCGACGGGCACGGCAACGTTGTCCACCTCGGCGAGCGCGACTGCTCGATCCAGCGCCGCCACCAGAAGGTGATCGAGGAGGCCCCCGGCCCCCACGTCGACGAGGAGATGCGCGAGCGGATCGGCAAGATCGCCACCGACGCGGCCGCCGCCGTCGGCTATCGCGGCGCCGGCACGATCGAGGGGATGCAGGTCGGCGACGAGTACTTCTTCCTCGAGATGAACACCCGCGTCCAGGTCGAGCACTGCGTGACCGAGATGGTCACCGGCATCGACATCGTCCGCGAGCAGATCCTCGTCGCCGCCGGCGAGCAGCTCTCGATCGCCCAGGAGGACGTCGAGCTGAACGGCTGGTCGATCGAGTGCCGGATCAACGCCGAGGCGGCGCACAAGAAATTCGCCCCCGCCCCGGGCCCGATCGGCGACTCCTACCGCGAGCCCTCCGGCCCCGGCGTCCGCGTCGACTCCGGCGTCGAGGGCGGCTCCGAGGTGACGCCGATGTACGACCCGATGGTGGCCAAGCTGATCGTCTGGGACGTCGACCGCGAGAAGGCGACCCGGCGCATGCTGCGGGCGCTCGGCGAATACGACTCCGGCGGCCTCACCACCCTGATCCCCTTCCACGAAGCGATCCTCGCCACCGAGCAGTGGGCGAAGGGGGAGACCTGCCGCGACCTGATGGAGGATCGGGATTGGCTGAAGTCGACCGCGCCGGCCGACGCGAAGCCGCCCGAGCCCTCCGAGGACGGCGGCGAGCTCGTCAGCCGCGACTACAAGGTCGAGGTCTCGGGCAAGCTCTTCGACGTCAAGGTGATCGGCGAGGCCCCCGCGGGCGCCGCCGCCGCCCCTGCCGCCGGCGGTAAGAAACCGCCTAAGCGAGAGCGCAAAGGCGGCTCCGGCCCCAGTGCCTCCAGCGAGGCCCTGCCTTCGCCGCTCCAGGGCACCGTGCTGAAAGTCGCGGTCGAGAAGGGCGCCGAGGTCAGCGAGGGCGACCTGATCTGCGTGATCGAGGCGATGAAGATGGAGAACGAGATCACCGCCCACCGCTCGGGCAAGGTCGAGGACCTCCCCATCTCCGAGGGCGCCGCGGTGGGCAGCGGCGACACCCTCGCCGTCATCAAGTAGCGCCGGCGCTCAGCCTTTGCGTTTGTGGTGCCGTTTTTCTTCCCGTTCCTTTTCTTTGCGGCGTTCTTCTTCGCGCCGCTGCTTGTCCACCTTGCGCTGCTCGTTGCGCGTGAGCGGGAACTTGGGGGCGACTTCCTGACAGGTTTTGCCGACGCAGGTCTCTAGACGGACCAGCTGAGCGTGGAGGAAGGCGCGGATCGGGGAGAGGTTGCGAACGCGGACGACGTTGTTCAGCTCGTAGGGGTCCTTGGTGATGTCGTAGAGCTCTTTCTCGCCATCGGGCCACTCGATGTACTTGTAGGGCCCGAGGCGGATTCCCTCGTAGTCCTTCGGCGGTGCCACGATCGAGGCGCTGGCGCCGTCGTGGCGCTGAACCTCCTTCACCGCCCGCTGGGCGGTCGGTTCGCCGTTGGCTTCCACGTCGGCGGTCTCGACGAAGGACTCGAAGAGGATCGGGCGGCGGCTGCGCAGGCTCGGGTCTTTCATGTACGGGACCAGGGAGCGACCGTCGATGCTTTTCGTCGCGCTAGCTCCAGCCAGTTCGAGGATCGTCGGCGCGATGTCGATGTTGGCCGCCAGCTCGCCGGTCGAGGTCCCCGGTTTGATCCCCGGGCCGCGGATCAGCAGCGGCAGGTGGGTGGCCGGCTCGTAGGCGATGAACTTGCCGCCGGTCAGCCGGTGCTCGCCGTAGAAGAAGCCGTTGTCGGAGGTGAAGATGACGTAGGTGTTGCGCAGCCGGCTGAGGCTGCCGAGCGTGTCGACGACCATTTTCACGCCTTCGTCGACCGAGCGCAGCGACTCCAGTGCCTTCTGGTAGTAGACGCGGTAGGTGTGGATCTCGTTCAGCGAGAGGTAGGGGGCTTCGCGGATGAAGCGGGGCTTGTCGTTGACGTTGCCCTCGTTGAACCCCTGCGAGCGGTCGTGCGGGTAGGGGGCGCCGGCGAAGGTGTTGTAGTGGCGCGTCGCCGGCTCCGGCCCGGCCGGGCGGCGGAAGTCGCCGTGCGGCGCGGTGTAGTCGAGCTGCAGGTAGAAGGGCTGTTCCGGCGAGGTCCCGACCATCTCTTCGTAGGCGATGCGGTTGAAGACGTCGGTCTCGTAGAAGCAGGGTTTGCCGTTCAGCGGCGCGGTCGGGCAGCCGAAGTCGTCGCGTTCGCCGTATTCGCGCGTGTCCCAGCTGCCCGGATCGCCGAAGGGGCCGTCCAGGACGCCGTTGTCGTTCAGCGTGTAGCCGTAGAAGTAGTGGTTGGTGTCGGCCCGCAGGACGCTGTGCCAGGCGTTCCAGCCGGGCGGCACGTCTTTGCCTTCGTCGAACGGTTCGTCGCCGTAGCCGTTGAGGAACTTGCCGATGTGGATCGTCCGGTAGCCGGCCGACTGCAGCCAGGGCGCGAGGTTGTTGCCGTAGGCCTGGCGCGCTTTGAAGCCGGTGAAGCCGCCGTTCGGCGGCACGTTGCCGCGCACGTTGTGGTTGTGGGCGTAGCGGCCGGTCAGCAGGCTGACCCGCGAGGGGCAGCAGAGGGGATAGGGGACGTAGTAGCGGTTGAAGGTGATGCCGCGGCCGGCGAGCAGCGAGAGCGTGTAGGGCATCGCCTGCACGTCGATGCCGCCGACGTTGAGGCTGGCGTAGAGCTGGTCGAGCGTCGCGTCGTCGATCTGGATGACGACGAAGCTCGGCTTCTGCTGGGCCGACTGCGTCGCCGCGCCGGCGCTGTCGGCGCCCTGGAGCGAGGCGAAGACCGAGCAGGCGAGCACCGCGAGGAGCGCCGCCGAGACGGCGATCCGGCTTTGGACATGCCGAAGTCGTGATTTTGGAGCGAGAATCTGCATCGAAGTTGCCCGGGTGGCTACCCCCGAAACCGGCGCCTCACGCCTGAGTTGCGGCCTGAAAGCTAGAAGACGCTCAGGACGCGCCGAGCTTTTTCACTGCTTCGCGAAAGTTTTTCACCGTCGCGCTGGGGGCTTTGCGCCCTTCCAGTTTCTCGCCGTGGCGGTTGACCCAGATCACCGGCACGTTCATTTTCAGCACCGGGGCGATGTCGGTTGCGTAGTCGCAGCCGATGTGGAGCCAGCCTTTCTTGCCGCCGATCCGCCGCGCGCACTCTTTGAAGTGGACGGGGTCCGGCTTGTAGCTGCGCACCTGCTGGGCGGTGACGACGAGGTCGAGTTCGGTCCGCAGGTGGCGGCGGCTGATCCCCAGCAGTTTGTCGTCGATGTTGGAGACGATCCCGATCTCGTACTTTTTCCCCAGCCGGTCCATCGCCGCGTTGGACTCGCGGAACGGCAGCCAGTAGGCGACGCTGTTGGGCAGGAACTGGGCCCGCGAGGGCTCCACCTCCCAGCCGATCTCACCGGCGACTTTGACGATCGTCCGGCGCAGCACCTCGGCATAGAGCTCATACGAGCCGGCCATGATTTCCGCCTGCACTTCCA
>JBIOTO010000048.1:0-22959 GCA_044865945.1 Solirubrobacterales bacterium
GCAGCAGCACCGAGCCCACGAGGCCGAGCGCGCGGCGGTACGCGAGATGAGCATCGGCTTGTAGGTCGGGGCGCGGAAGAGTTCGGCTCGCGCCGGCACTTCCACGGCATGAGCGAATCGCCGCCGACCGACAGCTTCTCGCGGAAGGAGAGCGAGGGGGCCGGCGGTCTGCACGGCGGCGGTGGCGCTCAGCCGCCCTCGCGGGAGCCGGGTCCTCGCCTTGATCGTGGCACGCCTTCGGCGTGCGGCTTCGGGTCCACGGCTCCCGCAGCGGGCGGGGGCAAACCGAAGGGAGTTGATCCAGATGCCGAAGTTGCTCGAGCCGAAGGTCCGCGAGCCAGAGGAAGCGGTCAAGGGTCTACCGGCCGTTGTCAGCGAAACGGTCTCGGATGTCCCGGGGCTGCCGCGCCCCGAGCCCGATGCGCCGAGCCCGATCGCCAAGGACCCGAGCCCGCCGCCGCCCACCGAGGACCTGATCGAGGCCGCGCATGATGTCGCGAAGGATCTCCATCGCTGCCGGAGCTTTCACGAGCGGCTCGGCGTCTACAACCGCGTTGGCCGCGAGTTCAAGTCCGAAGCCCGCCGGGTACTCAACATCGCGGCGGCCCGCTGGCCTCACCTGATCCCGACCGTCAACGACCTGCCCGAGTGGAAGGCGCTGCTTTCCGCCGATCTGAGCTAGTCCGATGACTATCTACTTCCGGGCCATCTGCAAGGCCATCCAGACCGAGTACCGTCACATCGAGGCTCCGCCCGGTTGGGAAGATATGAGCAAGGCCGATCGCCTCGCCTGGCTGGGGGACAACATCGACTCCTCTCATTTCGACAGCGCGGAGCACCACCGCGCCGAGGAGCGCACCGTCCTCGACTACGAGGGCTAGATCGATGGCGATCCTCTTCAGCGCTGTCTACAAGGCCACGGTCACCGAGCGATGGTCGGTCGAGCCTCCGCCCGATTGGGAGGCGATGACCGAGGGCGACCGGCGCGCATGGCTTGCCAAGAACTTCATCGTCGCCGAACTCCGCTCCCAGGAGATCGACGACGAGGAGGAACGGGTCATCGCCGACTATCACCCCAGGTAGCCGGTCTACATCCCGAACTCGACGGCTGCCGGCGTTTCCGGCGCGGGGGCGGGGCTCGCTTCCGGCGCCGGCACCGGTTCGGCCACGGGTTCGGGAGTCGCTTCGTAGGTGGGAGCCGCCGCTTCGGGTTCGACGGGTGCGGGCGCCGGGGCGGGCTGGGGCTTCGCCGGCTTCGGCGCCCGCCGGGAGAGCCCGATCGCGAGCGACCCTGCCCGGCGCTGGAGGGGCCGATGGAGGCTCGGCGGCTCCGGGGTCGTCGTCTTCGCGTGGGACGGGATCCGCTCCCGCTCGACCTTGACAGTCTTGGGCCGCTCGCGGCTCTCGTCGCCTCCGCCGAGAAGGACGAAGACGATCAGAAGGACCCCGGCGACGCCGATCGCCGCAGCTGCACCGAGACCTCCCGGTCGCCGGCCGCGGGCGGTAGGAACCGCGTCGGGCTCCCGGGGCGCCCGCCGAGCGCCCGAGTCCAGCTCGACGGTGTCATCCGCCCAGGATCGCTCCTCGCTCATCGTCTTCCCTCCACCATCGCGGACAGGTCGGGGTCTTTGAACCAGGGGCGCAGCTCGATCCACGCGGGCGGGCGGTGGGGGCAGATCAAAACGGCGGTTCCCGGCGCTCCTTCGCGAACCGCGTTCGCCGGAGCGAGCGAGCGGAACATGCTTCCCTCCGTCGTCGATCCCTGGCCTCTGGCCGAGGCCGTCTCGCTGTGCTGGCGGAAGGCGCCCTGGCCCAGGACTTCATCTACATAAGAGAGCGTCGAGGGGTCGCTCGCTCCGGCGCAGATCACCTTCGCGTGGTGGTTGTTGATCGCCGTCCGAGCCTTCTTTCCGAGCCAGTCTTCGACCTGCGCCAGGTCTTGGAAGACACTCAGAAGGAGGACCCCCTGCCCTGCCCCGCTGGAGGCGATCCCGGCGAGGTTCGGAATCGGCGCGGAGTTGGCCGCCTCGTCGGCGACCACCAGGACGGCCGGCTCGATCGGCTTGCCGGTCTCGGCGGAGAACTCCGCCACCACCGCGACCACCTCGGAGATCATCGCCGCGAAGAGGCTCGCAAGCCTCTCCTGTTCATGTTCTGGGCCGCAGAGGTAGAGCGTGTTCGCCCCACCGTCGAGGAAGGCTGCCGGGGTGTAGTCGGCCCGCGAGCAGGCATCGAGCACGAGGGGGTCTGCGAAAGCCCTCAGGATCGTCTCCGCCGTCGTGTAGATCGAGCTGCGCTGGCGCTCCTCCCGGTTCCAGTTGGCGCGCCAGGCGCTGAGCGCTTCGGCGTCGCCCGCCGACTCCAGCCGCTCGCGAACCTCGGGCTCGGCATCGGCACCGTCGTTCAGCCAGCGGATCACGTCGGCCATCTCTCCGCCGCTCGAGGCCGCCGCGAAGAGGATGGGGGCGAGGAGCTTCTCAGCGGCCGCGTGCCAGAACGCCGAGTCCTCCAACCCGTCGCGTCCCGAGCGTGCAGAGGCCGAGAGTCGATGGGCGACCCGGAGCGACCCGCCCCAGCTCCCGCAGCCAGAGAGCGGCGTCGCCTTCACGTTCCCCATCCCGGTCATCCCGGTCGGGTCGAAGACCATCGCCCGGCCCATCTGCCGGCGTCTCGCGATCGTCGCCATCAGCAGATCGCTCTTGGTGGAGGTCACGACCACCGGGCCGTCCCATTCCAAGACGGCGGGAATCGTGAACCCGGTCGTCTTGAAGCTGGTCCGGGTCGGCCCGATCACGACAACCGACGACTGCCCGATCGTGGCGAGCAGCTGGCCGCCGTGGCGGCCGAGCACCAGGCGCCCAGGGTCGTCCCCGTCCACCCGCATATCCCGCAGATCACGGCGCCGCGCCCACCGCGCGGCCTGGACCCGTCGCTGCTTGCCTTCGGCCCCGAAGCGAAGGTGCCGGTCCAGCAGATGCACGAGAAGGGCCGCGAGCCCGAGGACGACCACGACGCCTACCCCACCGGCGCTCTGCCCGATCTCGCTCATGCCGGCACCGCCGTCTCGCGCTGGCGGACCATCCGCGCATCGGTGTCGACAAGCGCCTGCTCGCTAGATGAGAGCCGGTGCTGCACCAGGAAGGAGCGGCGGCCGATCTGCCACAGCGCCTCGCCCCGGCGCAGCGTCGGCACAAGTTCTGCCTCGGTGGCGCTCAGGCCCAGTAGCCCGCGAAGACCGTCGATCTGATCGGGCGGCTGGGCGAGGATGACTTTGGTGTCGGCGTCGGCGATCAGCCCTTCGGCGATCCGCGCTTCGCGCGACCCGGCGGCCCCCGCGGCCCCGAGGTCCGAGAGCCGGTGCAGGGCGATGATGTTCTGCACGCCGTGGGCGCGGGAGAGCTTGAAGGAGCGCTGCAGCCATTCGGCGACGCCGAGGTCGGCGCTGATCCGCCATGCCTCGTCGACGGCGAGGATCACCTTCGGCGGGTCGCCCTCTTTTGCCTCGGCGGCGCGCTTTCGCTCCAAGACGACGCCTTGCAGCCAGGCCGCGGCGCAGGTCATCAGGATCCCCAGCGCCGAGGAGTCCTGCATCGCCGAGAGGTCCAGGGCGACGAAGGAGGCGTCGAGGTCGAGCCCTTGCGAGGTCGGCCCGTCGAACATCCCCCGTAGGTCTCCCTCGCATAGGCGCTGCAGGGCCAGGGCGACCTGCCGGGTGGCGGTCGCGAAGTCGCCGGCGTCCATCACCACCTCCGCCGTCATCTCAGCGGAGGGGTGGAGCAGAGCGGCGACGATTTCGGGCAGCGTCGGCTCGGCGGGCTCGGCGGCGCTCACCACCCGCAGCGCGACCCGCAACCCCGCGTCCTCCTCCGGGGTCAGCTCGCGCCGAAGGGCGGCGGCGGCAACCGAGCGAAGCAGGCTCAACTGCCCCTCGCGACCCATTCGCGAGCTGATCGGGTTCAGGCGAACCTCGCCGCCGGGGACGAGCGCGATCACGGTCCCGCCCAAGAAGTCGGCGAGCGGGGCGAACTCGCCCTTGGGGTCGAGCACCCAGGCCTGGCGGCCGAAGATCGCCTGGCGGGCGATATAGGTCTTTAAGAAGGCCGACTTGCCCCGGCTGAGCTGGCCGACGACCAGCATGTTCGGGCCGGGGAGGATGCCCGCTTCGTAGGCCCGCCAGGGGTCGAAGAGGAAGGCGCCGCCGCAGGCGTCGCGGCCGATGTAGACGCCTGGAGCGCCGAGACCGCCCTCGGCGAGAAAGGGGTAGAGCGCCTGGAAGTGCGCCGTGGTGGCGGTGTGCCCCGGCCGCTCCCCCCAACGCCGCCTGCCGCGAATCACTTCAGCCCCCAGCAGATCGGCAGGAGGTTCATGAAGGCGGCCTGCTGCTCTCCATATAGGCGCTGGAACTCAAGACGGGCGAGCGCCCCCGAGTGGACGCCGTCGGAGTAGAAGCGCTCGGCCTCCTCGCCGCCGCGGCCATGGACGCCGAAGTAGCCGGTGAAGATGACCTCGGCGTGGCCGTCGGCAAGCTCCTCCTCGCGGCGGGCGGCGGCCTGCTGGCGGCGCCTGATCCGCGCGCTCGTCAGGAACCCCTGGCGCTCGCGCTGCATCTCTTCGGCGACCTCGGCGGTGCGGGCGGCCTCGGCCTTGCGGATCGCCGTCGAGTGGGGGACCGGCTCGATCACCACCGAGACCGTCCGGCAGGCCGTGGTCTGCATCAGCAAGGGAGTGAGGAAGGCCGGGCCGACGTCGGTTCGGGGCCAGCTGGAGATCCAGGCGGTGATGTGGTGAGCGGAGTCGGATCGGTAGCTCGACCAGTCCTCTTTGTCGGCCATCGGCCCCATCAGCGCGGGGTCGGTTCCTTCGCGCTCATCGCCGATTCCCGCGCGGGCTCGCGAGAGGCGGCCGTAGGGGTCGAAGGCATCGCGGATCGCGGCGGCGTAGCGCCTGGGGCGGAGCAGGCCGAAGACGGTGATCTCGGCGATCGACAGCCGCTCGGCCAGGTTCTCGACCTCCCGCAAAAGCAGCTCGCAGGCCGCCTCGACGCCTCCTCCCAGCCGCCGCATCTCACGCGAGGCCCGCCGCTCGGAGATCTGCAGCGCCAGGAGGATTTCGTGCTCCTGGGTGACCGGCGTCGCCGACTCGATCAACTCGATGTAGGAGGCGACGAGGCCCGAGTCGAGCGGCACCGCCCGGTCGCGCTCGGCCTGTAGGTAGGCGGCGGGCTCCTCCCCGCTGGCCGGAAGCGTCTGCTCGATCCACTGCAGGCGGCGGACCGGGCTGCCGTCCCGTGCCATGCTCGCCACCACCGACCCCCAGGCGTCTAGCTTCCGCTCCTGCTCGGAGGAGTCCAGGAGGCTGAAGGCGCCCGCGCGGACCGCGAGCGCGGCGGTGTAGGTGCCGGCGCGGCGGTCGTGGAGAACGCCGACCTGCTCGGAGCCGTAGGGGACTTCCAGCATCCGCAACCCCGCGAGTTCGGGCGGCAGGGAGGCGGTGAGAGCCACCTCTCCATCGGCCCCGATCCGCACCCCGCCCGATGGCGAGGCCGAGCGGTAGCCGCGCTTCTGCGCAGAGGAGCGGAGGACCCAGCGCAGGCCGACTGGCGCCCACTCCTCCAGGGTGCGGCCCTCGATGGGAAGGTAGATCGCCGCTGCGGCAGCGCCGAGCAACGCCAGGGCGACGATCATCCCCGCCCAACTGCGAAAGCCGTAGAGCGCCCCGAGCGCAAGAAGGGCGGCGACCGCGACCACGCAGACCTGACCGATCCGAAGCGGCCCGACGACGCCGCGCTGCTCCAGCGGCCCGAAGCGGTAGCGCCGCGCGCTCACGCCTCGCCGCCCCTCGGTAGCGAGTCGCCTTTCTCAGCAGCCGGGCGCGGCGGTTTCGATGCTCCGGGAGCCGGGCCGCCCCCGGCCTCCTGTGGCTCCGGCGCTGAGGGTCGGGACGACGACTGACCTTGATCAGCTCCACTGCTCCCGGCGCGCTGCCTCGCTGCGCCACCTGGCCGGCTCGTCTCAGCGCCCGGGCGCGGCGTCGATTCGCCGCCCGAGCCTGCCGACGTCGCGCTCTGCCCGCTCGCCTTCGAAGCCTCGCCCGAACTCTCGGTCGCCTGGCTCACTCCGCTTTGACCCAGGCGCTCGCCGGCTCCCTTCGCTCCCTTGGCTGCTGCGGTGGCGGCCACGACTGGGACGGCTCCCTCCGCCGCCGCGCCGCCGCCCCCTCCGCCCGACCCTCCCTTACCGGGGCCGGAGGTCTTACCGCCGGGTCCTCCACCTCCACTTCCGATCCCACCGTGGCCGCTCGCCGCGTCCCAGTTGCGGCGGCTCAGCTGGTGGACCATCATCATCGAGTTCGCGAACTCGACCCCGCGCACCGCGCCGCCGCTCGCGCTCTGACGACCGAACGCCGAGCTGACCGCGCCCTCGGCGAAGGGCACGAGTTTGAACAGGACGAACGGGGCGAAGCAGGCCAGGAGCAGCATCGCCCCGGCCGCCAGGACGTGCTCGACGGCGCCTTCGTTTTTTGCCAGCAGGCTCGCGGCCAGGCTGACGATCGCGACGATCACGAACTTGGAGAAGATGATCACCACCAAGAGCTCGCAGGTGCGCTTCAGCGCCACCGACCAGCGCGGCCAGATCGAGGCGGCAAGTGCCAGCGGCATGAAGAGGGCAACGACATAGATCGCCGCGTCTCGCATCAGCAGCTCGATCCAGACGAAGAAGGCGGCGAAGGCGGCGACGATCGCGGCGATGAAGCCGACGAAGAGGGGAACCGCGACCGCGCCCGTCGCTTCGGCCGAAGGAGCGGTAGGCCCGGGGAGGCCGCCTGCTCCGGCCACCGCGCCGGCACTGGCTCCCGACTCGGCGAGGGCCTTGATCGCGCCTTCGAAGAACTCCTTGGAGTCCGCACCCGCCGACTGGGAGATCGCCAAGCAGAGTCCGTCGCAGGTCGCGATCAGCAGTTGCACCACCACATAGGCCGCCGAGGTGGCGATCGCCGCCAGCGGCACGTTCACCAGGAAGACGCGCCAGAGCAGGCCGCCGTCGCCGCGCGCAATCGCCTCGAACACGCAGAAGATCAGCATCAGGGCCGCCATAAAGGATGCGAGGAGCGCCATCAGGCGGTACTGGCGCAGAAAGCCCTTGCTGAGGAGGTTCGGCGTCGTCGTCTTGTCGGAGAGGACCGCGACCTCGCCGATCAGCCACACCGCGCCGTCGGCGACCCAGGCGGTGACCTGGTTGAAGACCCCCTTGCCGATCTGCCCGGCGGCGTCCTTCAACGGGTCCAGCGCCTTTCCCGGCAACCCGAGGATCGGATCGGTTACCGCCTCGCAGGCGTCTCCCAGCACGTTGCCGATCCCGACCGCGTCCCCGATCGCCTCGACCGCGTCCTTCGGGTCGGGGAGCGGGTTGTCGCAGACCACGTTCGCCTGCGCCGCTGGCGGCTCGGGCGCTGCGAGCGGCGCCAGCCCCCCGAGACCGAGGGCGAGAACGACTATTACCATGGCCCTACGGAGCGACGGCATAACGCTCCATCTGCTCGAGGACGTCGACCACTTCGAAGCCTTCGCCGCCTTCGCGCGGGGAGCCGAGGCGCGGGGTCGGGCCGAAGGCCGCACGAGTGGCCGCGATCTTCCAGTCGTCTTCTGACCAGGTCAGGGCGGTGCGGGAGGTGCCGAAGTAGGCGGCGGGCTCGGCGGTGGTCGCGTTGCCGAGGACGGTGAAGCCCCAGGTCTCGATCACCGCCCGCTCAGGCGAGTAGGAAACGAGCCGGTAGGAGACGGGGACGCCCAGGTAGGCGGTCGGGACCTTTTCTCTGACCCCGACACCCAGCGTCCCTGCCGCCAGTCGCTTCGCTCCGGGTGCGTTGGCGGCCACCATCTGCGGGGCGTAGGTGGGGGTAGCCACCGCTTCGACCCGGCGGCGCAGCTCGCCGGGGCGGAGGATCGCGGTGTCGGCGAAGGCTTGTTGGTAATTGGCGTTGGCCGCCAGGGCGCCCTGGCGGGTGTGGGCGTAGCCGACCCCGACCCCCCCGGACCCTTGGCGGGTAGGTCCGGGGTGGCCGGGGTCTGGTGGGGGAGGGGAAGGATCGCCGGAGGCCGAGAGCCGCCCGGCGAGCAGGCCCAGCACCAGGACCGCCGCGATGAGTAGCGCGCGGCGCATCATTTGACGCCGCTCCCGGCGCCGTAGAAGAAGTTGATGACGGCGGCGGCCGCCCCGACAGCGAAGGCGCCGGCAGCCGATTTGAGCAGACGCTCCTTGCCGTCAGCCGCCTGGCTGTAGTTGTTGGAGCGGCTGCCGATCGCCCACTGGCCGGCGCCGATCAGGAAGCCGAAGGCGCAGGCGATCATCGCCGCCGCCGCAGCTCCGTTCAGCAGTTTTTGAAAGGCACCGATCCCCGGCAGGCCGCCGGGGTCGGGGTTGACGTTGATCTTCTCTGCCGCGAGGTAGAGGTGAAACTGGAAGCTCTCGAATGCGGACACCGCGCGCTCCTTGTCGTCGTGGTCGACTTGTGCGCGGGGTGAAGTGCCGCGAGGAGCGCTGCAGTTCCAGGGAGTTACGTTGGCTTCAACTGGTGGCGGTCGCAAGCAGGCGGACAACCCAAAGCGGACCCTCCTCTCCGTGGAAACCCAAAGCGCTCGCCTTCCCCGGCGGGGGGTTCTTAGTTCAGGAAGGGGTTACGTCGATGAATTCGATCTGGCCATCGGAGCGCCATTCCGGATAGAGCCGATCTGCGGCAGCAATGAGGGCCTCAACCGCGACAGGCACGCTGCACCGGCCCGGTCCCGTTTCGGTCGCTTGGCATGCAACTGGCCAGCCAACGGCCCTCAGGACTTCAGACAACGCGAATCGCGCCTCTAAGGCGGTTTCTGGCGACGGAGCCACCCACTCGGGATAGATCTGGATTTCGGACTTCGGGGGCATCGACAACCTCGCTTTAGCTACAGCTCTTGAGCAGAGGATGCCAGTCGCTTCGGCACAGCTTCCCAACCTCTCTGCAAAATCTGGAAAAAGAGTTCCTAGCCCATCCGCTCGCCGCGTCAAATCGCCTCGGCGCTCGCCTATGCGGTGATGACCAATATCTGGGCTGGGTTGACGGGACCCTCTATGCGAGCGGAACGTGCGCCCGAACCACAGTGCCGCCACCGGGAGCGGATCCGATCTCGAAGTAGCTGGCGAGCTGGGAGATCAGCCCGAGCCCGATCCTCAAGGTGGCGTCCTTCTCGATCTGGGGAGTTGGGCGCACCCCCGCGCCAGAGTCGCGGACGACGATCGCCAGCTCGCCTTCCTCGGTGAAGGCTTCGATCTCGAACTCGCCGTCTGTGTCGGGGTAGGCGTGGCGGACGACGTTCGTCGTTGCCTCGGTGACGATCGTCTTCAGGTCATCGAGCCCGGGCTCCTCGATCCCGAGCTCCTCGCCCAGCCGGGCGAGGGCCGAGCGGGCACGGGGGACATTCTCCGCGCGGGCCTCGTAGGTGAGAACGGTTCGGTCAGACGAGTGCATCTGCAAGCGGGCGCCTTGCCGGGGGCTTTCTCAGGCTTTTCCCAATTCGCGTGAGGGCAAAACCGCGATCCGGCGTACCCCGTGGCGCGAGCGTGGTCCTGGGCGTAGACTCAATAGTTGGTAGTGATGGATCCCCAGGGACTCCGACCGGGAGACGGCACGGATGCGCCGGCCCACTCGCGGCCTTTCAAGGTCGAGAGCGAGCGCCGTGACGGCTTGATGCTCGTCTCCGTCCGAGGCGAGATCGACATGACCACCTGCCCCGAGCTAACCGCGCTTCTGCAAAGCGCCTGCGAGCGAGGCGAGAGGATCGTCCTCGACCTGGCTGGGTGCGGCTTCATCGACTCGACCGGGATAGCCATGCTGGTCAGCGTGGAGCGCCGGCTCGAAAATGAAGACGGCAGGCCAGGCCTCACCCTCTGCGCACTGCAGGGTCAGGTCCGCAGGCTGCTCGACATCTCAGGCCTGACCAGCCACTTCGCGGTCTTCGAGAGTCCCGAGGAAGCTCTGGCAAGCGGGTGAGCGGCACGTCGAGCGACTGCTACTGCCCCTCTGCACGATCCCTTCCACCGGCGGGAACCCTTTACCCCGGGCCTCGCATTCGGGACAATGGGTCGCGAGTCAGGTCCTTTTAATCGGTCGCAGCGAAGCGGTCGGGAGACGGGCTATGACCGGCCGAGCTCTTTATCTGCCGAATCTCTCGGTGTTGGCCCACCGAGGCGCACGTCATAACCGGAGCGGTGAGAGCCGCCCGGCGGGGCGCTGCCCGCCTCCACCGCCCTATATAGACCGAGACTCGCCCGATGTGTGCATCTGCAGGAAAAGTTGTGCAGAAGTTTGGTACGCGAGACCCGGAGCGGTGGCGGACCGCTCGGCGTTAATCGTCGGGTCGCGGGTTATCGGCCGTACGGATTGAAGGAACGCTCAGGTCTGCCAGCGGGCAGCTGGTTTTTCAATGTCACATGCTTCGGAGCCGCTGTCCCACAGAACCTCTTCGGCTCCGTTGAGCACAACGATCTGCTCAATGCACCACTGGCCCCGCATCAGAAATCCGGCGTGGCGAAACGGCCTCAGTCGGGTCTTCTGGGCTTGGATCGGATTCAGCTTGTGCAGGCGGATGGTGCGGTGGCCATCAGCGAGCGTCAGTCTGAGGTACCGGGCCGCATGGGAGGCCGCTACTCCAAAGGCCGTCGTGGACCCCCGCCGGCTGGCAAGAACGGTCTTGGCGACGATTAGCGGTTCGCCCTTTGCGGTCAAGAACTGAGGCGTGCCGTAGCAAAGTTCATTTTCGCTGGCCCGCAGCGAGCGACCTTCGCGGGTGTACGCCGAGACCGAGATACACGGACGCTGCGAGCCGTGCGGACCGCTCCCTTCCGGCGGCCCGGGCCGCTCTGCGAAGTACGCCCACCCGTACTTTTCATGCTTGTCGATCCAGTAGCCGCCGAGCACGACATAGGGTCGCGGGGCGGCGGCGGTCGCCGCGGCAGACAAAGTCAGGACAATTCCGAGAACTACCGCAGGGATAGTTTTCCCCCACCGCACGCTCATCAGAATAGTCGACCTGCTCCGATGCGCTTGAAGTACGGGCGTCTCGCCTGCTCGGAGCGGAGGCAGACGCACCATTCGAGGGTGATTTACCGCAGGACCCCTTGCGCTCGCTGCCTCTCGATTAGAAGATGGCCGAGCAACAGCACAACGTTGCGGGCTTCAGCACACACGAGGAGATTATTTGGAGCTATTCACGAGGCGATTCGCCATTCGCATCTCCGCAGCCTTCATAGCGGTGATCGCGATGGCAATTGATCGCCTCACCTAATCCTTCTGGAAAGGGGTCCCGGATGGGGGCCCCTTTCGTTAAGCCCACGGTCACCCGCTACATCCCGAACTCCGACGAGGTTTGCGAGCTCGAAGGGGAGTCGGCCGGGGACTTAGAAGTCGCTTCGTTGGCCGTGCCCGTCGATGGCCGCGCGGTTACTTCCGGCTCGGGGGTGATCGGCGCGTTTTCCGTAGCGGCTTCGCCGCCAGGCGAGCCGGTCGCTTCGTCTCCTTCGCCACTCTCGACCCCGAACTCATTGATGGTCTGCTTGACGCTTGCTGGCGGGGGATCCGCTCCTCTCACCGGGCGCTCGCGCGGTTCGGCCACCCGGCGGGGTGGCGTGGATGAGGACAACCGAGACGCAGCTGATTCGCGGTGGGTTCGGGTCGAGCTGCGGGAACCCCGGTGCGTCGAGCCGTCAAGGCCATCCGCAGGGCGCTCGGAGAAGGGCGAGGCCGCCGAGGTCTCCCGCGCCTGGTGCGCGTGCCTTGAGCGCGGCGCCTCGCTTGCATCGAGTGCGCCGAGCCCCGGCCCAACTACCCCGCTCGCGGCGCCCGCGAGGCAGACGACCACGGCCGCCCCACAAACCCCTGCTGCCGCTTTCCCCCCGCCGCTCATTGCCACGGCGTTGCCGGTTTCGGCCAGCGGGCCGATCCGGCCGCCGCCGAGCACCACCGCCTCGCGGAGGGTTTCTGCAGCTCCTTCGATCCAGATCACCGCAGCGCGAGGTAGGGGGTGATCGCGCGAGACGACAAAGGCCGGAATCGCGATCTCCGCGCCAAGCAGCTCGCGGTCGCCCACCAGCTCGCGCAGCCGCTCGAGAGCCGCCTGATGGTGGCGGGTTGCCGAGGCTTTCGCCCAACCAAGCCGCCGGCCCGCCTCGCCGATCTGCATGTCCTTGAAATAGATCAGCGCGAGCAGCTTTCGCTCCCGCTCTGGAAGCTCGCGCAGGGCCTTGACCAGCGTCACCTGGCGATCGTGGTCCAGGGTCTCCTGCTCGGGTGTCGGCGTGGATTCGTCGGCCAGGTGAAAGAAGTTCTCGATCGACGTCTCCCTCGGCCTCGCTCGTTCGGAGCGCACGAACTTGATCGCGCGGCGGTAGGCGATCACAACCAGGAGGCTCACCGCGTCCTCGACCTGTTCGACTGCCAGTCGCGCGGCGAAGTCAGTCCGCGCCTGCGACATGATTTCCGGCACCGATTCCTTGATCCATGCCGGTGGGAAATGCTTGGCATGAAGCAGTCGGATCAAGCCTTCCTCTGCTTCAAGGAGCTGCTGATCGGTCACCTGCTTCTGCTTGGTGGCTGCCTCCATCTTGCCCCCTCCCTTCCTCATCCGGAGGCTGGGGCGAGAGCACATCCGCTCTCGCCCCGCCCCTGCCTCCTGGTTCTCTCCTACGGCCTGACCCGCAGCCGGACGGTCGGCGAGTTCCCCGGCTCGTAGGGGAAGCCGCCTTCCTGGCGGACCTGGGCGCGGATCGAGTAGGTGGTCGCGCTGCGGGTCTGGGTGAAGCGGTAGGGGACCGTGAATCGCCCCCCTCCCCGGGTCCGGTAGCGGCGGAACGCCCGCCACTTGTTCTTTCCGCTTTCGACCTGCAGGACGATCAGAACGCCGTCGTTGTGCGGGCCGGGGACCTCCCCCGAGAACCAGGCCTTACGCCCGTTGCGGACCGTCCTCTTGCGAAGACGGAGCGTCGGCGCGACTCGCGTCAGCGCCGTCGCGGATGCCTCGATCTGGCGTTGGTCGGGCCGGTAGATCGCACTCAGCTCCCGCGAGGGTCCAGCCCCGAGCGGGAAGGCGAAGTTGCCCCCGCCGCCGGTCATGGCGATGCCGAGGAAGTCCCGGCCCTCGTCGGTGATGACCCGGCTATAAACGCACAGGGCGGCGGCCTCGATGGGGCTGCCGCTCCCTCGAAGGGTTCCCGTCAGCTTTGGATCCTCGCCCTGGTTGACGGTTGACACTCGCTCACCGCCGCTGCCGATCCCGACGCCGAGGGCCTGGCCGCCCGCAACATCGGAGCGGACGCAGTTGTAGGCGAGTGGGGCTTCGGTCGGAGCGCCGACGTTGCCCTCCGCGTCTGAGAGCCAGAGCTTCAGCCGGTAGGTGCCCCTGCCCTTCGGAGCGTCGAGGCTCGCGATCGTCTGCGGGTTCTCGCCGTGCAGCTCCTTGGCGGCGCCGAGTGCGTTACCGGCGCTGTCGAGCAGCTGGTAGTGGAGGGCGTCGATCGGCGCGCCGGCATCGGCGATGTTCCGCCAGCGCACGTCAAAGCCCTGGTCCCCCCTGCTCGTCGTCGGAGTCGCGACCGCGACTTCCTGCGGCGCGGCCGGCGGCGTCGTGTCGTGTGGGATCGGCACCGTCGCGACCGGACCCGCGAATCCAACTTCGTCCTCGAGCCAGATCCGCAGGCGGTAGTCACCGGAGGCTTTCGGTCCCGCGATGTCATCAATCTTGGTCGGGTTCGTGGCAGCCAGGACCTTCTCGCCGACGACCGTCTTGCCGGAGGCGTCGACGATGTCGTAGTGCACCTTCTTGATCGGCGAGCCCGGATCGGAGGGCAGCGTCCAGCGCGCGCCGATGTGGTCCATGTAGCGCTCCGGGTTGGAGGTGACGATGGCAAGGCCGCCCGGCGCCGCGGGGGCGTGGTTGTCGACCCTGATCTGACGTTGTTCGCAGCTCTCGCCGCCGCTTCCGTTCAGGCCGCTCGCTTGGCCGTAGTCCTGGGTGCACACCTGAACGGTGTGAGAGCCATCGGATAGGGAGGCGGTGTCGAGGCCGTAACTCCGGTCCCACGAGCCGTTCGGGCATGGCTGGAATTGGCGGCCGAACTCTCCGGTCGCCCCGTTGTAGGCGAGATCGCACCACGGCCCCGAGTCGACCGTTTGGCGAGTGCCCCCGTCGACGCGCAGCCGGTCGTAGCGGATTCCCGAGCCGCGCTCGGAGGTCTTCCAGGTCACGTTCTGCATCCCTTTGACCCAGCTGCCAGCGAGGATGCCTGACCCGGTGTTGGTGAAGTTCACCCTGGACGGCTCCATGTCGTTGAGGATCAGGACAATGGAGTTGGCATCGGTGTTGTTGAAGCCCCCGGTGTCGCAGCCGCCTGGGCGCATGCAGGTGATCTCAAAGACGAACCGCCTGTAGTTGCCATAGGTCGGGAACGGCCACAGGTGCGAGGTGAACACCGAGGTCCGCGCCCAGCCGATGCCCCCGAGACTGTTGTTGGCGACCCCGGTTCCCTGCATGAGGAAGTTGTTGGTGCCGCCGTCCTGGCCTTCGCCCCAGAAGCGAGCCCGCCAGCCATCGGCGAAATCGTTCTCCTGGCGCGTGTAGCCACCGCCGCCGGCGATCGTCACGAACCCGGGCGCCGTCCAAGAGACGCTTGCGTAGGAGTTGACCCAGGCAGCGCCAGCTCCCTGCCGCTCGTAGAGCCGCATGAAGTTGCTGCCGCCCGCCGGGAAGTTCGGTCCTCCGCATTGGTTCTGGAAGACGAAGTAGTCGACGTTGGTATTGATGTTGGCCTGCCCGGCGCCGCTTCCTGCGCCACACAGAACCATCCGGTAGTAGGAAGCCTCCGCCTTCGGGGCCGCAGCCACGCAAAGAACGGCGACGGCTGCACAGAGCAGTATCAGGCATTGGGCTATCAGCACCGGTCGATTGACCGGCGTGCGCGATCGTGAGGACATATCCCCTTACTCCTTATGTAGTGCCGACCGGGCTCAGAGCTGATGCCTGGATCAACTCTCCTCCCTCCGGGGCTCTCGCAAGTTGGTGGCTGCGAAGCTGCCGGTGGAAGTGGGCGTTCCTTGGGTGCGGCTATTTCACTGTGTGTTGAGGAAACCCCGTGTCGCTCAAGGGTTTCTAAAGAAGACGGCCCAGCGGCACCGTACATTCGTCGAGTCCCCAGGCGGGCACGCCTGGGCCGTGAGTCGTGTGGCATCTGTTCCACACAGAGGTAAGGAGTGGGGGCGGTCAATTCTCCCCCCGGACGTTCGTCCAACCCACCCGCGCTGAAATGTCAACGGGCCAGGTAGGCGCTTTTTCAGTCCCGCCTCTGCATGCCACGCTGCCTAAAGTGCCGCCAGGGTTCCGGTAGTTCCATTCGCGCCGGGCTTGCCTAACTCACTCAGGTTCGATTGGAACCAGCGGGCGCCTCGCGGCACTTCGCGCCCTGCATGAGTGGGGATCAGAACCGCGGCATCTCTCCGGCGCTGGCAGCAATTCCTTTGGCCGGGCTGCTCGTCCTGGTCGCTTTCGTGATGGGACTTGCGATCGCCGTCGGCGGCACCGGCGCCTGTGGTGGGGCAGGTGAAGCGAGCGCCGGCACCTTGAAGGGCGGCGTTCCCAAGCGTCTCGTGCCGATCTACCAGGCAGCCGCCGCCCGGTACAAGCTCGGCCCCAAAGGGCCAGCGATGCTCGCCTCGATCAACTTCAACGAGACGACCTTCGGCACGAACATGAACAACACGTCGGGGTCGGGGGCGATGGGCTGGATGATGTTCATGCCCGAAACCTGGGCCGCCTACGGGGTCGATGCCAACGGCGACGGCAAGAAGGACCCCTACGACCCTGAAGACGCGATCTTCGCCGCGGCTCGCTACCTAAAGGCTTCCGGCGCGCCGGGCAACTGGCACGACGCGATCTTCGCCTACAACCATGCGGAGTGGTACGTCCAACGGATCCTTGAGGACTTCCGAACCTTCCAAGGCGAGGGCATGGAAGCGGTTGCCTCCGCATGCAGCTCGGTCGGTGGGAGCGCGATGCTCCAGCACGCACAGCGGCTCTTTTCACCGCGCGAATTCAAGGCTCTGCCGGAGCGGTTGATGGTCGCCGGCAGAGCGCCGCAGGAGGTCGACGCCCGGATCTGGGCTGACGCGGTGTGGTTTCTCGAGCATTACGACCTGCGCGCGCTATCCGCCCGGGAGACCGGACACGAAACCCACGGCGATGGCACGGCGATGGACATTGAGCCCGGGCCGGGTCGCGGCTGGGATGCAACCAAGCGGGCCGCCGAAGACCTTGGCTGGAGCGAAGGCTGCGGCGAATCGGGAGTGAGGCCGGTCTGCAAGCTGGTGCCGGCGATCCACTTCGTCGGCTACAACGGGTACCCGCTCCACGGCGATCCGGCGCACTCATCCCTGCCTCATCTCCACGTCTCCTGGGAGAGCTCCGGCTACGGCAGCTGTCCACAAGTCCTATGCGGCCCGCACGAGTGGGTCATGGCCTTCCCGGTGAGGTGAGGGCGGCGTGTGAAGGTCGCATCTGGAATCCCTTCGCTCATTTTCCGCGCCCTCTGGGAGGTTGGCGTGGTCCCGCTGCCTCTCGTGGGTCCGACCGGCGAGCTTCGCATCGACCCCTGTCGGGCGCGGTGGTATCGCTTCGGGATTTCAGATGCGACCGCACAGGAGGACAGCAATGACGACGATCGCCATGAGGACACAGGAGGCCGGGGCTAATGGCCCCGCAGTTTCTTCTCACCCGCCAGGTCGCCGCCGAGTCGCTGGGGATGAGCCTCAGTCACTTTCAGCGTCACGTCCAGCCCCACATTCCCTGCGTCTACTCGGGGCAGCTGCGCCTCTATCGGCCGGTCGACCTCGAACGATGGGCGGAAGATTCGGCCCGGACTGCCGCCGAGGAGAACAACAGCCGTGGTCGCTCCGCGAGGCGTCGCAGGGCGACCCCCGCTGCCGGCGCGAGGGGCTGACCTCGTGACGACCGCCGAGGCCCAGAAGCGCAAGTACGTCGACACCAAGACCCGCTACCAAGGGGTTCATGCTCGCCACTCGCTGAATTGCAACTTGGCCGTAGGGATGCAGCGGTGCAGCTGCGATCCCACCTACTACGGCATCGTCTGGGATAGCGAAATCGGGCGGAACCGGCGCACCGAGCGCGTCGACGACATTCAGGAGGCCCGGAATCTGCGCGCAGACCTCTATGCAGAGGTGCGCTCCCGCCGGGGTAGGCCCCGCTCGCGGCGACCTGTCGAGAAGGCGAACGGCGCGGACCCCGACAACGGCCGGATCGCTCGCGTCAGATTGCGAGACCTCCACCCGGAGTTCATCGAAGCCTGCGAAGAGGGAATTGCCCTCAGTAAGAAGGGCAAAGTATTCACCGACAAGTCTCGGAAGGATCTGAACAGCTCCCTTCGCAATCTGCCCGGCTGGCTTCGTGACATGTACGCCGACGAGATCGGCGACCATCACATTCAGAAGGCGATTGATGAGTTCCGGGCCACCGACCCTCCGGTCTCCAGCTCCAGGATCAACCACCGGATCAACGCGATCCGGTCACTCTCGCGCTGGGCGCTTCAACGCCGGAAGATTTCAGAGCCGCTCGCCGTCGACGTCCAACTTCCCGCCGACGATTCCGTACAGCGTGACCGCATCGCCACGCCTGGCGAATTCGCCCACCTTCTCGACCTACTTGACCCCCGGGACGCACTTCCCTGGGCCATCGCCGGCTACGGAACCGCGCGTGCCGGTGAGATCGAAGCCCTGGAATGGCCGGAGGTCGATTTCGAGAAGGATCTTCTGCTTCTCGGAGCCCATGAAGATGCCGAAAAGTCCGAGGCCGCGCGGCGCGTCGTCCCGATGGTCCGCCAGCTCCGCGACCGGCTCTATGCCGAGTGGCTGCGGCAGGGAGAACCGAAGACCGGAAAAGTCTGCCCGCCCCGGCGGGAAAGCGAGTCGGGAAAGCTCTCTCTCGGGAACCTTGTCGCGCGACGCTCGAGGATTTGGCTGGAGCTGGGTCTGCGGCCGATCGGCTTTCAGGACTCACGTCACACCGCCGCAACCTGGCTCGACCATGCCAAGGTCAGCCCCAAGGTCATCTCCGTCTTGATGGGCCACAAGGCTCCCAAGCGGCAGCCCGACGCGGCGCCGATCACCCTGCGGCGCTACACCCACGTTCTGCCCGGCGAGCTTGAGCGGGCGCGCGACGAGTTGCAGGGCTTCCTTGACAAGCGTGAGGCCGAGGAAGCGGACAACGACTTTGCCGCAGCGGTCTAGACAGCTCGCCCGCTGGCGCAGTCGCTTCTAGGCAGTTAGGGTCCTCTCATCCGGCAGGGGTGAGAGGTGAAGCCGTTCGCGCAGTTGATCGGGCGCGACCTTCCCTTTAACCTTCCCTTCGCAGCCTTCTAGGGTCGCATTTGGCTTCTGGAGCCGGATCGCTCGTCGGAGCGGGTCGGCCTTTTAAGCCGCGCGGCGCGGGTTCGAATCCCGCCGGGGGCATCGTCGCCTAGGCGCTTGCGATGCGCCACCGTCGGGTAGCAGCGGTCAAGCGGGGCCGCCGGCCCGGGTCCCAGCGGCTTTCACTGGCATCTGGCCCAGTTCCCGCTCGGGTGAGACGACCAACCGCCTTCCGGCGGCGCGGCGTCTGGGTCGGCGGCACTCCGCAGCCCCGCTTCGTTTGGGCGGTCGCCCGGCGGGGGTAGCGAGTCGGGGTGAACGCGGACATGTCGATCGCCGTGGTGCTGGACGTCGACGGGACTCTGGTCGACACCAACTACCAGCACGCGATCGCCTGGCACCGGGCACTTCGCGCGCACGGCTACGTCGTTCAGGCCTGGGAGATCCACCGCCACATCGGGATGGGCGGTGACCAGCTTGTCGCGGCGCTGATCGGCGACGAGGGCGAGCAGGCCGACGGCGACGAGATCCGCGCGTCGGAGGGTGATGCCTACGGCGAGCTGATCGGCGAAGTGGAGCCGATGGAGGGCGCGATCGAGCTGTTGCGGGAGCTGCGCGAGGACGGCGCCGCCGTGATCCTCGCCAGCTCGGCGAAGGAGGACGAGGTGAACCACTACCTCGACCTGCTTGAAGCCCGCGACCTGGTCGAGGGCTGGACCACCAGCGCCGACGTCGAGCGCACCAAGCCTCACCCGGATCTCGTCCACGCCGCCTTGGAGAAGACCGACGGCCAGCCGGCGGTGATGATCGGCGACTCGACCTGGGACGTGAAGGCCGCGACGGCGGCGCGGATCCCGACCCTGGCGGTGCTCACCGGTGGCTTCTCGGAGGAAGAGCTGCGCGAGGCTGGCGCCGCCGAGGTCTATGAGTCGGTTTCCAAGCTGCGCGAGGAGCGGCACGCTCTGGCGAGACTCGCCCGGGGTTGACCGGACCCTTTCCTGGGTAGCCGATCAGAGTTCACCACTAAGCCGAAAGGAGGCTGAAGATGGCCGAGTTAACGACCCTGGAGGAGAAGCTCGCCGAGGTTCTGGGACTTGCCCAGGCGGCACAGGGCGCCAGCGAAAAAATCGAAGGCCTGGTCGAGGACGAGGAAATCGTCACCACCCTGAAGCAGATGCGCGACGAGGCCGAAGAGACCGAGCGCCGCTGCACCGAGGTGGCCGATGCCCGCGAGGGCAAGAAGACGGCGATCCTCGAAAAAGCCCAGGAAACGAAATCCGAGGCGACGGAGATGATGTCGACCTACCTCGGCGGCGAGTCCGACGGGCTCGACGGCTTCGAGTTCCTGACCATGGCCGAGGCCGGCGAGGTCGGTCACTGGGCCGTGCTTGGCAGGCTCAATGACTCCGCTCAGGAGAGCGAGATCTCCGAGCTGGTCGAGTGGGCGCTGCCGATCCAGGAACGCCACTTCGCCACCGTCAAAGACGGTTCGCTGAAGCTGGCGGGCGAGAAAGATCCCTACGAAGAGTCCTAGCGCCCGGTAGGGAGCTTGTACGGCAGAGGCGCCGCCCAGGGGTCACCGCGCATTGGTGGCACTCGGCGCCTCTCTCATCCGCTTCGCGGGCCGGAGGAGCCGGAGAGAAACGTTTCGCCGCGACCGCCTTGGGTACTGACTTAGAGAGGCCTAGGGGAGCGTTCAACCGCTCACTCCTCGCCAAATTCCAAAGCCACACCACCGGAGAGGCGAGCAGATGAAGGTCGTAGTCACCGGTGCCACCGGCAACGTCGGCACCAGCACCGTCGGGGCACTCAGCGAGTCAGAGGAGATCGACGAGATCGTCGGCCTCGCCCGGCGTGAGCCCACCTGGTCGCCACCGAAGACGACCTGGGTCGAGGCCAACGTGCTCAGCGCCGACCTGGAGGAGATCTTCGCGGGCGCCGACGCGGTCATCCACCTTGCCTGGGCGATCCAGCCCTCCCGTGACGAAGTGACCCTGGAGCGGATCAACATCGACGGCAGCCGCCGCGTTTTCGAGGCCGTTGCCGCGGCCGGCGTGCCGGCGCTGGTCCACGCCTCCTCGGTCGGCGTCTACTCGCTGGGGCCGAAGGACAGCG
This sequence comes from Solirubrobacterales bacterium, assembly GCA_044865945.1. Classification (GTDB taxonomy): domain Bacteria; phylum Actinomycetota; class Thermoleophilia; order Solirubrobacterales; family 70-9; genus VAYN01. The sequence goes on from JBIOTO010000048.1 coordinate 20,554, forward strand.
AGGTCGACGAGACCTGGCCGACCGAGGGCACCGAGACCTCCTTCTACTCGCGCCACAAGGTCGCGGTGGAGCGCGAGCTCGACCGCTTCGAAGCCGCCAACCCCGAGACGCGGGTCGTGCGGCTGCGCCCGGCGCTGATCTTCAAGGACGAGGCCGCGACCGAGATCCGACGGCTCTTCGTCGGGCCGTTCCTGCCCAACTTCCTCATCCGCCGCGGGCTGCTGCCGGCACTGCCGCGTGTCGATCGCCTGCGGTTCCAGGCGGTGCACTCCGACGACGTCGGGCAGGCCTACCTGCGCGCGGTGCTGACCGACGTCGGCGGCGCCTTCAACATCGCCGCCGAGCCTCCGCTCAGCCCGGAGGAGATGGCCGAGCGGCTCGGGGTGCGCAGCTTCCCGGTACCGGCCCGCGTGGTGCGGCGCCTGGCCGACCTGAGCTGGCGGCTGCGCCTGCAGCCGACGCCGGCGGGTTGGCTCGACATGGCGCGGAACGTGCCGCTGATGTCCTCGAAACGAGCGCACGAGGAGCTCGGCTGGGAACCCCGCTACAGCGGCATCGAAGCCTTGGAAGAGCTCGTGGGAGGGATGCGCGAGGGGCACGGCGCCGAGACGCCTCCACTGGAGGCCGACGGCGCCGTTGCCCGCCTTGACGACCTGAAGACCGGCGTCGGCGCCCGCCAGTGGAACCGCGACCGCGACGAGCAGCTGGTCAAGTACCTGGAGGACATCCACTCGATCGAGCTGCAAGCGCTGGCGCAGCTGCGTCCCGCCCTCGGCATCGCCGGCGACGAGCGCCTCTGCCGGGCCTTCGAGCGGCACCTGGTCGAGACCGAAGACCAGGAGTGGCGGGTGCGGGAGCGCCTGGAAGAGCTCGGCGGAAAGCCGTCGAAGCTGAAGGACGTCGCCGGGACCGTCGGCGGCTGGGGCATGGCCGCGTTCGCGGCGGCTCAGCCCGACACGCCGGGGAAGCTGGCGATGCACGCCTACTCCTACGAGCATATGGAGCTGGCCGCCTACGAACTGCTGAGACGCCTGGCCGAACGGGACGGCGACGAGGAGACGGCGCGGATGGCGGCCGACATCGCCGCCGAGGAGCGGCGGATGGCGGAGCGCCTGGAGCAGTCCTTCGACACCGCGGTCGAGGTCTCCCTGGCAGCCGTCGACGCGGAGCAGCTCGACTCCACCCTGCTCGCCTACCTGCGCGACGTCCACGCGCTGGAGGAGCAGGCGGTGAAACTGCTCGAGTCCGGTGCCGAGCGGGTCAAGGACGAGTTCCTCGAGCGGGCCTTCCGCGACCACCTGACGGAGACCCGCGGCCACCTCTCGCGGATCGAGGGCCTGCTGGAGGAGCGCGGCGCCCGGCCCTCGCTGATCAAGGACACGATGCTCAAGGGAGGCGGCTTCAACCTCTCCGCCTTCTTCGGCGCCCAGCCCGACTCGACCACCAAGCTCGCCGGGTTCGCCTTCGCCTTCGAGCACCTGGAGGTTGCCGCCTATGAACTGCTGCTGCGGGTCGCGGCGCGGGCCGGCGACGAGGGCGTGGTCGCGACGGCGGAGGAAATCCTCGCCGAGGAGCGGGCGGCGGCCGAGCGGGTCGCCGAAAGCTGGGATCACCCCGAGGTACCCCTCGGGGTGGCCTCCTGAGTACGCGCGACGACGAAAGGCTTCCATGAAGGCACTCACCTTCCACGGCAAACGCGACGTCCGGGTTGACGAGGTTCCCGATCCGAAAATCGAGCAGCCGACCGACGCGATCATCCGCGTCACCTCGACCGCGATCTGCGGCTCCGACCTCCACCTCTACGAGGTGTTGGGGATGTTCATCGAAGAGGGCGACGTCCTCGGCCACGAGCCGATGGGGATCGTCGAGGAGGTCGGCTCCGAGGTCAGCCACGTCAAAGCCGGCGACCGGGTGGTCGTCCCCTTCAACATCTCCTGCGGCGACTGCTGGATGTGCAAGGAAAAGCTCTTCGCCCAGTGCGAGACGACGCAGGTGCGCGAGCGGGAAAAGGGCGCCTCGCTCTTCGGCTACACCAAGCTCTACGGCGAGGTCCCCGGCGGCCAGGCCGAGTACCTGCGCGTGCCCCAGGCACACTTCGGGCCGGTGAAGGTGCCCCAGAACGGCGCGCCGGACGAGCGCTACCTCTTCCTCTCCGACGTGCTGCCGACCGCCTGGCAGGCCGTCGAGTACGCCGCGATCCCGGACGGCGGCAGCGTGACCGTGCTCGGGCTCGGGCCGATCGGCGAGATGGCGTGCCGCGTCGCGCTGCACAAGGGCTACCGCGTGATCGGCGTGGACCTCGTGCCCGACCGCCTGGCGCGTGCGCGCAGCGGCGGCGCCGAGGTGCTCGACCTGACCGAGCACGACGACGACCTGGCCGACACGATCCGATCGATGACCGACGGG
>JBIOTO010000049.1:0-22883 GCA_044865945.1 Solirubrobacterales bacterium
GCGATCCTCTACCACCGCCGCGCCGGCTTCTCGGCCAACGGGATGGGGGTCTGGAAGGTGCCCGAGGACCAGATCATGGAGGTCGGCGGCCGGATGGCCTCCTTCCGCGGCATCTCCCACTGCTACCAGCGGCCCACCTACGAGGACTGGCCCTACAGCGTCTTCACCATGGCGCACGGCCGCTCGAAGGAGGAGTGCGACGCCGTCCTCGACGCGATCGCCGCGGAGTGCGGGATGGGGCCGGACGACCGCGCCACCCTCTACTCCTCAACCGAGTACAAGAAGATCCGCCTCCACTACTTCACCGAGGACTACGCACGCTGGGATGCCGAGCATTCATAAAGACGCGCCACCTGGCGGCGGCGCTGAAGCAGGTCTCTTTGACCGGGCGCGAGAGGTTCTTCCCGGCGGAGTGAACTCGCCGGTGCGGGCGATGCGGCAGATCGGCCGCGACCCGATCTTCGTCGAACGCGGCGAAGGCTGCTGGCTGTTCGACGTCGAGGGCAACCGCTACGTCGACTGGATCGGCTCCTGGGGTCCGCTGATCCTCGGCCACGCCGAGCCGGCGGTGATCGCCGCGGTGATCGAAGCGGCGAAGCGGGGCACCAGCTACGGCGCGCCGACCCTGGCGGAGGTCCAACTCGCCGAGGAGTTGGCGGCGCGGATGCCCTCGGTGGAGATGGCGCGGATGACCAGCTCCGGCACCGAGGCGGCGATGAGCGCGGTGCGGCTGGCACGGGCTGTCACCGGCCGCGAGGTCGTGGTCAAGTTCGCCGGTGCCTACCACGGCCACTCCGACGGGCTACTGGCCGACGCCGGCTCTGGCCTGGCGACGCTGGCGGTGCCGGGCAGCCCGGGGGTGACCGCGGCGCAGGCGAAGACGACCGTGGTGGTGCCGTGGAACGACCGCGAGGCGGTGGCCCGGGCACTGGAAGAGCACGAGGTGGCGGCGCTGCTGGCCGAGCCGATCGCGGCGAACATGGGCGTGGTGCCGCCGGCCGAGGGCTTCCTCGAGTTCCTCCGCGAGGCGACCCGCGAGGCCGGCGCGCTGCTGGTCTTCGACGAGGTGATCACCGGCTTCCGCGTCGCCCGCGGCGGCGCCCAAGAACTGCTCGGAGTCGAACCCGACCTGACGGTGATGGGCAAGGTGATCGGCGGCGGCCTGCCGGCGGCGGCCTACGGCGGCCCGCGGCAGCACATGGAACGGATCGCCCCCGCCGGCGACGTCTACCAGGCGGGCACCCTCTCCGGGAACCCGCTGGCGGTCGCCGCCGGGCTGGCGACGCTGGAGCAGCTCGACGCGGCCGCGTACGCTCGCCTCGGCGAGTTGACCGACCGGCTCGCCGCTGGCTTCGAGGCGCTGGCGGCCGACCGGCCGCTGCGGGTCGCCAAGGCGCCGGGCCTCGTCACCCTCTTCTTCAGCCAGGTGCCGGTCACCGACTTCGCCACCGCCACCGCCTGCGACACCGAGGCCCACGCCCGCTTCTGCCGGGCGCTGCTGGAGCGCGGCGTCTACCCGCCGCCGGCCCAGTACGAGGCCTGGTTTGTCTCCCTTGCCCACGACGAGGCGGTCGTCGACCAGACGCTGGAAGCGGCCGCCGAGGCCCTGGACGAGGCGCTCGCGTGAACGCCCTCCAGGCCCTGGCAGACCAGCTGCGCGCCGAGGACACGCCGATCGCCCCGCACGTGATCGACCCGGCCGAGCCCTCGCGGCTGGGCGAGCTGGCCGGCGACTCCGAGCGGGCGCTGGTGATCGAGTCCGTCCGCGAGGGCTACCTGCTCCACTACGAGCAGCCGCGCCTGCTCGCCGGCCACGACCCCGACCTCGCCCTCCTAGCCGGCGACTACCTCTACGCCCTCGGCCTCGACCGCCTCGCCACCCTCGGCGACACCCGCGCGGTCGCGGTCCTCGCCGACCTGATCAGCACCTGCGCCCGCCTCCAAGCCGAGGGCGACACCGCCTCGATACCGAGCCTTTGGCGCGAGGCGGCCGAGCAGATCGCCGCCGGCTCGCGCTAGCGCCGCCGGACAGCTTCCCGCAGATCTTGCAAAAGCCGTTCGGTAGTGACGGTGTGAATGGCGGCCTCGCGATCAAACTCCCGGATCCGTGCGCGAGCCCGTTCGATGGCGAGACGGTTTAGCTCTCTCTGAACCTCGACCTTCTTCGCAAGTTCCTCTCGCGTCATAGCTATCCTCCATAACAGACAATAACATTCTACTTTGAATCGGATAGGCGCGCAGCTAATTCGTCGGTGTGCTCGAGCTGCTGTTCCAAGCCGACGACTTCCTGTTTGTTCGCCAGCGCTTGCTGCCGCCAGAAATCTATTTCCGTCTCAGCCTGAACCAGCTTTCCCTCTGAGATCTCAAATGGTCCCGCTCGCCGCAGCCATTCCCGATTCTTCGTTCGATGACCTATCGAGATAGCGATGAAGATCCCGCCCAAGCCGAGGACGCCGGTCGCCGAGACCAGCAGCATCCGAGCTGCCAGGAGCACGGCTCGGTTGGCGAAAACGTTGTCAACGAAGTCGGGATCCCGACTCGTCGGAAGATCAGCTGGGTAGAGGCCCTTGACGAGCAGCACGATTCCGATGACAGCGACCACGAGAAGCCCCACAGCCGTTCCTGCTTTGCCCTTTCCCATGGGAGGCTAAGGAGCGAGGGCGGCGAACTCTCCCCCCAGCCGGGCAAGCTTCTACAGAGATTGACCAAGTGTGACGCAGGTCACACCCCTTAATCAATAAACTGGCAAGCCCTACGCGAACGACCTGTGGCAGACGACGCGAACAAAGTAAACGGGGCCGAGGAGGCACCTGTGGTGGAGCGGGTTAAGCCCGACCCGCCCGGCTATTTCGAGGGCGAGTCGATGACTCGCCGGCACGTCTTCACGGTCGCGTCGCAGGCGCTCGGCGGGCTCGCCGCCGCCGGCATCGTTTTGCCGGCCGTCGGCTTCGCCGTCGCCCCGATCTTCCACCGCGGCAAGGAGCGCTGGGAGGCGGTCGGCCCGGTCTCCGACTTCGTCGAGGACACCTACCGCCAGGTCGTCTTCACCGAGACCGAGGGGATCGGCGACGCCGGCAAGACCACCGCCTACGTGCGCAAGAGCTCCGAGGAACTGGGCGAAGAAGCCGGCAAGTTCGTCGCCGTCTCCAACCGCTGTGCCCACCTCGGCTGCCCGGTCCGCTTCGTCGAGGCAGCCGGCAACTTCATCTGCCCCTGCCACGGCGGCGTCTACGACTTCCAGGGCAAGCGGATCGGCGGCCCGCCGGTGCGCCCGCTCGACCAGTTCCAGACCCGGGTCCAGAAGGGCCAGGTCGAAGTCGGCCCGCGCTACAGCGTCACCTCGCAGATGGAGCCGGTCCGCGCCCGCGACCCCGGCGAGTTCACCGGCGGGATCTGGGAATACCTCTACCCGCCGCGGCCCTCTACCTTCCCAGCGCCCTGATGCCGAGCTTCCCGAAACCCAAGATCCCGGACGCCGTCGTCCCGCCGCCCCTGCGCAAACCGGCCAAGCCCGGCAGCGCCGGCACGCCGAAGGGACAGGCGCCGAGCGACCTGAAGGAGCCGCCGGAGAAGAAGACCGCCGGCGACAAGCTGCTCGAGGTCGGCAAAGAGGCGCCGATCGACGCGCTCGGCTGGGTCGACCAGCGGCTCGCCGCCAGCGGCTTCCTCACCGGGATGCTGTTCCGCAAGGTGCCGAAGGGGACCAACTGGTTCTACACGCTCGGCTCCGCCACCCTCTTCGCCTTCATCGTCCAGGCCACCACCGGCGTCTTCCTGGCGATGTTCTACACGCCGTCTGCCACCCAGGCCTACTCCTCGATCGCCCACATCAACAACGAGGTGCCGCTGGGCCAGCTGGTGCACGGGATGCACAAGTGGGGGTCGAGCGTGATGGTGATCCTGATCTTCCTCCACATGGGGAGGACCTTCTTCTTCGGCGCCTACAAGTACCCGCGCGAGCTCAACTGGGTGATCGGCGTCGTGCTGCTGATCCTGACGATGACGATGGCCTTCACCGGCTACCTGCTGCCCTTTGACCAGCGCTCCTTCTGGGCCTCGATCGTCGGCATCAACATCAACGGCACCGGCCCCGTCGTCGGCCCCTACCTGAGCGACTTCCTCCGCGCCGGGCCTGAGCTCGGGGCGACCACCCTCTCGCGCTTCTACGCGATCCACATGCTGCTGGTGCCCGGGGCGATCATCGCCCTGATCGGCGCCCACATGTACCTCGTCGTCAAGCTCGGCACCACGGCGCCGCCCTGGGTCAAAGCCGAGCGGCCGAAGATCGCCGCGCCGACCTCCCAGCTCGAGGCGGGAGCCAACGGCAACGGCCGCGTCAACGGCGACCGCGTCAACGGGAGCGACGGCGCATGAAGCCGCGCGACAAGCAGAAGTACCTCGAGGAGTACGAGCTACTGAAGAAGAAGGGCAAGCCCTTCTTCCCCTACGCGGTGATGAAGGACTCGGTGATGGCGCTGATCGTCGTCGCCGTGATCATCGCGATGGCGATCATCCTCGGCGCCGAGCAGGGCCCGAAGGCGGACCCGACCTCGACCACCTACGTGCCGCGCCCCGAGTGGTACTTCTTCTTCCTCTTCGAGGTCCTGCGCGTGATCAAACCGCCGGAGCTGGTCCCGGTCGCGACGATCGGGATCCCGACCATCTGCATGGTCCTGCTGCTGTTGCTCCCGTTCTACGACCGCGGCCCCGAGCGCCGTCCCGAGCGGCGCCCGATCGCGACCACGGCCGGCATCCTGACGATCATCGCGATGGGGTACCTCACCTACCTCGGCGCCATCGGCGGCTCGCCGACCGAGGTCGAGATGAAAGTCGCGAAGCAGTATGAGCCGGGCAAGGAGGTCGTCGCCGGCGCCGGCTGCCTGGCCTGCCACAAGCTGGGCGAGAACGGCAACAACGGTCCCGGCCCCGAACTGACCCACATCGCTTCGCGGATCCCGCGGGCTGCGATCATTCGCTCGGTCGAAATCGGGCCGGGCATCATGCCCTCCTTCCGCGACCTGCCGCCAGAGAAGATCGAACAGCTGGCGGACTTCCTGTCCTCGCTCGACTAGATCGGCCGGCCGGGACGGGGTCCGAGCCCTGAATCCCATGGACACGATCAACGACAACCGCCAATCGCCGGACTTCGCCGGCCAGGTCAACCGCATGTTCGACCGGGTCGCCGGCCGCTACGACGCGCTCAACTCGGTGATGACCGCGGGGCTGCACCACCGCTGGCGCGAGCGCGCGGCTGAGCGGACCGAACTGCGCCCCGGAAACTCAGCGCTGGACGTCTGCTGCGGCACCGGCGACCTCGCCCTGGAGCTGGCGAGCCGGGTGACCCCTGGCGGCCACGTGGTCGGCTGCGACTTCTCCGAGCCGATGCTCGACCTGGCGCGCGAGAAGGCGGCGCGGCGCGGGGCCGAGGGCGCCCGCTTCGAGTGGGCCGACGCGTTGGAGCTGCCCTACGACGCCGAACGCTTCGACGCGGTCACCGTCGGCTTCGGCGTCCGCAACCTCGCCGACCTCGACCGCGGCCTGCGCGAGCTGGCGCGGGTGCTGAAACCCGGCGGGCGGGCGGTGATCCTCGAGATCACGACCCCGACCCGACCGCCGCTCTCGCTCTTCTTCTCGCTCTGGTTCGACCGCGTCGTGCCGTTGCTCGGCGCCCTTTCCAGCAACCCCGAGGCCTACTCGTACCTGCCCGAGTCGGTCCGCAGCTTCCCCAGTCCGCGCGGCCTGGCGGAGAAGATGGACGCGGCCGGCTTCCAGCGGATCCGCTACACGGTGCTCGCCGGCGGGATCATCGCGATCCACAGCGGCGTCCGCGGGTGACGCGCCCGGCTCCGTGACCCGACCCTCCTCCGTGCCGCCGCCGGTGACGGCGGTCCTCGACGCCTCCAGCCGCTGGCTGCCGGCGCGGCTCGGGGAGGTGGAGGAACTGCTGCGCGAGGCCGTCGCGGGCCATGGCGAGACGCTCGGCGAGGACGCCGGCGCGACCCTCGCTGCGGGGGGCAAGCGGCTGCGGCCGATGCTGGTCCTGCTCTGCGCCGGGCCCGAGGGAAGCGAGGCCGCGGTCCGGGCGGCCGCGGCGATTGAGCTGGTCCACATGGCGACGCTGGTCCACGACGACGTGCTCGACGACGCGCCGCTGCGGCGCGGGCTCCCCACCGTCTTCGCCACCTCCGGCCGCGACCGCGCGACCGCGACCGGCGACCTGCTCTTCTCGCGCGCCTTCGCCCTGCTCGCCGACGCCGGTGATGCCCGCTCGGTGGCGCTGCTCGCCGACGCCTCGGTCGCCCTCGCCCGCGGCGAGCTGGCCCAGCGCCGGGACGCCTTCGACCTCGGCATCGACGAGCAGCGCTACCTCGCGCGCTGCCGGCTGAAGACCGGCCGCCTCTTCGAGTGCGCCTGCCTGCTCGGCCGCGACGACGAGGCGCTGCGCGATTTCGGCTCCGAGATCGGCCTCGCCTTCCAGCTGCTCGACGACGTGCTCGACGTCAGCGGCCCGCCGGAGCGAACCGGCAAGGCGCGCGGCACCGACCTGCTCGACGGCACCGTCACCCTGCCGCTGATCGAGGCGGCCGCTACCGATCCCGGCATCCGCGAGGTCGACCTGCGGACGCTCGACGCCGCCGCCGCCGAGGCGCTCTGCGAGCGGATCGCCGCCACCGGCGCCTTGGAGGCGGTCCGGACTCGGGCGCTGGAGATGGTCGCCGCGGCCAAGCGGGCGCTCGACCGCGCCAAGTTCGAGCCCGAACAGCGCCAGCTTCTGGCCCTGGTCGCCGACGGCGTCGTCCAGCGCTACTCGTAAACAGGCCGCCCCAACTGGGGCTGCCTGGAGATCACCCGACCTGCTCGGTGGGGCGGATCAGGATCTCGTTGACGGCGACGTGACGCGGGCGCGTCACCACGTAGGCGATCGCGTTGGCGATGTCCTCGGCCGCGAGGATGTCCATGTCCTCGAACCGTTTCTCGATCTGCTCTTTGACGGCGGGCCGGTTGTGACTCTGTAGCTCGGTCCCCACCGCGCCCGGCTCGACCAGCGAGACCCGCACGTGACTTCGCGTCGCCTCCTGGCGCAGCGCCTCGCTGAAGGCGCCGACCCCGTGCTTGGTGGCGTTGTAGACGGCGCTGCCAGAGCGTGCCTGCCGGCCGGCGACCGAGGAGATGTTGACCAGGTCGGCCACTCGCCGCGGGCCCTTATCCGCCGCCTCCGTCAGGTGTGGAAGGGCAGCGCGAGCGGTGTACAGAAGGCCCAGCAGGTTGACGTGGACCATCCGCTCCCACTCCTCCAGCGGCGCCTCGGCAACCGGGCCGAGCAGCATCACGCCGGCGTTGTTGACCAGCACGTCGAGCCGGCCAAGCTCCTCGGCGGTCTTGGCGACCGCCGCCTCCGCTTGCTCCGGGTCGCTGACGTCGACCTCGATCGGCAGCGCGGTGCCGCCGGCCTCGGCGATCTCCCCGGCCAGTTCCCGCAGCCGGTCGGCCCGGCGCGCCGCCAGCGCCACCGCGGCTCCGCGCGCCGCCAGGCTCCGCGCGGCCGCCTGGCCGATGCCGCTGGAGGCGCCGGTCACCAGCGCCACGGTGTTCTCCAAATCGCGGGGAGCCTCGGTCACCCCAGCCCTATACCCAGATGGGCTCAGGCGAAGTCGTCGGGGCCGATCAGGTCGTTGCGGAGGGCGATGAGGAAGACCTCGGTCATCGCGCTCATGTTGGTGAGTTCCATCGCCCGCAGCTCGTCGGCGAGGGTGTGAGCGCCATCGTCGAGCTGCTCGTCGAAGGCGTCGATCTCCATCTCGCTGTGAACGCTGTTCGTGGTCCACTCGCACTCCGGGCAGCGCCGCCAGACGCGCCAGCGGGTCCGATCGGAGACCTGCTCCCAGCAGGTCGGTTGCACGAGTCGCGAGTTGCAGTGCGGACAGATGTGCAACGAAGGGGCGGTCGGCTTGTCGGTTGCTCGCTCTGCCATAGCGCCAATATCGCCGTCCTGCCGATCGCGGTTATCCGTATTTCGCCCCATCGCTCCTTTAGAAACCCCACAACCGGGCGTTTGCATCGCTGCCCCGGGTGATCCGACCGGCCACGAGCCCCGTTACCATTGCCTAGATGCCAGGAAACATCGGACTCCCCGAGATCGCGATCGTCCTCATCATCGCCCTGCTGGTCTTCGGCCCGAAACGGCTGCCGGAGCTGGGCCGCAGCCTGGGCCGCGGCATTCGCGAGTTCAAAGGCTCGATCGGCGGCGACCATGACCACGACGAGGAGGAGGAGCCCAAACAGCACGCTCTTCCGGAGACCGAGTCGGCCAAGGTCCACGGCGATCCTGCCGACGCGGAGATCATCCGCAACAAATCCAGCTGAGGGCGTCTGTGACCCGCCGCGTCAAGGCGGTATCCCACGAGGATCGCCTCACCCTGGTAGAGCACCTCGACGAGCTGCGCGCCCGGCTGATCGTCTGCATCGTCGTCTTCGGCGTCGCCCTGGCACTCTGCTTCTGGCAGAACCACCTGCTGCTGGAGATCGCCCAGGGGCCGCTGCCGGACAACCGCGACGAACTGATCACCTTCGGCGTCACCGAGCCGTTCACCACCACCCTCACGGTCTCCGCCTACGGCGCCGTCGTCCTCGCGCTGCCAGTCGTCCTCTGGCAGCTCTACGCCTACGTCCTGCCGGCCTTCAGCCAGGCCGAGCGCCGGACGGTCCTGCCGCTCCTGCTGCTCTTCCCGGTCCTCTTCCTCGCCGGGATCGCCTTCGCCTACTTCGTGGTGATGCCGGCGGCGCTGCGCTTCCTGCTCGACTTCAACGACGGCCAGTTCAACATCCAGCTGCGGGCCCGCGACTACTACAGCTTCTTCTCGATGACCGAGATCGCCTGCGGGCTGATCTTCCAGCTGCCGCTGGCGATCATCGCCGTCACCCGGCTGGGGATCGTGCGGGTCGAGCAGCTCAGCGAAAACCGCCGCTACGCCTACCTGGCGATCGCGGTCCTGGCCGCGGCGCTGCCCGGAGTCGACCCGGTGACGATGCTCATTGAGATGGTTCCGCTGCTTGTTCTGTACGAGTTGAGTATCTTGCTCGCTCGGGTCCTGGGACGTCCGGGACGGAGTGGAGGGGTGGCTCAACCCTCTCCACAGGAGTAGGGAGAGAGCAAGTGGCAGGCAAAAACGAGCACCGGATGCTGTTCGACCTCCGCGGCGGCCGCCGCGGGAAAATCGTCAAGGTCGTCTACGCGGTGCTGGCCGTGTTGATGGGCCTCAGCCTCTTCCTCGTCGTCGGCGGCTTCAACATCGCTGAACTCTTCAACGGCAGCAACGGCTCCGGCGAAGCCGCCAAGGTCTACGAAGAACAGGCCGAGCGGATCGAAGCCGAGCTGAAAAAAACTCCCGACGAACCCGAGCTGCTGAGAAACCTGACCCGGGCGCAGATCAACGCCGGCAACGCCCAGGTGACCGTCGAACCGAACGGTGCCCGCCAGGTCTCGACCGACGCCGCGCAGGAATACCAGAAGGCCTACCAGTCGTGGTCCGAATACCTGAAAGCCGCCCCCGAGCCGGAAGCGGGCCTGGCGCTGCTGGTGGCGCCGATGCTGATCCAGCTGGCCGAACTCTCGACCAGCTATCCGCAGGCGGACTCGCGGATCCAGTCGGCCGCCGAAGCCCAGCGGATCGTCGCCGACCAGCGGCCCTCGGTCAACGCCTGGACGACCCTCGCCTACTACTCGTACTTCAACGACCCGAAGACGGCCGAAACCGCCCGCGCGGAAGCGAAAAAGCTGGCCGCGAGCAAATCCGAACGCGAAGCGATCGACAAACAGCTCGACGAATACAAGAAAAACGGCGCCCGCTACCGCGGCGAAAGGGCCAGTGCCGAAAAAGCCCAGAAAGAAGCGGCCAGCCAGGGCGGCGGAGCCGGCGGCGCGGTCCCGAGCGGGGAAAACCCACTCGGCGGCGGCCTGGGCGGCGGCCTCTCCGAATAGGGCTCCGGGTCAGCCCCCAGATGGGCCGTGTTGGGCTCGAACCAACGACCTTGAGATTAAGAGTCTCCTGCTCTACCAACTGAGCTAACGGCCCGGGGACGGGCAAGTATAGGAAGGTCGGCCGCTCGGGCGCGGGCGCGCCGCGCCTACTTGGAGCGGCAGAATTTTTCGACCAGGCCGTCGACGACCGTGGTGTCTTCGAAGGTGAAGCGGCCGTGGGTCTGGAGGATGTTGTCGCTACAGCGGGCGGAGGCGTAGCTGCGCTGTTTGCCGCCGGCGCGGTAGCGCCTGCCGATCTTGACGTCGACGTGGGTGATCGCCCCGGCCCCGCCGGCGATCGGGGGGACGTCGAGCCGCGCCCGGTAGCGGAAGTCCCCCCGGCGCTTTTCGATCGGGACGACGATCGCGTAGGTCTCCGACGTCCCCGCGGCTTCGAGGCGGGCGTGGAGCACCGCCGTCGGCAGGTCGCCGAGGCGGGGGCCGTTGAAGATCGTCAGCGGCGAGCTTGCCCGCACGGTCCCGCCCGGCAGCGAGATCAGCGCCTGGACGGTGCCGGTGCCGACCAGCGCCTTGGCGCAGATCGCCCGCGCTTCCTCGCTGCTCGCCGCCGCGATCGATTCCGGCGCGCAGGCCGGCAGGCCGGCGACGCTGAGGCGGCCGTCGCGGTCGAAGTCGATCAGCGCCTGGCGCAGCGGCGAGGGCCGGCCGCCGGTTTTGGCGGCGATGTCGAGGCGGCCGTGGAAGTCGATCGGGGCGAACTCGTGGCGGGGCAGGGCCTGCGGTTTGAAGCCGCCGTCGGCGCGCAGGACGATGTCGTCGACTTCGACCAGGGCGCCGGTCGCGGTCCCGGCCAGCGCCGTCGCGGCGATCAGGGAGAGGAGCGCCGCCCGTCTCAGCGGGGGACGTGGCATGGCGAGGTCAGGGTCGTCGGGAAGCTGTCGCCGTTGGTGAAGGTCAGCTTGCCCTCGACCTGCAGGCGACCGCCGGAGCAATGGGCGCTGATGAAGCCGACCTCCTTGCCGCCCTTCTTGCGGGTCGCGCCGATGCTCGCTTCCGCCAGGGTGGGGGCGCCCAAACCGCCGGCGACTTCGGGCATCTCGACCCTGACGTGGAACCCGTAGCGGCCCTTGGCGACCCGCTCGATCACGATCGGCACCAGCAGCGCCTGGGGCGCCGGAACCGTCTCGTAGGCGTGGGCGATCAGGGTTGGCTTGCCGCCGGTCGGAGCCGCGTTGAAGAAGGAGACGGGCGAGCTGATCTGGAACGGCGCCCGGCCCGGCATCGTCACCAGCGCCTTGCCGGTCCCCTTGCCGACCAGGGCGCCGGCGCAGCGCTGGCGGGCCTGCGAGGGCGTCGCGCCTTCCAGCTTCGCCCGCGGGCAGACCGGGAAGGCCTTGCTGTTGACGGTGTCGTGTTTGTCGATCAGGAAGTCGATCGCGTCCAGGGTCGGCGGGGTCGAGCCGTCCTTGACCCTGATCCGGGTGGTGCTGCTGAGGGTGACCGGCGCGTTGCCCTTGGCCGGCAGCTCACGCGGTTGCACGTCGACGGTGGAGCTGACGCAGAGCGGGCCGATGCAGGCCTCGATCCCCGAAGCCGTCGCGCCGAGGGCCAGCACCAGCCCGGTGGCAAGTACCGCTGCTTTGGCGAATCGTCCCTTCAATCAGCGCCCCGTACAGGTTTTAAACAGGGAACCTTGGAGAAAGGTGCCGTCTTTGAACTTGGTCTGGACTTTGGCCTGCAGGCGACCGTCGGGGCAGCCGGCGTTGGCGAAGCTCAGGGTTTTGCCCTTGAACTGCCATTCGCGCCCGACCGTCAGCTGGCCGTAGAGCGGGATCCCGGCACCACCGGCGATTTTCGGGATTTTGGCCACGGTTTTGAAGCCGTAGCGGCCGGCGTTGACCCGCTGGATCTCGATCGGGACGACGAAGGTGGTCGGGCCCGGCACGGTCAGGTGGGCGTGGGCGAGGACGACGGGGTTGCCGTGTTTCGGCGCGGCGTTGAAGAGGGTGATCGGCGAGCCGGCGGGGATCGGCGGCTGTTCGGGGAAGATGACGACGGCTTTGCCGAACCCCTTGCCGACGATCGCGCCCGGGCAGAGCTTGCGCGCCTGCGCCGTGGTCGTCGCCGCCAGTTTCGCCGGCGTGCACTTCGGCAGCCCCCGGGTCTCGACTTCGCCGTGCTTGTCGAACCAGATCGTCAGCGTGTCCAGCACCGGCGGCGGTGAGCCGTCTTCGGTCTCGATCTTGCCGTAGCCGTGCAGCTTGATCGGCGCGTAGCCCTTCTTCGGCAGCGTCGTCGGCGTGAAGCCGCCGTCCGTGGTGATCACCAGGTTCGCCGCGCGCAGCTTGATCGCCACCGCCGAGCCGGCGATCACCAGCACCAGCACCAGTCCGAGCACATTCGCTCTTAACAGAGTCTTCCGCACCATTTCTCCCTCCCGTGAGCCTCTACCGGCAAACTACCAGCCGTGGGAAGGAGGATCGGCAGGGCACGGAGAGGCTCCTCGCGGAAGCGGGCCGGCCGCGAGCAGCCGTTCCTGCTCCGGCACCCCCGAGCCGTGCTCTCGATCGCGCTGGTCCTGCTGGTCGCCCTGGCGGTGATCGGGACCGGCACCGACAGCCGGCTAGACCCGACGACGCTCGACGTCCCCGGCACCGAATCCTCGCGCAGCAACCAGATCCTTCGCGAACACTTCGGCGACTCGGCTCCGTTCGCGATCCTCCTCCGCGGTCCCGCCAAGGCACTCGACCGTCAGGGCCCCGAACTGGTCGCGGCGCTGAGAGAGGACCCGCGGGTGACGACCCTTTCGCCCTGGGACACCGGCTCGGTGAAAAGGCTGCGACCGCAGCCGAACAAGGCGCTGATCATCACCGACTTCCACGTCGACATCCGCACCGCGGTCAACGAGACCGTGCCGCACCTCAACCAGCTGCTCGAAGACGAGATCCACGCCCCCGTCGAAGCGACCCAGACCGGGTACGCCAGCCTCTCGCGGGCGATCCAGGAGGAAAACATCGCCGCGACCCACCGCGGCGAGCTGCTCGCCCTGCCCTTCCTGCTGATCATCCTGCTGCTCGTCTTCCGCTCGCCGATCGCGGCGGCGATCCCGCTCGCCTTCGGCGCGATCACGGTCGTCGCCTCGCGCGGGATCCTCTACTTCTTCACCGGCTGGTTCGAGATCGACGCCTTCGCGCTGAACGTCTGCACGATGATGGGCCTGGCGCTGGGAGTCGACTACTCGCTGCTGATGGTCTCCCGCTTCCGCGAGGAGCTGGCCGGGGGGGCCGAGCCGGCGGAGGCGGCGCGGCTGACCCGCGGGCACGCCGGGCGCACGGTCAGCTTCGCCGGCAGCACCCTGCTGCTCTCGATGGTCGTCTCGATGTTCCTCCTCCCGGGCTCGCTGCTGGCTTCGCTGGCCGGCACGGTCTGCATGGTGGTGGTCCTCAGCGTCGCGGTGGCGATCGTCGCCGGGCCGGCGATCCTCACCCTGCTCGGCCCCAACGTCGATCGCTGGCGCCTCGGCCGTACCGCCCCGGCGGGCGGTCGCTCGCGGCTGATGACGATGGTCGGGGCGGCGCTGAAGCGGCCGGCGGTGGCGGCGGCGTTGATCGGCGGCCTGCTGCTGGTGCTGGCGACCCCGGCGATCGGGTTGAAGACCGGGCCTCCGAGCCCTGAACAGCTGCCCAAGGACGCGCCCGAGCGCCAGGACGCGGAATTCGTCGACAGCGAAATCGGCCAGGGGTTCGACGCCCCCTTCCAGGTGGTCGCGGTTTCCAAGAACGGCCCGATCACCGATGACAAGAGCTTCGCCGCCCTGGAAAACTTCCAGCGCCAGCTGTCGCTGACCCCGGGGGTGCAGGCGGTGATCGGGCCGGCGCCGGCGGTGAAGCGGATCAGGCCCTTGCAGCAACTCGGCAACTCGGTCCTCTCCACCGAAGGGGACATCCCGCCGATCCGGGACCTGGCCCGGCTCGGCCGCGAACTGAACGTCGCGGCCGGCGGGGTCGGGCAGCTGCGGGAAGGGATCGCCGAAGCCAGCGACGGGGCCGGCCTGCTGGCGCTGGGCTCCGACCGCGCCGCCGAGGGCGCGCAGCTGATCGCCAACGGCCTCGGGCGCGCGACCGGCGGCAGCCAGCAGGCGATCGACGCGCTGGAACGGTTCGCCAAAGGGACGCGCCAGCTAGACAACGGGATCTCGCTGGCGATGGTCGGGGTCTTCCGGATCAAGATCACCGTCCGGGACACGATCCTCCCCAACCTGAAGCAGAACCCGCTGAAGCTGTCGCGGGAAGTGCAGAAGGCGCTGAACGAAGACGCGAACGGGAAGCTGCCGGAACTGATCGGCCCGGCGCGCACCACCGAAGCCGAACTGCGGCAGGCGCTGTCCCAGCTGGAAGCGATGACGGTCGGCAAGTCCGACCCCAACTACGCGGCGGCGCTGGAGGCGGTGCGCAAGGCGACCGCGGCGGTGAGCGGCAAGGACCCGGTTACCGGTGCCGCCTACGACCCCGTCCCCGAGACGCCCGAGGTCGAGCCCTACGCGGGGCTCCCAGCGGAACTGGTGGCGCTGAACGAACGCCTGCTGGAAGACCACGAAAAGGCGAAGAGGACGACGTTCTGGCTGATCTCGATCAAGAACTACATGACCTCCCTGCTGAAGGGGACGGAAAAACTGGAAGACGGGATGCGGGACCTGCACGCCGGCAGCAGCCGCCTCGCCGCCGGTTCGGCCCGGCTGGCGCGCGAAGCGAAGCGCCTCGGCGACGGGATCTCGCAGCTGGGCGGCGGCGCCCTCCGCCTGGTCGGTGGGCTGGACGATCTCGGCGAGGGTGCCGAAGCGCTGCGGGCGGGCCTGGCCAGCGGGGTCGATGAAAGCGAGCCGCTGGAAAGCGGGCTGGAAGAAGCGAGCGTGCAGGTCCTGGACGGCCGCCGCCGGCTGAAGAAACAGGTCGGTCGCGTCGCCAGTGGCACCCCGGGGCTCTTCAACTCCGGCTACTTCGTCCTCTCCGCCCTCGACGGCACGCCGCCGACGACCCGCCAGGCGATCAGCGAAACGGTCGACCTCGAACGCGGCGGTCAGGCGGCGACGATGCTGGTCATCTCCGACTACAGCTTCAACTCGCCTGGCTCGATTCGCCTCAACGAACAGCTCGACGACAAAACCGCCAAACTCGCGGCCGACTCCGGGTTGACGACCGGCGTCGCCGGCGGCGCGGCGCAGCTGAACGACTACAGCAAGGTGACCCGCGAGCGCATCCCCTGGGTGGTGATCGCGATCACGATCGCCACCTTCCTGGTCCTGGTGGTGGTGCTGCGGGCGCTGCTGCTGGCGGCGATCGCGGTGGCGCTCAACCTGGCCACCGTCGCGGTCGCCTTCGGCGTCCTCACCCTGCTCTTCCACGTGCCGGACGGCTGGCCGCTGGGCGGCCACAACTACGTCGACGCGGTCGGGGCGACGATCATCTTCGGCCTCGTCTTCGGCCTCTCGATCGACTACGCGGTCTTCCTCCTCAGCCGCATGCGCGAGCACTACGACGCCCACGGCGACAACGCCGCCGCGGTCGAGTTCGGCCTCGCCCGCACCGCCGGCGTGATCACCGGCGCGGCGGCGATCATGATGGCCGTCTTCATCGCCTTCGCCGGGGCCTCGATCGCCACCGTCAGCCAGCTCGGCATCGGCCTCACCGTTGCCGTCATCCTCGACGCGACGGTCGTCCGCATCGTCCTCCTGCCCGCTCTGATGCTGCTCTTCGGCGACCGCGTCTGGTGGCTGCCGAAGCCACTCGAGCGCGTAATCCCGAAACTGAACGTTTAGCGGCCGTTTTAGCGAGCGTTGACTTCCAGTTAAGTCCCCGCCTGCTGGGTGCTTGGCGGGGACCCCCTCGGATACGATCTTGCGGCTGTTCTACCGGGTCGGAGGGGCCGGAGAACCTGAAAGCAAGCGACGATTCGTGGCTGCCAAACCATCAGGCGAGGAGAGTGGGTCGGCGGCAAGCCGGGGGACTACCCCAGCCCGCATAGCGACGATCGCGGCCCTGGCCGTGGCGGTGGTCGTGCTCGCCGTGATCTTCCTCGGCGGCAACGGCGGCCACAAGTACACGCTGGTCTTCCAGAACGCCGGCCAGCTGGTGCCCGACAACCAGGTGCTGATCGGCGGCTCGCCGGCCGGCACGGTGGAAAGCATCGGCCTTACCGACGACAACCTCGCCGAGGTCCACGTCTCGGTCGACCAGGAGCTGCACGAGGGGACGACGGCGGCGATCCGGGCGACCTCGCTCTCCGGCGTCGCCAACCACTACGTCTCCGTCAGCCCCGGCCCGAACAGCAACCCGGCGCTGGACGACGGCGCCGAGCTGGGTCTCGCTTCGACCACGACCCCGATCGACATCGACCAGTTCTTCAACACCTTCCCGCCGCGGGTGCGGAAGGGGCTCAGCGACTTCATCAAGGGCAACGCGGCGATCTACGCCGGTCAGGGGAAGAACGCGAACGATTCGTACAAGTACTTCGGCTCGGCGCTGAACCGGACCACCGCCTTCGTCGGCGAACTGAACGCCGACCAGCGACTGCTCTCCCGCTTCATCGTCAGCTCGGCACAGCTGACCACCGCGGTCGCCGGGCGGGGCGAGGAGCTCTCGAGCGCGATCTCCAACGCCAACACCGCCTTCAACTCGATCGCCGGCCAGACCGCCGCCTTCGACGCGACCCTGCGGCGGCTGCCGCCGGTGATGCGGCAGTCGAACACGACCTTCGTCAACCTGCGGGCGGCGCTCGACGACATCGAACCGCTGATCGACACGGCGAAGCCGGCGACCAAGGACCTGGCGCCGTTCCTGCGCGAACTGCGACCGGTCTTCCAGAAACTGGTCCCGTTCGTGCGCAACCTGAAACTGACCGTCAGCCGGCCGGGCAAGGGCAACGACGCGGCCGACCTGCTGGCGACGATGCCGAAGGTCGAGGACCTCGCCTCGAACGCCTTCCCGCACTCCGAACAGGCGATCGCCGACTTCCAGCCGCAGCTGAACTTCATCCGCGCCTACACCCCCGACCTCTTCAACGGCCTCTCCAAGCTCGGCCAGGTCGCCGGCTACTACGACGGCAACGGCCACTACGTGCGCGCCGCCACCACCGGCCAGAACCTCTTTACCTACGACGCCGGCAGCGGTGAGCTGGAACCGATCAGCAAATCCCAGCAGTACGAACAGTTCGGCAGCACCGAAGTCAACAAACGCTGCCCCGGCGGCGCCACCCAGCCGGCCGCCGACGGCTCCAGCCCCTGGGTTGGCGGCGGCAGCGGCGTCGACTCTTCGCAATGCGACCCCTCCGACGTACCGCCCGGACCATGAGCAAACGACTGCTACTCATCGGCGCGGTGGTGGTGGCGATCGTCGCGGTCGTCCTGATCGCCTCGGGCGGCGACGACTCCAGCGACGGCTACAAGGTGCGGGCGGTCTTCGACAACGGTGGCTTCATGGTCAACGGCGAGGAAGTGCGCGTCGCCGGCGCCACCGTCGGCGAGATCGAGTCGGTCGACGTCTCGATGCCGGGCGAGGCGGTCGCCTACGAGAACGGCAAGAAGGTCGAAAAGCCCGGCAAGGCGATCATCGTCCTCAACATCACCGACCCGGGCCTCCAGGACTTCCGCAAAGACGCCTCCTGCCAGATCCAGCCGCAGTCGCTGATCGGCGAGAAGTTCGTCGACTGCCGCACCACCCTGCCGCGGGCGCCGGGGACCGAGCCGGCACCGCCGCTGGAAGAAATTCCCGACGGCGAAACCGGCGCCGGCCAGTACCTGCTGCCGCTTGGCAGCAACGGGACCAGCGTCGACCCGGATCTGATCAACGACATTTACGCGCTGCCCTACGCGCAGCGCTTCCGGCTGATCTTCAACGAACTCGGCGCCGGCCTGGCGGGTCGCGGCGAAGACATCGAGGAGCTGGTCAAACGCGCAAACCCGGTCCTGCGCGACGCCGACCGGGTGTTCGGGATCCTCTCCGCCCAGCGCAAACAGCTGGCCCAGCTGGCGGCCGACTCCGACGCGGTCCTCGCCCCGCTCGCGCGCGAGCGCCAGCACTTCGCCGGCTTCATCACCAATTCCGGCGCGGCGGCCGAAGCGAGCGCCGAAAAGGGCCCGGAACTGGAAGAGGCGCTGCGCAAGTTCCCCGTCTTCCTCGGCGAGTTCCGGGAAACGATGAGGGACCTGAAGACCTTCTCCGACGCCGGCGCGCCGCTGTTCGAAGACTTCGGCACCGCGGCGCCCGCCTTGACCGACGCGACCAAGACCCTGACCCCGTTCTCGGAAGCGCTGACCGTCTCGCTGAAGAGCCTCGGCGACGCTGGCGCGGCCTCCGGCCCGATCTTCGCCGAAGCCGAGCCGGTGGTTCGCAAGGCGGGCGAACTGGCGAAGTCCGGGGTGCAGCCGACCGAAAACCTGGCGAAGCTGTTCGTCGGCCTGAAGAAGAACGGGGGTTGGGACGGCCTGACCGAACTGATCTACGGCTCGACCGCCTCGCTCAACGGCTTCGACAAATACGGGCACTTTGGGCGCACCAGGGTGACCCTCTCGACCTGCTTCGAATACATCGCGAAGAAGGAAGGGCAGTCGGGCTGTGTCGCGCGGTTCAATGGCCCGAACGCCGGAGAAGCGGGCGCCAGCACCGCCAACGCCAGCGCCGCGGCGCTCTATCGCCTCCTCCAGGAGCGCTCCGCTGAACAGGGCGGCGGCACCCTGTCGAACTCCGGACCGGCGATCGGCGTCGGCCAGAGCGACAGCACCGGCTCCGGCGGCCAGGCCGGTATCGCCCAGTCCTCGAAAACCGAAGGAACCGAACCCCTTCTCGACTATCTCCTGGGTCAATGAGGAACCGCAGCGGAATCAGCGGCGTCGCCAGCAGCCCGGTCCTCGTCGGGGCGGTCACCGTGCTCGTCGTCATCGTCGCCGTCTTCTTGGCCTACAACGCCAACAACGGTCTGCCCTTCGTCTCCACCTACAACCTCCAGGCGCGGGTCCCCAACGCCGACGCGCTGGTCAAAGGCAACGAGGTGCGGATCGGCGGCGTTCGCGTCGGCACCGTCCGCGAGGTGGTCCCGGTGCAGACCGGCGACGGCGAGGTGGCGGCCGAACTGACGCTGAAGCTCGACAAGAACGTCGAACCGCTGCCGGTCGACTCGACGATCACGGTGCGGCCGAAATCGGCCCTCGGGCTCAAGTTCCTGCAGATCACCCCCGGCGACTCCTCGAAGGGCTTCAAGGCCGGCGAAACGATCCCGGTCTCCTCGGCCACGCCGGAACCGGTCGACATCGACGAGTTCTTCAACATGTTCGACGAACCGACTCGCAAGGGGATCCAGCGCAACCTCGCCGGCTTCGGTAACGCCCTCGCCGGTCGCGGCCCGCAGATCAACGAAGCGCTGGGAGCGATCCGCCGCGCGGTCGAAAGCGGCCAGCCGGCGCTGCGCAAACTGGTCGAACCGAGCACCGACTTCGGCGGCTTCTGGGAAGCGCTGGAGGCGCTCAACGCCACCCTCGCCCCGGTCGCCGAGACGCAGGGCAACCTCTTCGTCGCCCTCGACTCCACCTTCCTCGCCTTCGCCCGCGTCTCCCGCCCCTTCATCCAGGAAACGATCGAAAAGAGCCCGCCGACGCTGGACGAGGTCAACGCCGACCTGCCGGCGATTCGGCCCTTCCTGCGCGATTCGGCCCGCTTCTTCACCGCCCTGCGCCCGGGCGTGAAAGCGCTGGCAAAGACCTCGCCGGTGATCGCCGAATCGCTCCACGCCGGGATCCCGGTGCTGAACGCCTCGCCGGTGCTCAACAACCAGTTGCAGCCGACCGCCGAAGCGCTGGTCGACTTCCAGGAAGCGCCCGGCGTCTTCAACGGGCTCGACCTGCTAATCGACACCAACCGCCAGCTGAAGCCCTCGCTTGCCTACATCACCCCGAGTGAGACCGTCTGCCACTACTGGTCGCTGACCTTCGAATACCTCGCCAACGCCAACAGCCAGGGCAACGGCAAGGGCAACTGGCTGCAGTTCATCTCCTTCGCGCCGCCGGAAGGCCCGAACAGCGAGAGCACCTTCGCCAGCGCCCCCGCCAACGACACCGACCCGAAACGGTCGAAAAACCACCTCCACTACAACCCCTATCCGAAGACCGCGGCCCCGGGCCAGGGCGGCGTTTGCGAAGCGGGCAACGAGAAGTACCAGATCGGCAAAACCGTTATCGGCAACGCGCCCGAACTGTACGGAACCACCACCCGCGGGGGGTCCGAAGAATGAGCCGCCTGCCGGAGCGAGACAGGCGCGCGGCGGAAGCCGGCAGCGGCCGCATCAAGTGGCGGCCGAGCAACGTGCTGATCGCGATCATCTTCATCCTCATCTTCACCATCGGCCCCTACCTGGCGTTCACCAAACACGTGCCCTTCACCGGCTACGGCTACGAACTCAAGGCGACCTTCTCCAACTCCGCCAACATCGCGCTCAACTCGCCGATCCGGATCGCCGGCGTCGACGTCGGCAAAGTGATCGCGACCGAACGCGACGGCGACAACACCGAGGTCACCTTCACCGTCGACGACTCGGGCCGGCCGATCCACGACGACGCCTTCGCCTCGATCCGGCCGCGGATCTTCCTCGAGGGCAATTTCTTCGTCGATCTCGACCCCGGCAGCCCCAGCGCGCCGGAGATGGACAGTGGCGCGACGATCCCGGTCAGCCGCACCTCGACCGCGGTCCAGATCGACGAAGTCCTGACCGCGCTGCAGTCGCCGGTGCGCGCCGACCTCGGCCGCCTGCTGGAGGGCATAGGGACCGCGTACACCCACGAACCGACGGCGGCGGAAGACGCGACCCAGCTGCCGGAGGTGAAAGGCCGGACCGGCGCCGAAGCGCTGAACGACGCCTTCAAGTACGGCGGCGACGCCGGCCGCTACAGCGCCCAGGTGACCAACGCCTTCCTCGGTACCCAGCCGCGGGACCTCTCGCGCCTGGTCTCCAGCGCCGGCCGCGCCTTCGGCGCCTTCGCCAGCCGCCGCGAGGACCTGCAGGGGCTGATCGTCAACTTCGACGTCTTCACCGGCGCCCTCGCCAACCAGGCGACGAACCTCTCGACCACGATCCGGTTGCTGGCCCCGACCCTGAAGATCACCCACACCTCCCTGGTCAGCCTCAACCGCTCGCTGCCGCCGCTTCGCACCTACGCGATCGAGCTGCGGCCGGCGGTGGCCGAGCTCCCGGGCCTGATCGACGCCTCGAAACCGTGGCTCGCCCAGGTGCGGCCGCTGCTCTCCGGCAAAGAGGGTGGCGGGGTCGCGCGGCTGCTGGCCAAGTCGACCCCGGGCCTCGCCGGCGCCGCCCAGGCCGGCAAGCAGACGGCGATACCGAACCTCAACCGCCTCAGCCTCTGCACCTCGATGGTGATGGTGCCGACCGCCAACCAGGTGATCAACGACCGCTTCAGCACCGGCCAGCCCAACTACCGGGAGTTCCTCTACAACTTCGTCAACTTCGCCGGCTTGGCGCAGAACTTCGACGGCAACGGCCCCTACGCCCGGGCCCAGGTCGGCGGTGGCCCGGTCCTGGTCGGCGACGACAACCCGTTCGGCAACCCGGCCACCCTCAGCGACCAGCGCAACTACGCGTACACGATCGAAGACCCGCTCGGAACCCAGCCGCAGCTGACCAAACGGCCGCCGCTGAAGCCCGACGTCCGCTGCTACACCAACCCGGTTCCCGACGTCAACGGCCCGCAGGGCCAGGTCGGCGCCCCGTCCCCCTCCGCCGCGGGGGTGAACCCATGAGCGAGCGCGAACCGAACGTCAGCCGCCTGACCCACTTCCGCGCCTGGCTCTCGCGCCAGGTTCGCGGCCGCCGCAAGGACACGATCGCGATCGTCGTCCTGGCGCTCGCCGGCGTGGTGATGATGCTGGCGATCTTCACCCAGCAGAAAGCCTCGCTGCCCGCCTGGATCCCGGTGGTCGGCGAAGAATTCGAACACATCACCGCCGAGTTCTCGACCGCGCAGGCGGTCACCGCCGGCCAGGGCCAGGCGGTCGACATCGCCGGCATTCAGATCGGCAAGGTCGCCTCGGTCGACCTCGAAAACGGTCACGCGGTGGTCGGGATGGACATCGAGCCGAAGTACATGGACCTGATCCACCCCGACGCCAGCTTCCTGCTGCGGCCGAAAACCAACCTCAACGACATGATCGTCGAGATCGAACCCGGCACCGCCAAGGGCGAGGTCGAGGACGGCGCCCACTTCACCATGGCCCAGACGGAACAGAACTACAACCTCGACGCCTTCCTCGCCACGCTCGACGCCGACACCCGCCAGTACATCCAGCTGCTGGTCGCCGGCGGCGCCCAGGGGATCGGCGGCCGCGGCAAGCAGGTTTCCAACGCCTTCCGCCGCTTCGGGCCCTTCGTCCACTACGTCGCCAAGCTGAACAAGGCGGTTGCCGCCCGCCGGGTCGCCCTTTCGCACGTGATCCACAACTTCGGCTTGCTGACCGGGGAACTCTCCCGCCGCGACGCCGCGGTCAGGCGCTGGATCACCTCGTCGAAGGACGCCCTCGGCAACTTCGCCAACCAGCAGGCGTCGGTGCAGAAGGCCTTCGTCGAATTCCCCTCGGCGCTGCGCGCCGCAAAGGCCGGGCTCGCCAGCTCCAACCGCTTCTCGCAGGCCGCCACCCCGGCGCTGATCAAGCTGATCCCGCAGGCGCAGGCCCTGGGCCCGGCGTTCACCGCGACCGAGAAGCTGTTCGAAGAAACGACGACGCCGATCCGCACCCAGATCCGGCCCTTCACCCGGCTGGTACGCCCGCCGGTGCGCGAGCTGACCGGTGCCGCCAAGGCGCTGAGCAAGGCGACGCCGCCGCTGACCCAGTCGTTCGGCGACGTCAAC
>JBIOTO010000050.1:0-5717 GCA_044865945.1 Solirubrobacterales bacterium
AAGAGGTTGGAGACGTGGCCTTTGCCGACGTGGTCGGGATGGGTCTCGGCGACCTCCTCGATGTCGATCCCGCCCATGTCGCTGAACAGCATCAGCGGTTTCTTCGCGGTGCCGTCCCAGACGACGCCGGCGTAGTACTCCTGCTTGATCTCGGCTTTGGGGTCGACGAGGACGCCGCGGGGCATCAGGCCGTTGATTTCCAGCTTGAGGATCGCCTCGGCGTGCTCGGCGGCCTCATCCGGGGTGTCGGCGAACTTGACGCCGCCGGCCTTCATCCGGCCGCCGGTCAGCACCTGGCTCTTGATCACGACCGGGCCACCGATTTCCTCGGCGACCTTGCGCGCTTCCTCAGCGCTCGTGCAGAAGCCGTACTTGGTGACGGGGATCCCCGCCAGCTCGACGACCTTCCTTGCCTCGTACTCGTAGAACCGCATCGCGGCGCGGAACCCTATCCAAACGGCGGGTGTTTGAAGTCCCCGACCCGCTTCATCGGGAACGGCACGCTCGTGTGGTTTCCGAACGCGGCCCTTACCGCGCCCTTCTTGCCAAGGCCGTAGCTGCTCTTCAGGGTGCCGCGGAAGATCCCGACTTTGTCGGCCCTGACCCGCGCCAGGCGTTGCCAGCTGCCGCCGCGGAAGGCTTCGAGGACGACCGGGCCGGCGCTGCTCGTCGGGGTGCGCCCCCAATATTCGAGCCCGCCCGCGACCTTCTTGCCCTGCGGTTTGCGGGCGAAGGCGACGAAGGGGAAGCGGAAGCTGACGAGCACTTCCTTTGGCTGGTCGGCCGCGAGGCTGGCGCCGCGGAAGTAGAGGCCCGACTGGACGACGGATTCCTCACCGGTCATCGGCTGGTCGCGCAGCAGGTACCAGAAGAAGTGGGTGACGCCGTTGGCCCAGGCCTCGTGCAGGGCTTCGGCGGTCCACTGGGTGAGGATCTTCATCGGCAGCCCGCGGGGGTCGGGCGGGTTGGAGTCCCAGGCGAACTCGGTAATCCAGAGCTGGGTGCGTTTGAACTGGCCCTGGACGTGGTTGGCTTTGTCAGCCGCCTTCAGCAGCGTCTGCAGCTTCGCCAGGTCGCCCATCTGGACGTCGTTGGGCCGGCCTTCGTGGGTCGGGCCGCCGGTCGAGTAGGAGTGGACGTCGAGAGCGTCGAAGCGGACGCCGCTCTCGCAGCCTTTGATCGGTTTCGGGTTGGTCGTGCCCTTCATGCAGAGCAGTTCGCGGGTGAAGCGCATCGGGCCGATGTTGACGCCTTTTTTTTCGGTCGGGCCGAGGCCGCCGCCGATCACGACGTTGCTGGGGTCGACGGCGTTAATCGCGTCGTAGAAGCTGTTGATCAGGTTTCGGTAGAGGTACGGCGAGAGCGCCTTGAATTCGGTGTTGAACTGGGGGAAGAAGAAGCCGGTGTAGTTCGGCTCGTTCAGTCCCTCCCAGTACTGGACCCGGGGCAGGCCGGCGAAGGTGCCGCTGTAGCGGCGCGCCGCGGCGATGGCGAAGAGACCGAGGGCGGCCGGGTCGGGGTCGCAGAGTTCGGTCGTCTGGCCGATCGGGGAAATGCACCGCTGGGCCCATTTCGGCGCCCCGTCGACCAGCAGCAGGGGGGTGAGCCCGTGGCGGACCGCTTCGGTCACGCCGCTGTCGATGTAGGACCAGTCGCGGTAGTTGGGGTCGGCCGGGTCGGTCGGGTTCCAGCTGGCCGGCGGTTTTTCGGGCGCGATGTGCGGCCAGTCGAGGACCAGGCGGACGTAGCCGGCGCCGGCGTCGCGGGTGCGCTCGAAGGAGAGGGGGCTGTAGTCGCCGATCCCGGAGATCCCGGTTTCGAAGGGGCGGGCCGAGGCGGCGCCCGGCAGCGCGAGAAGGAAGAGGGTCAGGGCGGCAAGCGGCAGCGCGAGGCGAGATTTGACTGGCATCAAGTGCATGAACCCCTTGTCGGGTGAAATGGAGCTGTGGTTTAGGCGCGGTGTCCAGCCTGCGGCTGGCGCGTCCTTACCCAGTAGGCAATCGAGCCAATCAGGGTCAGCACGATCGCCAGCGGCAGCCAGAGCCCGAGGTTGCCGTCACTCACTCCGGTCGCCTGGCCGAGAACCTGGCCGAACCCGGATGATCCCTGCGGCTGCCGCGCGTTGGCCGCGCTGCCTTCGCTGCCGCCACCGCCCGAGGAGCCGCCGTTCGAGCCACCGGTGCCGGGCGCGCCGGAGCCGGTTTCGGCTTCGCCGTTGCCTTCTCCGCTGCCCTTGCCGCCGGCCTGGTCATTGCCGCCGGTCCCGCCGGAACCTTCGCCGCCGTTGCTCCCATGCTCGACAAGCTGGGGGGGAGCGGTTTCGGCCGCGAGTTCCGCCGTCGCCTTGCCAGCGGCCCCCTTCGACTCGAGCTTTTTGGCGTTGCCGGCGCCAAGCGCGGTTCCGGGGGTCACCTTCTTGCCTTTGCCGCCGCTTTCGCCGCCGGCGCCGGGGAAGCTTTCGGTGTACTGGTTGGCGGCCGAGTTGGCGGGCGGAACGTAGTATTCCGCCGCCGCGGCGGCGGGCAGCGCGAGCGCGGCCACCGCGGAGGCGGCGAGGATCGCGAGGATTTGGCGTCGGTCTTTCATCGTTGGGTGGCGAGGGTCGCTGTCCGACCCACGCTCCTAGGATAGAACCGAATGGAGACCGGCTCGATGCGGTGGCGCGAAATGGTGGCGAAGATTCGGGCCGACTGGGACTGGGCCGCGACCGCGGCCTGGGCGCTCTGCTTCGGCCTCGTCCTCTTCCTCGGGCTGGAAGGCGGCGGCTATGACCCGCTCGTCCACGACCAGGTCGGGATCGCCGCCTGGTGGGCACTGCTGGCGACCGTCGCCGTCGGGCTGCTGCCGCGGCGACGGCTCGGGCCGGCCGCTCTCGCCGCCCTCGGCCTGCTGACCGCCTTCGCCCTCTGGATCGGTCTCAGCCTGGTCTGGACCGAGAGCGTCGAGAAAACCTTCACCGACTTCGCTCGGGCGCTCAGCTACGTGGCGATCTTCGCCCTGGTCCTGGCCAGTCGCGACGGGCGGGAAACCCAGCGGCTGATCGGCGCCGTCGCCGGGGCGATCGCCGTTGTCGCGGTCGTGGCGCTGCTCTCGCGCCTGCACCCCGACTGGTTCCCGACCGCGCAGCAGACCGGGAAGATCCTCGAAAGCGAGGACCGGCTCTCCTTCCCGCTCAACTACTGGAACGCCCTCGCCGCGCTGACCGCGATCGGGATCCCGCTGCTGCTGCAGCTGGCGAGCGGGGCCCGCTGGATCCTCACCCGGGCCGCGGCCGCGGCCGCGCTGCCGGCGATGATCCTGGTCCTCTACCTGACGCTCTCGCGCGGCGGGATCGCCGCCGCCGCGATCGCGACCCTCCTCTTCCTCGTGGTGGCGGCTGACCGGCTGCCGAAGCTGGTCCCACTGGCGCTCGCGGCCGTCGCCGGCGCCCTCCTGATCTCCCTCGCCCACGATCGCGAGGCGCTGCACGAAGGGCTCGCCAACGCCCTCGCCCGCGAACAGGGCGACGAGCTGATGCCAATCGTAATCCTGGTCTGCGCCGCCGTGGGCCTGCTGCAGGCCGGCGTCTCGGCGCTGAGCCGTCGCTGGCAGCGGCCCGGCTGGTCGCGTCCCTCGAAGGAGGGAACCTGGGCCGGGGTGGCGATTGGCGCCGTGGTCCTCCTCGTCATCGCGCTGGCGGTCGGGGCGCCGGGCCGCGTCTCCGACGCCTGGGGTGAATTCAAGGAGGGCGGCGGGCCCGGCGAAGGCAGCGAGCGGCTCAGCAGCGCCGCCGGCGAGAGCCGCTACCAGTTCTGGACCTCGACCCTGGACGAGAACGCCACCGCGCCACTGATCGGGACCGGCTCCGGCACCTTCCAGTTCTGGTGGGCGCGCGAAGGCGACGAGGCGGAAACGGTCCGCGACGCCCACTCCCTCTACATGCAGACGATCGGGGAGCTGGGGATCGTCGGCATCGTCCTGCTCCTCTCCTTTCTCGCCTGGGTTTTCGTCAGCGGCCTGCGCGCCGCCCTGCTCAGCGACGCCGAGGAGCGCTCGCGGCTGGCCGCTGCCCTGGCTGGCTTCACGGTCTTCCTGATGACCGCGGCGGTGGACTGGATGTGGCAGGTGCCGGCGGTGCCGGTCGCGGCGCTGATGCTCGCCAGCGGCCTGCTGGTCGCGGGTGGAAGCGGCGTCAAGCCGCGCCTGCCGGTTTCCTGGCGGGTCGGGGTCGGAATCGTCTCCCTGCTGGCGATCGTCGCGATCGCGATCCCGCTCGCCTCGCTCAGCCTCACCCGCCAGAGCCAGGCCTCGGTGCGAGGGGGCGACTACACGGCGGCGCTCGAGGACGCGAAGAGCGCCCAGAACGTCGAGCCGGCGGCGGCGACGCCGCGGCTGCAGCAGGCGCTGGTCCTGGAGCTGATCGGCGACCTACCGGCCGCCGAAGCCGCGGCTCGCGCCGCGGTCGACCGCGAGTCGACCAATTGGCGCCTCTGGCTCGTCCTCTCGCGGATCGCCGCCGAGAACGGTCGCGCCGACGCCGCGGTCGCCGCCTACAAGGAAGCCCGCGACCTCAATCCGCGCGGGGAAATCTTCCAGCGCTAGAGGGGTCGCCGGGCGGCTTGGAATACTGCCCCGCGTGCGCTTTCCCCTCGAGGCCGGCGAATGAGCCGGCCAGCACGTCGTTTCGCGGTTCTCGGCCTTCTCCTGAGCGCCTTTTTGGCGGCGGGGTGCGGGACCGTCGTTGACCCCGTCAAGCTCGAGGACACGATCCAGGCTGACCTAGAAAGCTCACTTCATGTCAAGATTCAGGCTGTCGATTGCCCCTCTGATGTCTCAGTTGACCCGGGATCGACCTTCACTTGTGAAGTGATTTTCTCCGACGGCGAGCGGAAAGTAGCGACGTTGAAAATTCGCAACAAGGATGCCGACATCTCGATGATCGGCCTCAAACCCAAGAATTAAAGAGAGGCGAGCAAGAGGCGAAATGAGCGACCTGACCACTGCCCCAGCTGAGTTGACGACCCACGAGAAGCTTCTGAGCTGGGTCGACGAAATCGCCTCCCTCACCGAACCCGACTCGGTCCACTGGTGCGACGGCTCCGCCGAGGAGTACGACCGCCTCGCCCAGGTCCTGATCGACGCCGGCACCTTCGAGCGCCTCTCCGACGCCAAGCGGCCGAACAGCTACCTCGCCCTTTCCGACCCGGCCGACGTCGCCCGGGTCGAAGACCGCACCTTCATCTGCTCCGAGCAGGAGGAGGACGCCGGCCCGACCAACAACTGGCGCGACCCGGCCGAGATGCGCGAGACCCTCGGCCAGCTCTTCAAGGGCTCGATGAAGGGCCGCACGATGTACGTCGTCCCCTTCTCGATGGGCCCGCTCGGCTCCGAGATCGCCGAGATCGGCGTGCAGCTGACCGACTCCGCCTACCTCGCCACCAACATGCGGATCATGACCCGCATGGGCGCGGCGGCGCTCGAGGTGCTCGGCACCGACGGCGAGTTCGTCCCCTGCGTGCACTCGGTCGGGATGCCGCTGACCGAGGGCGTCGAAGACGTCTCCTGGCCCTGCAACGAGGCCAACAAGTACATCGTCCACTACCCCGAGACGCGCGAAATCTGGTCCTTCGGCTCGGGCTACGGCGGCAACGCCCTGCTCGGCAAGAAGTGCTTCGCGCTGCGGATCGCCTCGGCGATGGCGCGCGACGAGGGCTGGCTGGCCGAGCACATGCTGATCC
>JBIOTO010000051.1:0-6491 GCA_044865945.1 Solirubrobacterales bacterium
TCAGGATCGCCTCGTCGGTGCCGGCGACGATCAGGTCGAGTTCGAGCTCCTCGTGGCTCTCCTCCTCGGGGTTGACGACGAAGTCGCCGTCGAGTTTCCCGATGCGGACAGCGCCGACGTGGGCGGCGACCGGGACCGGCGAGATCGCCAGCGCGGCCGAGGCGCCGTTCATCGCGAGGATGTCGTAGGGGTGGACCTGGTCGACCGACATCGGGGTCGCGACCAGCTGCGTCTCGTAGTGCCAGCCCTTGGGGAAGAGCGGGCGGATCGGGCGATCGATCATGCGCGCGGTAAGCGTCGCCTTCTCGCTCGATTTGCCCTCGCGACGGAAGAACGAGCCGGGGATTTTGCCCGCGGCGTACATCCGCTCCTCGATGTCGACGGTGAGGGGAAGGAAGTCCACGTCGCGAAGGTTCCCGACGGTGGCGGTGCAGAGGACCATCGTGTCGCCGCTGCGGACGACGACGGCACCGCTCGCCTGCTTCGCGAGTTTTCCGGTCTCGAAGGAAATCTGGCCATCGCCGATATCCGCCGAGACGCGGGTTACGTCAAACATGCTCATTTAGTTGTTACCTCCGGCCGCCCGGTTGGCGGCCCATTGCGTTCAGAACTCTCGTTCTCTAACTGTCTGAAGGGTACAGGCATCGAAAACCGCCGGAGTGCCCGCCACGCCAGCGCGAATGCCGGACTGGAAATCGCGCTTTACGCGGGCCTCGGTCTCCGTGTCCCGGCGGTCGGCCTGGAAGCGGTCGAGGTCGAGCCCAAAGCCCTCCGCGCGCTCCCACAGATGCGGGTCGTCGACCCGGCCGCGATCGGCGTAGAGCGAATCGACCATCTCGAAGAAGCGCCCCTGGCGCCCGGCCGCCTCCGCGGCCGCGTGCAGCGCCGGCGAGCGCGGATGCTTGCTGGCGACCGGGAAGTGGCGGAAGACGAGCCGGCCGGGGTGCTCGCGCAGCCGCTGCCAGGCACCGGCGCAGTGCGGGCAGCCGAGGTCGGCGTAGACGACCAACCCCTCCTCCCCCTCGCCGGCGACGTGGTCGTCCGGCCCGATCGCCGGGATCGGGGCCGAGCCGAGGTCGGTCATCGCGCTAGGCGAGCGCGTCGAAGATCAGGTTGGCGCCGGGAATCTCGCCCGGGTTGTCCGCTTCGTGGGTCCAGGCGACGGCGCCCTCCTCGTCGACGAGGACGAGGGTGCGGTTGGCGAAGCCGAGCTTCTCCACGTAGGAGCCGTAGGCGCGTGCCACCTCTCCCTTCGGCTCGAAGTCCGAGAGGAGCCGGGTGTCGATGCCCAGCTTCTCCTGGAACGCCCGGTGGGCGAAGAAGCTGTCGACGCTGATTCCGACCATCTCCACGCCCTTGGCCTCGATCTCCGGCTTGACCTCCTGGTAGATCGAGAGCTGATCGCCGCAGACCGGGCTGAAGTCCCCCGGGTAGAAGATCAGCAGCACCTTGCGGCCGCGAAAGTCCGCCAGCGAGACCTTTTCTCCGTCCTGGTCGCGGAGAGTGAAGTCGGGGGCCTTCTCCCCGACCGCGATCATCGCCGCAGGCCGAGTTCTTTGACCAGGGCGCGGTAGCGCTCGAGGTCGGTCTTCTCGAGGTAGCGCAGCATCCGGCGGCGCTTACCGACGAGCATCAGCAGACCGCGACGCGAGTGGTGG
Source organism: Solirubrobacterales bacterium (assembly GCA_044865945.1). Lineage (GTDB taxonomy): Bacteria > Actinomycetota > Thermoleophilia > Solirubrobacterales > 70-9 > VAYN01. Next base: position 1,659 of record JBIOTO010000051.1, read on the forward strand.
TCCTTGGCGTGGGTGCGCAGGTGCTCGGTGAGTTCGTTGATCCGCTCGGTGCACAGCGCGATCTGGACCTCGGCCGAGCCGGTGTCCCTCTCGCCGCGGCCGTATTTGCCGATCAGCTCGCTCTTCTTCTCTTTGGTCAGGCTCATCTCGTAATAAACGCCGCACTCAGGGGCGCGACGGCCGCTGCAAGCTAGCACAGACACGCCTGGCGTCCTCGACGTCGCGGTACATCTGGGCGATCAGCTCGTCGACCTCGTGGTAGGCGCGCTCGCCGCGCAGGCGCTCGGCGAAGGCGACCCGCAGGGTCTTGCCGTAGAGGTCCTCCTCGTGGTCGATCAGGTAGGTCTCGATCAGGACGCCCCGGCCGCTCTCGAAGGTCGGGCGGACGCCGACGTTGACCGCCGCCGGGACGCCGTTGGCGAAGGCGGCGTAGACGCCGTGGCCGGGGATCGCGAGGCGGTCGTCGGGAACCAGGTTGGCGGTCGGGAAGCCGAGCTCCCGTCCCCGCTGATCGCCCTTGACCACCGTCCCCTCGACCATGAACGGCGCACCGAGGCAGTGCCGCGCGCCGACCATGTCGCCGGCCGCGACAAGAGCGCGGATCCGGGTCGAGGAGACGGTCTCGCCGTCGACCTCGACCAGCGGCACGACTCGCGTCTCGAACTCGGGGTGGGCTTCCAGCATCGCCGGGTCGCCTTTGGCTTTGGCCCCGAAGCGGAAGTTCTCCCCCACCGAGACCTGCTTGGCGTTCAGCTTCTCGACCAGGACGTGCTCGACGAACTCCTCGGCGGTCTGGGTGGAGAAGCTTTTGTCGAAGGGGATCACGACCAGCTCCTCGACCCCCAGGCCCTCGATCACGTCGCGCTTGACCCCGAAGGGCATGATCAGCTTCGGCGTCGCCGCCGGATGCAGGACTTCGAGCGGGTGCGGGTCGAAGGTGAGGACCGTGTCGGCGCCCTCGATCACCGCCTGGTGGCCGAGGTGGACGCCGTCGAAGGTGCCGATCGCGACGTTCCGTGGCCGCGGCTCGGCGTCGGGGAGCGAGGTGACCCTGATGCTCATCGCAGGGCCTCCGCGATTGCCGGAACCAGTTCGGCGACCCGCTCGGCCGCCAGCTCCTCGCCGGCGTCCTCGATCCGGAAGGGTCCGACGGCGGTCCGCCGCAGGTCCGAGCAGTAGGCGTCGCCGAGGGTCTCGACCAGGGTCCGCACGTAGGTCCCGGCCGAGCACTCGATCTCGTAATGGGCGAACTCTGAGTCGCTGGAGAGCAGCTCGGCCCGGTGTACTTCGACGTCGCGGGCCGGCGTCTCCACCACTTCGCCGCGGTGGGCCTTCTTGTAGAGGCGCTCGCCGCCGACCCGCACCGCCGAGGTCATCGGCACGTGCTGGCGCACCGTCCCGGTCGGCAGCTCCAGCGAGCCGGGCACCCGCCCGGTCGCGGTCAGCTCGCCGTCGGAATCGCCGGTGCTGGAGCGCCAGCCGAGCCGGGCGGTGGCCAGGTAGGTCTTCGGCAGGCCGACGAGGAAGCGCTGCAGGCGGGTGGCGCGCCCGAGCAGGATCAGCAGCAGTCCGGTGGCGAAGGGGTCGAGGGTGCCGGCGTGGCCGGCCTTGGCGCCGCGCTCGCGGCGGACCTTGGCGACGACGTCGTGGGAGGTCACGCCGGCCGGCTTGTCGTAGAGCAGAACGGTGCCGGTTTCCGCCGTCATCCTCAGCTTCCGAGTTGCTTGGAGACCTCGCCGGCGAGGAACTCGGCCAGCTCCTCGTACTCGAGATCGGTGGAGAAGCCGGCGGCGCGTTTGTGCCCCCCTCCCCCGTGCAGCCGGGCGACGGCCGAGACGTCGACCTCGCCGGCGCTGGAGCGCAGGCTGACCTTGCGGGCGGCCCGGCCGCGGTCGCCGAGGTCGCGGATCACGGCGGCGACCTTGACCCCGTCGATCGAGCGCAGGTTGTCGATCAGGCCCTCGGTCATCTCCTCGCCGGCGCCGGTCGCCTCGTAGTCGGCGGTGGTGATGTAGCTGACCGCCAGCCTCCCCTCGCAGTAGCTGGAGATCTTGTCGAGCGCGCGCGAGACCAGCCGCAGCTTCTCCAGCGGCACGTGCTCGTAGAGGCGGCGGTAGGTGTCGTCGACGTCGACCCCGGCCTCGATCAGGTCGGCGGCGACCCGGTGGGTGTGGGCGTTGGTGTTCTCGTACATGAACTTGCCCGTGTCGGTGATCAGGCCGACGTAGAGCGCCGAGGCGAGCTCGGCGGTGATCTTCGCCCCCAGCAGCAGGGCCAGGTCGTAGACGATCTCGGCGGTGCAGGAGGCGCCGACCTCGACCAGGTTGATGTCGCCGAAGCGGGTGTTGTCGTGGTGGTGATCGATGTTGATCACCTCGTTGCCGCCGGCGGTCAGCCAGTCGACCGGGACGCGGTCGACGTTGCCGCAGTCGAGGAAGACCACCGTGCGGTCGGCCATGTCGGCCGGCGGCTCGTGGAAGACCTCCTCCAGCGGCAGGAAGCGGTACTCGATCGGCAGCGGAAACTCCTTCGCGCCCATGAACATCACCGAGTCCTTGCCCAGCTGGGTGAGGACTTTGTGCAGGCCGAGCAGCGAGCCGAGGGCGTCGCCGTCGGGGCCCTCGTGGGCGGTCAGCAGGAAACGGTCGCGAGCCCGCAGCTCGGCGCTGACGCGCTCAAGGTCGGAGGTGGCGACGTCGGGGACCGAGCTCATTCCTCCTCGCCCTCCTCCAGCAGTTCGGAGATCCGCACGCCCTGCTCGATCGTGTCGTCGTAGCGGAAGGTCAGGGTCGGGGTCCGCTTCATCCGCGTCTCCGCCGCGATCCGCGACTGGATCACGCCGTGGGAGGAGCGCAGCCCCTCCAGCGTCGCCTCCCGCTCCTCCTCGGAGCCGAGCACGCTGACGAACACCTTGGCGGTGCGCAGGTCGGGGCTGGTCTCAACGGAGGTGACGGTCACGAAGCCGATACGGGGATCACTCAATTCGCCTGCGATTGCGGCCCCCACCACCTCGCGGAGCACCTCGTTGATGCGCCGCATGCGGGAGCCAGCCATGCTACTCCAGGGTCTGCTCGACCTGTTTCGTCTGGAAGAACTCGAGCACGTCGTCCTCCTTGACGTCGGCGTACCCCTCGAGGACGATGCCGCACTCCTGGCCCTCCTCGACTTCCTGGACGTTGTCTTTGAAGCGGCGCAGGGAGCCGAGCTCGCCGGTCCAGATCACCGTTCCCTCGCGGATCAGGCGGACGCTGGCGGTGCGCACGGCCTTGCCCTCGGCGACGATGCAGCCGGCGATGCGGCCGACCTTGGAGGCTTTGAAGGTCTGTTTGACCAGCGCCTCGCCGATCGTCTCCTCGACCTCGACCGCGTCGAGCAGACCCTCCATCGCGTTGCGCAGGTCTTCGGTGATTTTGTAGATGACCGAGTAGGTGCGGACGTCGACGCCCTCGCGCGCCGCCGCCCGTTTGGCGTCGAGCAGGGGACGCACGTTGAAGCCGATGATGATCGCGTCGGAGGCCGAGGCCAGCATCACGTCGGACTCGTTGATGCCGCCGGTCTGCGAGTGGATGACGTTGATCGAGACCCGTTCCTGCGGCACCTTGGCGAGCTCGTCCTGCAGCGCCTCCAGCGAGCCGGCGACATCGGCCTTGAGGACGATGTTGAGCTCCTTGATTTCGCCCTCCTGGGCGCGGGCGAAGACCTCGTCGAGGCTGACCTTGCGGCCCTGGCGGCGGGCCAGCGCCTCGGTTTTGAGCCGGTGGGCGCGCTCCCCCGCCATCTGGCGGGCCTGGCGGTCGCCCTCGACCGTCTGCACGAACTCGCCGGCGTCGGCGACGCCGTCGAAGCCGAGCACCTCGACCGGCATCCCGGGCACCGCCTCGGAGACGGCCTTGCCGGTGAAGTCGTGCATCGCCCGTACCCGGCCCCACTGCGGCCCGGCGACGAGCGAGTCGCCGACGCGCAGGGTTCCGCGCTGGACGAGGACGGTCACGACCGGGCCGCGACCGGGGTCGAGCTGGGACTCGATCACGTTGCCGGAGGCATCCGCGTTCGGGTTCGCCGCCAGCTCCTCCAGCTCGGTGACGAGCAGGATCATGTCGAGCAGGTTGTCGAGGCCCTCCCTGGTCTTCGCCGAGACCTCGCAGAAGACGGTGTCGCCGCCCCACTCCTCGGAGGTGATCTCCATCTGGGCGAGCTCACCGCGGACCTTTTCCGGGTTGGCGCCCTCTTTGTCGATCTTGTTGACGGCGATCAGCATCGGCACGTCGGCGGCGCGGGCGTGGTCGATCGCCTCTCTGGTCTGCGGCATGACGCCGTCGTCGGCGGCGACGACCACGACGACCACGTCGGTGACCTTGGCGCCGCGGGCGCGCATCGCCGTGAAGGCGGCGTGGCCCGGGGTGTCGAGGAAGGTGATCGTCTTCTCGTCGTGGTGGACCTGGTAGGCGCCGATGTGCTGGGTGATGCCGCCGGCCTCGCCGGCCGCGACCTCGGTCTCGCGGATCGCGTCCAGCAGCGAGGTCTTGCCGTGGTCGACGTGACCCATGATCGTCACCACCGGCGGGCGGTCGACCAAGTCCTCGTCGGCGTCGGTGAACTCAGGCTCCTCGGGCTCCTCGTCGGCGGCGTGGACGATCTCGACCTTGCGGTCGTACTCGTCGGCGATCGCCTTCACCGAGTCGTCGGTGAGAGTCTGCGTCAGCGTCGCCATCTCGCCCATCATCATCAGTTTTTTGATCACCTCGGCCGGGGCGAGACCGAGCGATTCGGCGACTTCGCGCACCGTGGCGCCGGAGTTGACCTTGGTCGCCTCCGGCTCGGCGGGCGTCGCCG
>JBIOTO010000052.1:0-2396 GCA_044865945.1 Solirubrobacterales bacterium
ACCATGATCGAGTGCAGGAAGGCGGTGCCGAGCAGCCACGGCATCAGCGCCGCGTTCTCGACCGGGTCCCAGGCCCAGTAGCCGCCCCAGCCGAGCTCGGTGTAGGACCAGCGGGCGCCGAGCAGCAGGCCGAGGCCGAGGAAGGCCCAGGCGATCAGGGCGAAGCGGCGGGTGGCGCGAATCCACTCGGCGTCGAGCCGGCGGGTGACCAGGGCGCCGATCGCGAAGGCGAACGGCACCGTGAAGGCGACGTAGCCCGAGTAGAGCATCGGCGGGTGGATCATCATGCTCGGGTGCTGCAGCAGCGGGTTGAGGCCGACCCCATTGGCCGGCGCCGGGTCGAGCGTCGCGAACGGGTCGACGTTCGGCGCGAACAGCATCAGGCCGGTGAAGAAGGCGGCGACGCCCATCATCACCGCGGTCGCCCAGGGGACCAGGTCGCGCAGCTTGTTGCGGGTGGCGTAGAGCGCGGCGGCGGCGGCGATCGAGAGCACCCAGGCCCAGAGCAGTAGCGAGCCCTCCTGGCTCGACCACATCGCCGCCATCTTGTAGAAGGGCGGCGTCTCGATCGATGAGTGCTGCTCGACGAGGTTGAAGGAGAAGTCGTTCGAGGCGAAAGCGATCTCGATGATCACCACGCAGGCGGTGAGCAGTCCGCAGAAGGCATAGACGACGCGGCGGGACAGCAGCAACCGGCGCTCGTCGCCGTTGCGGCCGGCGAGCGCGAGGGCGCCGGCGCCGAGCGCCGAGAGGAAGGCAAGGCCCAGAAGGGCGCTGCCGAGGCTAGCCATCAGACTTGGTGGTGAACTTCGACGGGCACTTCGTGATCAGGGTGTCAGGCTCGCCGACGAAGACCCCGTTCTCGATCGCCCCGGTGAGGATGATCTCGCGGCCGCCGCGGAACGGGTCGGGGACGGTGCCGGTGTAGGTGACCGGCAGGCTCTTGCCGCCGCCGTCGCGGTCGACCACGTCGAAGGCGATGCCGGTGCCGTCGCGCTGGACCGAGCCCTTGACGACGCGACCGCTCATCTCGTAGCTGGTCCCCGGCGTGGCGGAGAGCAGCTGCGATGGCTCCTTCGCCTCGGTCGAGGCCGAGAAGGAGGTGTAGATGAGCGCCACCGCGAGCAGCACGGCAGCGCTGAGCGCTACGACCAGCCGGATCTTCCGCTTGCGCTGAGGGTCCACAGGCAACCGGGATTATCGCAAGGCGGCGACCTGGGAGAATCACGGCCATGGCCGACGACCCCGTTCTGCTGATCACCGGCGCCAGCAGCGGCATCGGCGCCGCGACCGCCAGGGCGGCGGCCGGGAAGTACCGCTTGGCGCTGGCGGCCCGCCGCGAGGAGGAGCTTCAGGCGCTGGCCGACGAGCTGGGCGGCTCCGAGCGGGCGATCGCCATCCGCTGCGACGTCACCGAGTGGGACCAGGTCGAGGCGATGGCGGCGGCGACGCTGGAGCGCTTCGGCCGGATCGACGGCGTCTTCGCCAACGCCGGCTTCGGCGCCACCCGCGGCTACCTTGAGGAGAGTCCGGAGCACTGGCGCTCGATGGTGCTGACCAACGTCTACGGCGTGGCGCTGACGATCCGCGCCACCCTCCCCCACCTGCTCGACCGCGGCGACGGCCACTTCCTCGTCACCAGCTCGATCGCCGGCCGGCGGGTGCTGCCCGGCTCGCTCTACTCGGCGACCAAGTGGGCGGCGACCGCGATCGGCGAGGGCCTGCGCCAGGAGCTGCGCCAGATGCACGAGAACCACGGCATCCGCGTCACCCTGATCGAGCCAGGAATGGTCGACACGCCCTTCTTCGACAACAGTCCCGGCAACTACGCCCTAAAGGACGACGACATCGCCCGGGCGGTGATGTACGCGCTGGAACAACCCCCCAGCGTCGACGTCAACGAGATCCTGATCCGCCCAACGACTCAGCCGCTTTAAGGGACAAAACCAGCGAGGTAAGGGGGAGAGTCCGAAGGCCTGTCGCCTTATTCCCACCCGTGCGGGAAAAAAGCGACACCCCTTGGTCTCGCCTCGCGAGAATCGCCGCGCGCCAGCACGGCGTCGTCACCTCGCGGCAGCTCGGTGAGGTCGGTGTCGGCAAGAACGCGATCACCAAAGGCCTTCGCGATGGTCATCTCCACCGAGTCCACCACGGCGTCTACGCCGTGGGACACCGCGCACCGAATCTCCACGCTCGCTTCATGGCCGCAGTTCTCGCTTGTGGCGCCGGTGCGGTCCTAAGTCACGTGTCCGCGGCGGTGCTCTGGAAGCTCCTCAAACCCATCGACGGCCCCGCCCACGTCTCGATTCCAACCACCTCGGGCCGCAAGCGACGCCGAGGCATCTACCTCCACCGCTGTCCCTCGCTCCATCACCTTCAACCGCCCGCGGAGCCGT
>JBIOTO010000053.1:0-3945 GCA_044865945.1 Solirubrobacterales bacterium
TGGAAGAACGCGAGGAGGCGCGGACCTCGAAGGACTTCGCCCGAGCTGACGCTTTGCGCGACGAGCTGGCCGAGCTGGGCTGGGAAGTGCGGGATTCGGCCGAGGGGCCGAGTCTGGTTCCCAGGTCCTGATGGCGAACCAGTTCATCTACGGCCGCAATCCGGTCGCCGAGGCGGAGCGGGGGAGGCGGCGGGTCCACCGCGTCTGGCGGGCGCCGGAGACCTCGGCGGAGGAGCTGGAGCGGCTCTGCGGCTCGCCAGACCACCAGGGGGTGGTCGCCGAGGTCGATCCCTACCCCTACGGCGACCCGGTGGGGATGCTGCGGAAGGAGGGAGCGTTGCTGGTGGCGCTCGACCAGGTGCAGGACCCGCGCAACCTCGGCGCCGTCTGCCGTTCGGCCGAGTTCGCCGGCGCCGCCGGAGTCGTCGTCCCCGAGCGCCACTCAGCGGCGGTCACCGCCGTCACCTGCAAGACCTCAGCGGGCGCGGTCGAGCACCTCGAAATCGCCCATGTCCGCAACCTCGCCGATTGGCTGGCCGAAGCCAAGGAGACGGGCTTCTGGATCTGGGGTGCCGACGCCGAGGCCAAGCAGACCCCGTGGCAAACCGACCTAACCGGCCCCACCGTGATCGTCCTGGGGGGAGAGGGCAAAGGCCTACGGCCGCGCGTGGCGTCAGCCTGCGACGGCCTCATCGCGTTGCCCCGAAAGGGCCAGGTGGAGTCGCTGAACGTCTCAGCGGCCGCCACCGCGCTGCTGTTCGAGGCGCTCCGCCAGCGCGGCTGAGCTCTCCTGCAATTGCAACGAATTTTGCTTTTCCCGCAATTTGGGGTTGACAGAACTCCGCATGCACGTAAACTAGCGGCGCAATAAGGGTGAACCTCAGCTTGAGGCTCACCCGTTGAATAGGGCGCCTCGGGGGAGGTAAGTGGCGCCACGACCCTTCAGCAAGGAGAAGGATCTGTGGCTCTATCGTCGCCTACGCAGGAAACGCCGTTGCCGGTGGCACAGGCAAGCGGCCGCATCCCCGCTAACCCTAACCCTCAAGTTGAACTTGATGATCACTACCTGGTCGCCCTCGCTAAGGAGGGACGGACCGATGCCTACGACACGATCGTCAAGCGCTACCGCGGCTTCGTCCGCCTCAAGGCCTCGTCCTACTTTCTCCTCGGCGGCGAGTCCGACGACCTGATCCAGGAGGGCCTGCTCGGCCTCTACAAGGCGATCCGGGATTACCGGACCGATCGCGAGTCGAGCTTCCGCAACTTCGCCGAGCTCTGCATCACCCGCCAGATCATCACCGCGGTCAAGACCGCGACTCGGAACAAGCACACCCCCCTCAACCAGTACGTCTCCTTCAGCCAGACGCCAGCCGCCGCAGGCGATTCGGAAACCACCCTCGACGAGATCCTGCCCGGGCCGAGCGTCCACGATCCGGTCAACCAGGTGATCGCGACCGAAGAGCTGGAGAGCCTCGTCTCCTGTCTCTCGGGAGTCTCAGGCGTGCTCTCCGACCTCGAGAGCCGGGTGCTCTCGCTCTACCTCGACGGCCACTCCTACGAGGTGATCGCCGAGCGCCTGGAGTGCGACACCAAGACGGTTGACAACGCCCTGCAGCGGGTCAAGCGCAAGGTGGGGACCCACCTGGCGTCGCGCGAGGTCGCTTCCTAGCCGGCCTGCGGCAGGTCGGCCATGACGTAATCGAGCAGCTCGCGCCCGTGGTCCGAGGCGACGGCGACGTCGTCGGCCTTGACTCGGACCCGGTGCAGCGACTGCATGCGGAGCACGTCGCCGTCGGTTCGCGGGTTGGGAAACACGCCGGCGTAGGAAACGCCGAGGCGCTCGAGGTGGTCGGCGACCAGGGCAGTCGCCGGCCTCTCCAACGGCAGGTCGATGTAGACGGCGTCGAGGCAGTGGCGGTGGAAAAGGTGGTGGCGCTCGGCGCTGATCACGGTCTCCAGGTCGGCGCCGGGAACGTGGACGGTGATCAGGGCCAGGTTGTGGTCGCTGTCGACCTCGACGTGCAGCTCGGTCCGGTCCGCCAGCTCGCACTCGGCGGGCGGGTGGGCCAGCGTCCCGCGCAGCTGGCAGAGCTCGAGCGTCTGGCCGACGATCGCGCGGTGTCGCTCGGGCGCGTACACCTCGCGCTCATGCCCGTCGTTCAGCTTCAGGTAGAGCAGCGCCGCCGACTGCCGGCCCAGCCGGCCCTCCGCGGCGTCGTTGGATACCGACGCCGGGATCCAGCCGAGCAGGAAGCCGGTCTCGTGCGCGCCGAGCTCGATGTTGGCCTTCTGGCTGTAGGGGTGGGCGGCGGTTGCCTCGCTGTACATGCCGGCCAATCCACGGTCCCGAGCCCAGTCCATCAGGTGCCTCTTGGTGCGGGTGAAGAGGTGATGGCCGCGGGCCGCCGGCAACGTCACCGCTTGGCCCGAATGGCCGACCGCGTCGCCAGCCGCGCCGAGGCTCATCCCGATGTGACAAAGAAGGTCACCTGCAGGGGCTTCCGCGATGCAGGAGACGTAGGTGCCGGCCTCGATTCGACTCCCCACCTCGGCGGCGTCGTAGACCCACCGCACGTCATAAGTCTGACCATATGCCGCCTCGATCGCGCCCGTCAGCACGGTACCCTCATCAGGCTCCAAGAATCTGAACGTCGCGTCCATTTCGGACATCATTGCCACCCCTGCCCGCCTAGCTCAACCTGGGAGAGCGCCTCATTTGTAATGAGGAGGTTGCCGGTTCGATTCCGGCGGCGGGCTCTTTCGAGTCCCTGATCAAGACAAACACAGAGGTTCCTCTCTCCCTTCCCGCAACTTTTTTCAACCTTCTCGTTTAGCGCATCGGTGTCCAGTACCGAAGCGCAATCAATCAGAAGGGAACAAACAATGCGGCAACAGCAGGGGAGAGTTGTTCGACGTAGCGGCAAGGGACGAACGCGTCGCCTGGCGATCGCGGTCACGTGTGTGATGAGCGCGATGGCGCTAATGGCGGCTTCGGCGCAGGCGGCGGTGATCAAAATCGGCAGCGTCCTGCCGAAAGACTTCACGGCGACCGAGTTCACCCGGGTTCAGACGTTCTTCAACACCGGTCTGCCCGAGGCCGGGGCGAGCATCGCCTCACCGGTCGACGGCGCGATCGTCCGCTGGCAGGTCCAGGGCGCGAGCGGCGGTCCCTTCTACCTCCGGGTCCTGCACCCGAACGGCAAAGGTGCCTACGAAGCGGCGGGGACGAGTCTGCCGGCCGTGCCTCCGAGCGAAGGCCTCGAGCGTTTTTCCACCAACCTGAAAGTTAGGGCCGGCGATCTGATCGGGATTGATCCGACCAACGCGACGGACAAAATCGGCGTCGCCGAGGCTTCTGGTGCCAGCTACGCCACGATCTTCCCGACTCCGTTCGACGGTTCGATCGTGCCTCCGAGCGAAATCGTCAGCGGCAAAGAGATCGAGCTCAGCGCCGAAGTCCTGCCGGTGCCGGAAGTTGCCTCGATCGCGCCGAACTTCGGCTCGGTCACCGGCGGCACCGTTCTGACGATCACCGGCCAGAACTTCCTCAACGCCTCGGCGGTGAAATTCGGCTCGACGCCGGCGGCCAGCTTCACGGTCGACTCCGACACCGAGATCACCGCGACCGCCCCTGGCGTGCTGCGGCCGGGCAAGGTCGACGTCTCGATCACGACCGTGGCGGGCGACAACGCCAACACCCGGTTCGACGACTACGTCTACCGCGCCTGCGTGGTGCCGGCGGTCAAAGGCAAGTCGCTGAAGAAGGCGAAAACCCTGCTGCGCCGCGGCGGCTGCAAGCTCGGCCACGTGAAGAAGGTCGAGGCGCCGGCGAAAAAAGTCGGCAAGGTCCTCAAGCAGACCCCGCGTCCGGGCAAAGTCCTGGCGCCGGGAGCGCGCGTCCGGGTCAACCTGGGCAGGTAGTCAGCCCTGGGGAGAGTCGCCCCC